>DATBDN010000157.1:0-25410 GCA_036269895.1 Thermoleophilaceae bacterium
CCACGTGGACATGACCTTCCTCTCGCAGGAGCGCGTGCAGCTCCACTACGACCTGCCGCTCGCCGAGATCGTGCTCGACTTCTTCGACCAGCTCAAGTCGCGCACGAAGGGCTACGCCTCGCTCGACTACGAGCTGCTCGGGCTGCGGCCGTCCGACCTGGTGAAGCTCGACATCCTGCTGGCGGGCGACCCGGTCGACGCGCTTTCGATGATCGTCCACAAGGACAAGGCATACGGCGCGGGCCGCGCGCTCACCGAGCGGCTGCGCAAGCAGATCCCGCGCCAGCAGTTCGAGGTCGCGATCCAGGCGTCGATCGGCTCGAAGATCATCGCCCGCGAGTCCGTGAAGCCGGTGCGCAAGGACGTGATCGCCAAGTGCTACGGCGGCGACATCACGCGCAAGCGCAAGCTGCTCGAGAAGCAGAAGGAGGGCAAGAAGCGGATGAAGCAGGTCGGCCGCATCGAGGTCCCGCAGGAGGCCTTCCTGGCCGTCCTCGACCTCGGCGGTGAAAATGGCCGCCGATGAGTGAGGCAAACGGCGGTGACCGGTCTTCGGCCTCCACGATCGCGCTTCGCGCCAGGGGGAAGACATTCGCGCCGTTCGAGTACGAGGTGGGGCGCGAGAAGATCCGCGAGTACGCAAACGCCGTTGGGGAGACGAACCCGATCTATCAGGACCGCCAGGCCTCGCAAGAAGCCGGCTACCGCGACCTGGTAGCGCCACCGATGTTCGCGGTCGTCTACTCCGCGGGCTCCGTGGGCCCGCCGATCTTCGACCCCGAGATCGGGATCGACTTCATGCGGATGGTGCACGGCGGCCAGGAGTTCGTATGGGCCGAGCCGGTGTGCGCCGGCGACACCATCACCACCGAGACGACCTTCAAGGACTTCAGCGAGAAGGACGGCCGCAAGTTCTACGTCTTCGAGTCGGTCTCCAAGAACCAGGATGGCCAGGAGGTCGTCCGCGGCACGTGGACGAACATCGTGCGATGAGCGAGCTCAAGGTGACGCCTGACAAGTACCTTCCCTTCCGTTACGCCGGCGCCTCAGGTGACTTCAACCCGATCCACCTCGATCCCGAGCTCGCGAAGGCCGCGGGGTTCCCCTCGAACATCCTCCACGGCCTATGGAGCATGGCCCAGGTCGCACGAGCCGCCGTTGAGGCCGGCGGCGGCGACCCACGCAAGCTCAAGCGGCTGTCGGTGCAGTTCCGCGGCATCGGCCTGCCCGGGGAGGAGATCGTCATCACCGCAACCGAGATGGGAAACGGCGTCCTCGACCTCGTCGCGCGCCAGGGCGACCGCGAGATCGTCAAGAACGCCGAGGCCGAGCTCACCGAGTAGACGAATATCCGAGCATGTCTCGACGGCGGACGGGGCATGTTCGGGTGGATGCCTGCGGCGGGGCGCGATTGCGGCTGGGAACTCCTCTCCAATCACGGAAAGGTGCTCGTCTGCCTGTCGCGCGACCCGGACGTCCGGGTCAGCGACCTCGCACAGCTGGTCGGGATAAAGGAGCGTGCGGTGCAGCGGATTCTCGCCGAGCTGCGCGCCGGCGGCCTGGTCGCCTCGACCAGGATCGGCAGGCGCAACCGCTACCAGATCAACCGTGGGCGGCGCATGCCCTGGGCGGAGGCGCCGGTCGGCAAGCTGCTCGACGCGCTGGACGACTGACACTCGCTGCGAAACTCTCCAACGTGGAGATCAACGAGCGTCAGCGCTTCCTGCTCGAGAAGGTCATCGAGGCGCACGTCGCGGGCGGCCAGCCGGTCGGCTCGAAGTGGCTGTCGGAGCAGCCGGGGGTGCCCTGGGGCTCCTCGACCGTACGCGCGGAGCTCGCGCGCCTCGAGGAGGTGGGCCTGCTGCGCCATCCGCATACCTCTGCCGGTCGCGAGCCGACCGACCGCGGTTACCGCCAGTACGTGGACGACATGCTCGAGGACGGCAACCTGCCGGTCGCGAGCCACCCGGTCCGTCTCGAGCTGTCGCGGCGCGAGATCGACGAGGCCATGCGCGCCGCCACCGAGCAGCTCTCGCAGGTCACGAACCTGCTGGCGATCGTGACGGCGCCGCCGATCGCGACCTCGACGATCAAGCACATCGAGCTGCTCGCCCTGCAGCCGCAGCTGGCGATGATCGTGGTCATCACCTCGACCGGTGGTGTGACCAAGCGCCTGATCCCCTCGATGCGGGCGCTCGACCCGGGCCTGATCGACTGGGCGCGCAGCTACCTGAACGAGGAGCTCAGTGGCATGAGCGTCGGCGCGCGCATGATCAACGCCAAGCTGTCGGACCCGTCGCTGCCGCCCGCGGAGCGCGGGTTCCTCGCCACGCTTCTGCCCACGTTCACCGAGCTCGAGCAGCGCGCCGGCGACACGCTCTACGTCGACGGTGCCGCGCGTCTGATGTCCGAGGACCGCGTGCAGGAGGTTTCGCAGCTGAGCGACCTGATGCTGATGCTCGAGCACCGGGTCGTCCTGCTGTCGATCCTGCAGCACGCGATCGACGAGCCGCGCGTCTTCCTGCGGATCGGGCAGGAGAACGAGCGTGCCGAGCTGAAGTCCCTGTCGATCGTGGCCAGCCGGTACGGACCAGGCGCGCGCCATCTGGGCGCCGTCAGCGTGATCGGGCCAGTCCGGATGGACTACGGCCGCGCGATCTCGTCGGTGCGCGCAGCGGCTGATGAGCTGTCGCGCTTCGTCGGGGAGCTGTACGAATGAAGCGCGAAGCGTACGAGATCCTCGGCGTCGGGCGCGACGCGTCCGAGCGCGAGATCAAGAAGGCCTTCCGATCGAGGGCGCGCGAGCTGCACCCGGACGTCAACCAGGACGATCCGCAGGCCGAGGAGAAGTTCAAGGAGCTGGCGGAGGCGCAGGAGATCCTGCTCGACGCCGAGAAGCGCTCGGTCTACGACCGCTACGGCTGGGAGGGGCTCGACTCGCGCGGCTACGCGCCGAACTTCCAGGGCTTCGGGTCGTTCGCGGACATCTTCGACGCCTTCTTCGGTGGCTCCGACCCGTTCGGCTTCGGCGGCCGCGGCGGCCCGATGGCCGTACAAGGTGGCGACGTGGCCGTCCATGTGGAGGTTTCGCTGCTCGAGGCCGCGATCGGCGTGCAGCGCACGGTCGAGTACGAGGTGGTCGACACCTGCGCCCGCTGCGGCGGCCGCGGCGCGGAGCCGGGCACGCCGGTGGACACCTGTCGTCGCTGCGGCGGCACCGGGCAGCTGCAGGCGGTGTCGCGCACGGCGTTCGGCCAGCTGGTCCGGACCGCCTCGTGCGATGCCTGCGGTGGCACCGGCCAGATCGTGCGCGAGCCGTGCAGCGAGTGCTCCGGCCGCGGACGTCGTGCCGTTCGTCGCTCGCTCACGGTGGACATCCCGGCGGGCATCTCCGACGAGCAGCGCATCCGGCTCGCGGGTCGCGGCCACTCCGGCGAGAACGGCGGGCCGCCCGGCGATCTCTACGTGCTGGTCACAGTCGTCGAGGACGAGCGCTTCGTCCGCGAGGGCAGCGACCTGGTCACGGTGGTGAACCTGTCGGTGTCGCAGGCGGCGCTCGGCACCACCGTCATGGTCCCCACGCTCGAGGGCGAGGAGGAGATCGAGGTGGCGGCGGGCACGCAGCCAGGCACGGCCGTGACGCTCAAGGCACGCGGGATGCCGACACTCGGGCGGAGCAGGCGTGGCGACCAGCGCGTGGTGCTGAACGTGATCGTCCCGCGCAACCTCACAGAGGACCAGCGTGACCTGCTCGAGCGGCTGGAGGGTTCGCTCACCGACGACAATCTGCACGAGCACGAATCGGTCCTCAAGCGCCTCCGCCGCGCCTTTCACTGAGTGATCAGGCTCTCCTTCCGCGCGCCCGCCGATCAGGCGGAGATCGTGCTCGCAGCGCTGATCGAGATCGCGCCGAGCGGCGTCGAGCAGGTCGACGGCGATGGCTTCACGGAGTTTGCCGTCTACGGCGCGCCGGGCGAGCTGCCGTCGTTCCCCGAGGGCGAAGCCGAGGTCGGCGGAGTGCTGGTTCAGGTATCCGGGCGGGAAGTCCCGGACGACTGGGCCGAACGCTGGAAGCGCTTCCACCGGCCGGTGCTGATCGGCGGGCGGATCTACGTGCGGCCGCCGTGGGAGCAAGCAGCGCTGCGTCCCAACGTGACCGAGATCGTGATCGATCCGGGTCAGGCGTTCGGCACCGGCTCGCACCCGACCACGGCGCTCTGCCTGGAGTTGATGCTCGGCCTGAAGCCGAATGGCTCGTTCGCCGACCTGGGCTGCGGCTCCGGCGTGCTGGCGATCACGGCGGCGAAGCTTGGCTTCGCTCCCGTTGCGGCGATCGATGCCGAGCCGCAGGCAATCGAGGCGACGCGCGCGAATGCGCTCGTGAACGGGGTGGCGCTCGGCGCACCCGAACCATCCGTGATCGGCCGGATCCCCGCGCTCGCATCGGTCGAGCGCGGCGACCTCCGCAACACCCCGGCGCCCAAAGCCGAGGTCGTCGCCGCCAACCTCATGCGCCCGCTGCTCCTGCGCGTCGCCGAGCTCTGGGGCGGTCATCCGCCGCCGACGTTGATCGTCTCCGGGTTGCTGGAGCTCGAGGCGGACGAGGTCGCTGCCGCATTCACTCCGCTCCGCGAGCGGCGACGTCTCTCGAGCCTCGGCTGGAGTGCCCTCCTGCTCGCTTAGGCTTCTCACGTGCCAAGCCGATGGTTCGATCACTTCAGCGATCGCGGTACTGGATCGAGTCCGCCGAGTGCCGCGCTCGCCCGCCGCGAGGTCGGGCACTTCCTGCGCCGCTTGGTCACGCTGCTCGCGGCGCTGACACTGCTGACCCTGGCCGGCGCGACGATCCTGTCGATCGCCGAGAAGGTCAGCTGGTGGCACGGCATCGTCTGGTCGGTCGACATCGTGGCCACAATTGGCTCGCTGCCGCACCCGAGCACGATCGTCGGCGAGCTCGTCGAGATCGCCTTGATCTCGTTCGGGCTCGGCACGCTGTTCTACCTGCTTGTCACGTTCGTCGAGTTGTTCGTCGCCGGTCACATGACCGGCCTGCTGGGGGTGTGGAAAATGGAGAGGCAGATCGAGCACATGAGCGACCACTACCTGATCTGCGGCTTCGGGCGCGTTGGCCAGCAGGTTGCGCGCGACTTTCACGCAGAGGGCGTCAACTTCGTCGTGATCGACGGCGATGCGGACTCGCGCGAGGCGGTGGAGGAGATGGAGGTGCTTTACCTGCACGGTTCCGCATCGGACGACGCGCTGCTGCTCGAGGCCGGCATCAAGCGGGCGCGGGCCATCATCGCCTGCGTGGACTCCGACGCCGAGAACGTCTTCATCACCCTGAGCGCGCGCGAGCTCGCGCCCGACATCGAGATCATCGCGCGGGCGTCCGAGGAGGCGTCCGAGCGCAAGCTGCTCCGCGCCGGCGCGAGCGATGTGATCTCGCCCTACAAGGCCAGCGGCAGGGCGATGGCGCGGATCGCGCTCAGCGCGCATCCGCCAGTTCCGCGAGACCCCACAGGTCTCGCCACTCGAGATCAGGACGAGCCGGCCCAGGCCGCGGTTCGTCACGACGGTTGACCCAGGCGCTTCGGAACCCGAGTTCCTGCGCCGGCCCGATGTCGTACTTGAAGCCGAACGCGATGTGGAGGATCTGCTCGGCGGGTACGCCTGCCACCTCGAGGGCGCGCTCGAAGTGCGGTGTGCCCGGCTTGTAGGAGCGCACGTCCTCGGCTGTCACGGCCTCGTCGACCGGCGCCTCGATCTGGCGGAGCGAGTGCTGGAGGATGTCGGCGTCCGTGTTCGAGACGATGATCAGGCGCAGCCCGGCCTCGTGCGCGCGCCGCAGGGCCGGGGCCGTGTCCGGGAACGGCTGCCACGAGCGCATCGAGCGCGCCAGTGCCTTCCCCTCCTCCGGCGTGTACGGCCAACCGCGTTCGTCGGCCAGCCGGTGCAGGCTCTCGGCCAGCACGTCGGCGTAGCGGCGGTATTCGCCCCGGATCACCTCGAACTGAATCGCCTCCCAGCGCTCGCGCAGTTCACGCCCTGACGGTGGCTCCCGTTCGCGCGAGCGCAGCGCGAAGTCATAAAGGAAGGTGCCCAAGCCACCTTCCCAGTCGATCAGCGTCCCGTAGCAGTCGAAGGTGCAGCAGGCGATCGTGGAGGCGTCCATGCGGCTCCTACACTAAGTACATAGCTGTGCTCGAACAGGTGCAGGCCGACGTGACCGCTTCGCTGAAGGCGGGCGACCGCGAGCGGGTCAGCGCGCTGCGGCTGATCGCCAACGAGCTGCAGAAGGCCGCCAAGGAGGGCAACGACGACGAGGTTGCCGTCCTGCAGCGCGAGCGCAAGCGCCGGATCGAGGCCGCCGAGGCCTACCGCGAGGCCGCGCGCCAGGACCTCGCCGACGCCGAGGAGCGCGAGGCGACGATCATCGAGGCCTACATGCCGGCGCAGATTTCGGACGAGGAGCTGCGCGCGATCGTGGGCGACGCAGTCGCCGAAAGCGGCGCGAGCTCTCCCAGGGAGATGGGCAAGGTCATGTCGGCCGTGATGCCGCAGGTCAAGGGGCGCGCCGACGGAAAGCGCGTGAGCGCAATGGTCCAGGAGCTGCTGAACCCCTAGTGCGGCGTCAGATCGAGCTCTCCAACGACGTCGCCGCCGAGCTCGCCGGCCCTGGCGATGCCGTCATCAAGACGCTCGAGGACCGCCTCGGGTGCGACGTCTTCCTGCGCGGCAACATGCTCACGCTGGAAGGCCAGGAAGTCGACGTCGAGTTGGCCGAGAGCGTCGTCGACGAGGTCTCGGACCTGGTCCGGCAGGGCCTGGAGATCGCGCCGGGGACGATCGAGGCGATCTCCGGGGCGCTCGAACAGCACGAGTCGCCGCGCGGCATCCTCGAGGACGTCGTCTGGTCGCACCGCGGCCTGCGTGTGGCGCCGAAGACGCTCAACCAGAAGCGGTACCTCGACGCGATCCGCCACAACACGATCACCGTCAGCATCGGGCCGGCGGGCACCGGGAAGTCATTCCTCGCGGTCGCAATGGCGGTCGCTGCGCTCTCGCGCCGGGAGGTCAACCGGATCGTGCTCACGCGGCCGGCCGTCGAGGCCGGCGAGCGGCTGGGCTTCCTCCCGGGCGACGTGATGGCGAAGGTGGATCCGTATCTTCGCCCGCTCTTCGACGCCCTCTACGCGATGCTCGAGCCCGAGCGGGTCAACCAGCACCTCGAGCGAGGGGTCATCGAGGTCGCGCCGCTCGCGTTCATGCGCGGCCGCACCCTGAACGACGCGTTCATCATCCTCGACGAGGCGCAGAACACCACGCCCGAGCAGATGAAGATGTTCCTCACCCGGCTCGGCTTCAACTCGAAGATGGTGGTCACCGGCGACATCACGCAAATCGACCTCGAGCGCGACAAGCGCTCCGGGCTCGTCGTGGTCAGCGAGATCCTCGAGGGGGTCGACGACATCGCGTTCATCCGCCTGAAGCAGGAGGACGTCGTCCGGCACAAGCTCGTCCAGCGGATCGTGGCGGCCTACGACGAGCACGCCGCACAGCAGGCACCCGAGCTGCGTCGCCGCGCCTCGCGCTGAGCGCGGGCGTTCCCGATCCGCACGCGTGATCGAGATCGACACCGATGATCCGCGCTTCCGGCGCGCAGCTGAGGCGGCCCTCGCCGCCGCGGGCGTGGGGGATGGCCATCTCGCGATCGAGCTGGTCGACGAGGCGCGCATCCGAGAGCTGAACCGTGAGCATCGCGGCAAGGACACGCCCACCGACGTCCTGTCGTTCCCGATCGACGAGGACGAGGCGGTTGCCGGTCCACGCGAGCTCGGCGACGTCGTCATCTGCCCCGAGCACACGCAGGATCTGGTCGAGGCGGTCGTCCACGGGGTGCTTCACCTGTGCGGCTATGACCACGAAACCGACGACGGTGCGATGCTCGCCCTTCAGGACCGTGTGATGGAGTCCCTATCGGCATGACGCGCGCAGGCTTCGTAGCGCTGGCGGGCCGCCCGAACGTGGGCAAGTCGACGTTGCTGAACCAGATCGTCGGGACGAAGGTCGCGATCGTCTCGCCGCGCCCGCAGACGACGCGGCGCGCCATCCGCGGGGTAGCGACGGGCGATAGCTGGCAGCTCGTTCTGGTCGACCTTCCGGGCGTGCAACGTCCGCGTGACCCGCTGACCGAGCGCATGCAACGGCGGATGGAGCTGGAGCTGCGTGAGTCGGACGCAGCGCTGTTCGTCCTCAACGGGCACGAGCAGATCGGCGCCGGTGACCGCTTCATCGCGGAGGCCATCAAGCAGGTCGGCGTGCCGACTGTCACCGTGCTGAACAAGGTTGACCTGCTCAAGCGCTCGCAGACCGTCGAGCATCTGCAGGAGGTCGACGCGCTCGGCGTACAGGGCGAGATCTTCCCCGTGAGCGCGAAGACCGGCGCGGGCGTTCGCGAGGCCGTCAAGGCGCTGGTCGAGCTGATGCCGGAGGGCCCGCTCCTCTATCCGCCCGAGGAGACGACGGACCTGTCGCTCGAGGTGCGGCTGGCCGAGATCGTCCGTGAGCAGATCCTCCACCGCACCCACGACGAGATCCCGCACGCCGTCGAGGTGCAGGTCGACGAGCTCGAGGAGCGTGAGGACGGGTTGATCACCGTGATCGCCCACGCCTGGGCGGAGACGGAGTCGCAGAAGGGCATCCTCGTGGGGCGGGGAGGGCGCATGGTTCGCGACGTCGGTAGCGCCGCCCGCAAGGAGATGGAGGCGCTGCTCGGGCGGCGCGTCTTCCTGGACCTGCGCGTGCGGGTCCGTAAGGGCTGGCGGCGCGACGAGAGCTTGCTCGACCGTCTCGGCATCGAATAGGTTCCGCCGCCCGCTTAACTTTGGTTCTTGGACGACGTCGCCTTCGGCGAAAACGGCCTGCTCCCGTGTGTGGTCCAGGACTGGAACACGGGGGAGGTCCTGACCCTTGCCTACATGAACGAGGAGGCTCTCGCGCGCACGCGTGAAACCGGCGAGATCTGGTTCTGGAGCCGTTCGCGGCAGGAGTTGTGGCACAAGGGGGAGACGTCGGGGAACGTTCAGCGCGTGCGCGAGCTGCGCTGGGATTGCGATGCAGACACGCTGCTGGCGCTGGTCGAGCCGGCCGGCCCCGCCTGCCACACGGGCGAGCGCACCTGCTTCCACAACGGTGACCTAGCCGTTGCTCCGCACGAGGCGCTGCCGGCGCTCGAGCGCGTGATCGCCCTCCGCCGGGCGGAGCCGACGGAAGGCTCGTGGACGGCAAAGCTGCTCGCCGAGCCACCGTTGATCGGCGAGAAGGTCGAGGAGGAGGCTGAAGAAGTTGCCCGTGCCGCGCGCGACGAACCCGACGAGCGCGTGGCCGAGGAGGCCGCTGACGTGCTCTACCACCTGAGCGTGCTGCTGGCCTCGCGTGGGCTCTCGCTCACGGACGCCTACGAGGTCCTCAATGCCCGTCGTCGCTGAGGGCCTCGAGATCCGTCCGAGCCTGGACGAGGCGCGCGCGCTCGCCGCCGAGCACTCGCTCGTCCCGCTTCGCCACACGTTCATCGCCGACACCGAGACGCCGGTCTCGGCGTACCTGAAGCTGCGCGGCTCCGGTCCATCGTTTCTGCTGGAGTCGGCCGAGGGTGGGCAGCGCGTGGGCCGCTGGTCGTTCCTGGGCGTGCATCCGCGTTCGCTGATCCGCCTGGACAAGGGCGTCCTGACGATCGACGGCGAACCGCGCGAGTTCGACGATCCGTACGCCGCCGTCAGCGAGGAGCTGTCCCGCTACCGGGCAGCGCCGCTTGCCGATCTGCCGCCGTTCGCCGGCGGCGCGGTCGGGCTGTTCGGATACGACCTGGTGCGCTGGGCGGAGCCCACCGTCGGCCGGCGGCAGAACGAGCTCGGCGTGCCGGATCTCGCGCTCATGGTGTCCGACGTGCTGCTGGCGTTCGACCACCTGCGCCGCGAGCTGACGATCTTGGCCAACGTCTTTGCGGGCGACGGCTTCGAGCGTGCCTACGCGGACGCGGTCGCCGCGATCGCCGACGTGCGCGAGCGCCTCGGCGCGCCCGTCCCGCGGGTGCGGCGCGAGCCATGCGACCCGCCGCCCTGGGAATCGAACGTCGGCAACGACGGCTACGCGCGAGGCGTCGACGTGGCGAAGGACTACATCCGCGCCGGCGACATCTACCAGGTCGTGCCGAGCCAGCGCTGGAGCGCCGGCTGCCCGGTCGAGGCGTTCTCGATCTACAGAGGCCTGCGCGCCGTCAACCCGAGCCCGTACATGTACTTCCTGGACTTCGAGGACTTCCAGATCGCGGGCGCGTCCCCCGAGGTGCTGGTGACGGTCTCCGGGCGGCACGTCTCGCAGCGGCCGATCGCCGGCACCCGCCCGCGCGGCGCCACGCTCGACGAGGACAATCGCCGCGCAGAGTCGCTGCTCGCCGACCAGAAGGAACGCGCCGAGCACGTGATGCTCGTGGACCTGGCGCGCAACGACCTCGGCCGTGTGAGCGAGTACGGCTCGGTCCACGTGGACGAGCTGATGGCCGTCGAGACCTACTCGCACGTGATGCACATCGTCAGCGAGGTCTCCGGGACGATGCGCGGCGACATCGACGCGATGGACGCGCTGCGAGCATCGCTGCCGGCCGGGACCCTCTCGGGGGCGCCGAAGATCCGGGCCATGCAAATCATCGACGAGCTCGAGCCTGACGGGCGCGGCCCGTACGGCGGCGCCGTCGGCTACATGTCGTACACGGGCGACCTGGACACCTGCATCTACATCCGTTCGGCCGTCGTGAAGGACGGCCGCGTGCACGTGCAGGCGGGCGCCGGGATCGTGGCCGATTCCGATCCCGACTACGAGGTCAGGGAGACGGAGGCGAAGGCGCAGGCGGTTTGGAAGGCGATCGCGCTCGCATGCGCCCAGGGGGACTGGGCGTGAACGTGCTTGTCATCGACAACTACGACAGCTTCACCTACAACCTCGTGCAGTACCTCGGCGAGCTGGGGGCGGAGCTTGAGGTGATGAGAAACGACGCCGGCGGCGTGCTGGAGCGCCGGCCGGATCGCGTCGTCGTCTCACCCGGCCCGTGCACGCCGAACGAGGCGGGTGTGTCGATCGAGGCGGTCCGCGCGTTCGCCGAGCGCGGCACGCCGGTGCTGGGGGTCTGCCTCGGGCACCAGGCGCTGGGCCAGGCATTCGGTGGCAAGGTCGTGCGACACGAGCCGGTCCATGGCAAGACGGCGACCGTCGACCACGACGGACGCACCATCTTCGAGGGGCTGCCGGAGAGGATCGAAGTCGGCCGCTATCACTCGCTGGTGGTCGATCCCGAGCTGCCGGATGTCCTCGAGGTCAGCGCAACCGGCGGCGGCGTGGTCATGGGGATCCGCCACCGCGAGCTGCCGGCGGAAGGAGTCCAGTTCCACCCGGAGTCGATCCTGACGCCCGAAGGCAAGAAGATCCTCGAGAACTTCCTTGGCTAACGACGTCGTAACGCCGGCGATCGACCGGGTCGCCTCCGGCCACGACCTCTCCGCCGAGGAGGCCGCCGCCGTGCTGCGCGAGATCATGGAAGGCCGCGTCACCGAGGTGCAGACGGCCGCATTCCTGATCGCGCTGCGAACGAAGGGGGAGACCGTCGACGAGGTGGCCGGCCTTGCGTCCACGATGCGCGCGCTCGCCACCCGGGTGGAGCTTGGCCGCGACGACGTCGTCGACACCGCCGGCACCGGCGGCGGCGCTCCCAGCTTCAACGTGTCGACGACGGCGGCCCTGCTGGCGGCGGCCGCTGGGGCGACGATCGCGAAGCACGGCAACCGCTCGGCCACCGGCCGCTGCGGCTCCGCGGACGTGCTCGAGGCGCTCGGAGCCCGGATCGACCTGGAGCCGCCGGCGATCGCCGAGTGCATCGCCGAGGTCGGCTTCGGCTTCATGTTCGCCCCCATGCACCACCAGGCCACCCGCTATGTGATCCCGGTTCGGCGCGACCTGGCGGTGCGCACCATCTTCAACCTCCTCGGCCCGCTGACGAACCCCGCGGGCGCCAAGCGCCAGGTGATCGGGGTCTCCGATCCGGCGTACCTGGAGACCATGGCCGGGGCGCTGGCCCGGCTTGGCAGCGAAAGCGCGTTGATAGTGTCGTCTGAAGATGGGCTTGACGAGCTCAGCGTTTCGGCGCCGACGCACGTGGTGGAGCTGAGGGGCGGGGAAATAGACAGCTTCACGCTGACGCCTGAGGAGGCCGGGCTGGAGCGCGCCTCTGCGGACTCACTGGCGCAAGGGGGCCCGGCGGAGAACGCCGAGCTGACGCGGGCTGTCCTGACGGGCAAGCTCGACGGGGTCGAGCGCGCCCTGGTCGTGCTGAACGCCGGCGCCGCGCTGTACGTGGGGGCGGCGGCGGGCTCGATCCAGGCGGGCGTCCGCGAGGCGGAGGAGGCGATCACGACGGGCGCCGCGGCCGAGTTGCTCGAGCGGTACGTGGCGAAGACGAAGGAGCTGGCGCCGGCGTGAGCCTGCGTCTTGATGAGCTCGTACAGGCAACGCGCGACTCGCTTGAGCGCCGCAAGCGCGAGCGGCCGATCGCGCAGCTCGAGCACGAGCTGGCATCACGTGGGGAGGGACGGCCGTTCCAGGAGGCGCTGTCGCAGCCACGCACGTCGCTGATCGCCGAGCACAAGCGTCGCTCGCCCTCGGCGGGAGTGATCCGCGAGGGGGCGTCCGTCACGGAGATCGTCCAGGCCTACGAGCGGGGCGGCGCAGCGGCCATCTCGGTGCTCACCGAGGAGAGGCACTTCGGCGGATCGCTCGACGACCTCTACGAAGCACGCCGCGCGACGGAGCTGCCGATCCTTCGCAAGGACTTCTGTGTTGACCTCTATCAGTTGTACGAGGCGAAGGTGGCAGGCGCCGACGCGGTGCTGCTGGTGGTCGGATCGCTGCGGGCGGACGACCTGGAGCGGCTCCACGCGGAGGCGCAGGCACTGGACCTCGACGCGATCGTCGAGGTTCATGATGAGGAGGAGCTCGAGTGCGCGCTCGAGCTGGACGTAGACGTGATCGGGATCAACAACCGCAACCTCGAGGACTTCACGGTCGACATCCAGACCACTGTCGACCTGCTCGCCGCCGTCCCGACAGGGAAGACGGTGGTGTCGGAGTCCGGCATCCGCACACGCCAAGAGATCGAAGAGCTGGAGCGTGTCGGCGTGGACGCCGTGCTGATTGGCGAAACTCTGATGCGCGCGCCCGATCCAGCGGACGCGGTGCGCGAGTTGACACGACCGGAAGAGCAGGAGTGACATGGCCTCGCAGGATGTGAGCGTTGCCGGGGTAGCCGAGTTCGGCGAGCGGTTGCGTCACAACGTGTCCCGGGCCGTGCGCGTACCGGACGACTCGCTGCGCGATGTGATCGTCTCGCTGATCGCCGACGGGCACGTGCTGATCGAGGACTACCCAGGCGTCGGCAAGACCGCGTTGGCGCGTGCGCTCGCACGCTCGATCGCCGCCGAGTTCGCGCGGGTGCAGTGCACATCGGACCTGCTGCCGTCGGACGTGGTCGGCACGAACGTCTACAACCAGCGCGAGAACCGGTTCGAGTTCCGGCCCGGCCCGGTGTTCGCGAACGTGGTGCTCGTTGACGAGGTGAACCGGGCGTCGCCGAAGACTCAGTCGGGCCTGCTCGAGTCGATGCAGGAGCGCAGCGTCACGGTCGACGGATACACGCACGAGCTGGCGCGCCCGTTCATGGTGCTCGCGACCCAGAACCCGGTCGAGTACGAGGGCACTTACCCGCTGCCCGAGGCGCAGCTGGACCGCTTCACGATGCGGGTGCAGCTCGGCTATCCGCCCGCGAACGAGGAAGCGGCGATGCTGGCTGATCACGCGGTGCGCGACCAGGTGCTGGACCTCGAAGCGGTGGCCGACGTGGCCGACGTGACGGCGGCGCAGCAGAGCGCGGCGGCTGTGCACGCGAGCGAGCCGCTGCGGCGCTACATCGTCGCGCTGCTCGAGCGCACCCGCGGCGACTCGCGCACCGAGCTGGGCGCGTCGCCGCGAGCCGGGCTGATGCTGCTGAAGGCGGCAAAGGCACTGGCGGCGCTGAACTCGCGCGACCACGCGCTGCCCGACGACGTTCAGGCGCTGGCCGTGACGGTCCTGAGCCACCGCCTGCTGCTCGCCCCGGAGGCGGCAGGCGTGAGTCGTCGCGAGATCGTCGAAGACGCCCTCGAACGAGTACCGGCGCTGTGAAACGCGCGGCCGGAAGCGCCGCGCTCGGGATCGTCCTCTTGCTGTGCGCGGCAACGTTCGCGATCCGGTCGATGTACATACCCGGCGTTACGTTCCTCGTGCTGGGCGCCGGCTTTGCGATCTGGGTCACGCTGGCTGCGGCGGGCGCCCGGCTGGACCGCGAGCCCGGCCCGGCGGCGGTCGAGGAGGATCAGCCATGGCCGCTGCGGCTTGTGGTCACGCCGGGCGTCATCCCGCCGCCCGGCGGCGAGGTCGTCGAGCCGATTCTCAAGCGGACGCTCCCGCTGTCGCAGATGGCGGTCGGCCGCGACGGCAAGCGCCGCGTGCGGGTCGAGGTCCGCTTCAGCCGCCGCGGGCGGCGCGAGATCGAGAGCTCGCGACTTATCATCCGCGACCCGCTCGGCCTCGCCGCGCGCGAGACCGAGTACGGGTCGAAAGGCGAGGTGCTCGTGCTGCCGCGCATCGAGCCGGTCATCCCGGTGGAAGGGGGAGGAGCGCCCGGCACGCAGCACCGCGGACGCGAGGGGGGCGACGGTGGCGGTGCCGCTCGCGCGCCGGCTCCCGACATGGAGCTGGACGTCCTGCGGCCGTACCGGCCCGGCTCCCCGGCGACCCGTATCCATTGGCCGACGCTCGCGCGCACCGGCGAGCTGATGGAGCGACGCTTCGTCGCCGATCCGCGTGCGCGGCCGCTCATCGTCGTCGACTCCTACGAGCCGGTTGGCGACCGTGAGCTCGACGCGGCGGTCCGTGCGGCCGCGTCGCTGGCCTTCCACCTCGGCCGCAGCGGCGGCTGCGGCGTGCTGCTGCCCGGCGATCGGCGCCCGACGCTGCTGCGCCAGGACATGCGCAGCTTCGCGGAGATCCACGCACGGCTCGCGCTGCTCGAGCCGGCGTCGGCGTACCCGGCGCTCGGGCGGCGGCCGGGGACGGGGCCGGTCGTATGGGTCACGGCCTCGCATGCGATCCCGTCGCTGCCTGCCAGGCTGGGCGCCGGCTGGATCGTCGCGCCGCACCCACTGGCGGCCGGCGCACCCGCAGAGTTCCGCGTGGGCGGATGCATCGGTCAGCGCTTGGCGGCCGTGTGGAAGGAAGCCGCATGACCGGAGTGCCGGGAGCTGTCGGGCACACCGACTGGACGCTGCCGCGCGCGCCCGGGCGCCCGAAGCCCCAGCGTCAGCCCGTCCTGGACCGCGTCACCGTCCATCCGCTCGCGCTGCGCGCGTTCGCGTTCTTCGCGCTCGCCTTCTTCGCGGCCGCGCACTGGACGGCGCTCGTCGAACCAGCCCAGACCGGGCGAGGGTTCGTCGTCGCCGTTGTCGCCACCGCCGGCGGCGTCCTGATTGCGCTCAGCGGCAAGCTGCTGCCCGTCCCGGGCTTTCTCGTGCGCGTGCTGCTGCTGGTCGTGATGACGCTCATCGCCGTCACTGCGATCGGGATCCGCTTCAAGCTGCTGATGCCCGCCGGGTGGGGAACCCTCGGCGATCGCATCACGGGCGGCCTTTCGGTCGTCAGCGCCGTCACGGAATGGCCGTATGCGGGGCCCAACGTCTGGCTGCGGCTGACCACGTTGCTGGCCGCACCGCTCGTCCTGGTGCTGGCCTCAGCGTTCGTCTTCTGGCCGCGCGCGCGGCAGGCACGCCCGGTCTACCGTGGCTTCGCGCTCATCCTGCTGGTCGCGCTCTACGCCGTGGCCGTCGCCGCCCGTCCGTTCAACGACCAGGCGCTGCGCGGCATCGGCCTGCTGTTCTGCCTGGCGGCCTGGATCTGGATCCCGCGCCTCCGGGGCCGCGACGCGGCCGCCGCAGCCACCGCGATCGGCATCGCGGCTATCGCCGCGCTGCTGCTCACGCCGCCCCTGGCGTCGAGGCAGCCGTGGGTCGATTACCACCACTGGTCGTGGTCGCTGCACAAGGAGAAGACGATTGCCTTCGACTGGCGCCCCGGCTACGGGCCGCTCCACTGGCCGCGCAAGGGCAGGACGCTCCTCCTGATCAAGTCGAAGGAGCCCCACTACTGGAAAGCGCAGACGCTCGATCGCTTCGATGGTCGCGGCTGGAGTGTGGGGCAGCTCGGTGACACGTCACGGGCCAACGGCGCGATCACCAACAACCGAAAGTGGTTCGAGCGGGTTCAGGTGACGGTGCGCGGCCTGCGCAGCGACCTGGTTATCGGGCCTGGGTCGCTCCTGCGGGTGCAGGGCGCATCAGGCGATCCGGTGCGCGCTTCCTACGGCACGGCGCTCGCCAGCGGCCAGCTGACCACCGGCGACAGCTACACGGCGGTCGGCTACACCCCGGACCCGAGTGCGAAGCAGATGCGCGCCGCACCCAAGCCGACCCAGTTCTTCGGCCGCTACACCACGGTCTCGCTCGACGACCCGGGCGGCTTCGTCTCCACGCCGGTGCGTATTCCGCTGCGCAACCAGTCCTACACGGGCGACCCGGGCGCCCTTGGCGACGTCCTCAACTCCCACTACAAGCGCGTCTACGAGCTGGCGCGCACGGTCGCAGGCGGCGCAAGCACGAACTACGACATCGTCCGCAGGATCGGTAGCTGGATCGAGGGGCACTACAAGTACAGCGAGAACGTCCCGAACCACCGCTACCCGCTCGAGGCGTTCCTGTTCCAGGACAAGAGGGGCTATTGCCAGCACTTCTCCGGAGCCGCGGCGCTGATGCTGCGCCTGCTGGGCATCCCGGTTCGGGTGGCAACCGGCTTTGCGCCGGGCACGCTCGACGCCAAGACGCACGAGTACGTCGTGCGCGACCTTGACGCCCACTCCTGGATCGAGGTCTGGTTCCAGGGCATCGGCTGGGTGCCGTTCGACCCGACGCCGGCGCAGGCGCCGGCCAGCTCGCAGGCCAGCTCGTTCACGCCGCTCAGCGAGATCGCGAGCGCGGCGCGCGGCGATTCCAAGGACAACAAGTTGCCGGCCAAGCTGCGCGAGCAGATCCTCGGCGCGACGTCGAAGGGCGGGGCCGCAGCCAAGGCCAAAAGCGACCAGGGCACCCCGTGGGGCTGGATCGCGCTCGGCGTGGTGGCCGTGCTGCTGGCGATCGCCGCAATCGTCGTGACTCTCCTGCGAATGCGTCGCAGCAAGCCGGCGCCCCCGCCTTGCGGCGACCCCGAGGTCGACCACCTCGTGCGGCTGCTCTGCCGGCTGGGTTTGGAGATCCCGCCGGGCACGACGCTGCTCGAGCTCGAGAAGCGCATGCAGCGCCTGGGCGGCGCTCAGGTCGCCGGCTACGCGCAGCGCCTGCGGAGCCGCCGCTTCGGCTCCGGCGGCCAGCGCGCACCGGGACGCGGTGAACGGCGCCGGCTTCGCCACGCGCTCGCGTCAGCCGTCGGTGCAGGACCAATTTCACGCGTACACCTCGCGATGCCCGACAATCTTGGGATACGTTGGAGCGCCCTCAAGGCATGGCGCTCTGAACGTTCCCACTGATGCCGGTAAGGACACCGACACCGAGGGGCTCGCAGTCCGGCGCGCGCCGGCCGACCGACGCTTCCAATCTGATCTCCGGCATCGCCGGCGGACTGATCGTGCTCGTGCTCGGCGCGACGCTGATCGCGACGGGCGTGATCAACACCGGCGACCACAAGCGCGAGATCATCCGGGAGGTACGGCCGCAGGCGTCGTCGGTGGTCGAAGCCGATGGCAGATCGGTGAGTGTCGCCGACATCTACCGCCGGACCGCACCCGGGGTCGTATTCGTCACGGCGCGGATCGTCACGCGCACCGACTCGCCATTCGGCTTCCCGTTGGAGCAGCAAGGCCTCGCCACCGGGTCCGGCTTCGTGCTTGACAAGCGGGGTTACATCCTCACGAACGCGCACGTGGTCGAGGGCGCGCGCACGGCGTCCGTGCGCTTCGAGGAGGGCGGCGATCTGGTGGACGCCGGCGTCGTCGGGCGTGACCTGTCGACGGACATCGCCGTGCTCAAGGTGGACCCCGGCGACACCAAGCTCACGCCGCTCACGCTTGGGAACTCCGATCGCGTCCGGGTGGGCGATCCCGCTATCGCGATCGGCAATCCGTTTGGCTACGACCGCACGGTGACCACCGGAATCATCAGTGCGCTTCAGCGCCAGATCCGCGCCCCCAACGGCTTCACGATCGGCCACGTGATCCAGACCGATGCGTCGATCAACCCCGGCAACTCCGGCGGACCGCTGCTGAACTCGCGCGGCCATGTGATCGGGATCACGTCGCAAATCGCCACCGCCGGTTCGCGCGGATCCGTCGGGATCGGCTTCGCCGTGCCGATCAACACGGCGAAGAACGTCATCCCACAGCTCGAGCGGCACGGCCGCATCGTCCACGCCTACCTCGGCGTGACGACCTATCCGCTCGACAAGGCCCTGGCGGCCGCGGTCAACCTGAAGATCGACCGCGGAGCGCTGGTCCAGGAGCTCACGCCCGGCGGCCCCGCCGCCCGCGCGGGACTGCTGGCGGGCAAGGTCCACACCGACCAGGGCGTGATCCTGGGAGGTGACGTGATCGTCGAGGTCGACGGCGAGACGATCACGAAGCCCGACGACATCGCCACGGCGATCAACGACAAGCGTCCCGGGCAGACGGTCGAAGTGAAGTTCTACCGCGACAACCAGCTCGAGACGAAGCAGGTCAAGCTCGGCACGCGGCCGGCGTCGTTCGAGGACCAGAGCGGCACGACGCCCGATCAGGGCGGCTCCGACGTCCTCCCCTAGCCTTAACCGCGTGCGGGTGAAGATATGCGGAATCACGCGCCGCGAGGACGCGGAGCTGGCTGTCGAGCTCGGCGCCTGGGCGATCGGGTTGATCTTCCACGACCCGAGTCCGCGCAAGGCCGACCTGCAGACGGCGGCGGCCATCGGAGCTGCCTTCAAGCGGCAGGTCGAGGTGACCGGCGTTTTCGTCAACCGCGAGCTCGGCGAGGTCGCGGAGCTCGCGGACGCCTGTTCGCTGACGATGCTGCAGCTCCACGGCGACGAGGGACCCGTCTACTGCGACGAGATCCGGCGGCGCACCGGGTTGAAGATCATGAAGGCCGCGCGCGTGCGCGACGCCGCCAGCCTGCAGGCGCTGTCCGCGTTCCGCCACGTCGACTACCACCTGATCGACGCCCATCACCCGGATTTGTTCGGCGGCACCGGGGCGACCTTCGACTGGGAGCTGCTGCGCGGCCGCCGCTCTCACGTTCCGATCGTGCTGTCAGGTGGGTTGACGCCAGAAAACGTGGCCGAGGCGATCCGCGTCACGCAGCCGCTCGCGGTCGACACCGCGAGTGGCACCGAGGCCTCGCCCGGTGTCAAGGACCCGGCCAAGCTCACGGCCTTCTTCCGCGCGGCTGAGCAGGCCTCGGTGGCCGCGTGAGAGAGGCGGAGTCGCTGCCACGCCGCTTCGGCGACTACGGCGGCCGCTACGTGCCCGAGACATTGATTCCCGCGCTCGACGAGCTCGAGCGCGCGTGGCTTGCCGCCCGCGACGATCCAGGCTTCGAGCACGACCTCGAGCGACTTCTGCGCGACTACGCCGGGCGACCAACGCCGCTGTACCTGGCGGAGCGGCTGTCGGAGGAATGCGGGCGCCCGGTCTACCTGAAGCGCGAGGACCTGCTCCACACCGGCGCGCACAAGATCAACAATGCGCTGGGTCAGGTGCTGCTCGCCAAGCGCATGGGAAAGCCGCGCGTGATTGCCGAGACGGGCGCGGGACAGCACGGGGTTGCTACCGCTACCGCGTGCGCTCTGCTCGGGCTGGAGTGCCACGTCTACATGGGCACCGAGGACATGCGCCGGCAGAAGCCGAACGTGGAGCGCATGCGCCTTCTGGGGGCGGACGTCGTGCCGGTCGACAGCGGCGCGCGCACGCTGAAGGAGGCGTGCAGCGAGGCGATCCGTGACTGGGTTACGAACGTGGCGACGACCCATTACGTGATCGGCTCGGCCGTCGGGCCCTCGCCGTACCCGGTCGTGGTGCGTGACCTGCAACGGACGATCGGCGACGAGGCGCGGGCACAGCTGCTGGAGGCCGAGGGTCGCCTGCCCGACCGCGTGATCGCATGCGTCGGCGGCGGCTCCAATGCGATCGGCATGTTCACCGCGTTCGTGGACGATCCCGAGGTTGAGCTGATCGGTGTCGAGGCGGCGGGGGAGGGAATCGACAGCGGGCGCCACGGTGCGCCGCTGACCGTCGGAGCGAAGGGCATCCTGCACGGCGCCTATTCGGCGGTGCTGCAGGATGAGGACGGCCAGGTGGTCGAGGCGCACTCGGTCTCGGCCGGGCTCGACTACCCCGGCTCGGGCCCGGAGCACGCCTGGCTGCGCGACTCGGGCCGCGCCCGCTACCTGGCGGTCACCGACGACGAGGCGATCGCGGCATTCCGCGAGCTCGCGCAGCTGGAGGGAATCATCCCGGCGCTCGAGTCCTCGCATGCGCTCGCGTGGCTCATGGCGAATCCAAGGGGCGAGCTGGACGTGGTCTGCCTGTCGGGCCGTGGCGACAAGGACCTGACCGAAGTCCTCGAGCGCGGATGAGCGACAGCATCGCGGCGGCATTCGCCCATTCAGGGAAGAGGGCGGCGCTCATGCCGTACCTGATGGGCGGCCATCCCAACCTCGAGAGTTCGCGCGCGTGCCTGGGGGCCGCGATCGACGCCGGCGCCGATCTGATCGAGCTCGGAATTCCCTTCTCGGACCCTCTGGCCGACGGGCCCGTCATTCACGCGGCGGGCACTCAGGCACTCGAGCAGGGCGTCAGGCCTGGCGACGTTCTCGAGCTGTGCAAGGAGGCGTCGGAGCGCGCGCCCGTGCTGCTGATGGTCTACACCAACATCGTTCTTGCCCACGGCGGCGAGGACTTCGCACGGCGCGCGGCCGTGGCCGGAGCCGCCGGGCTGATCGTCCCTGACCTGCCGCACGAGGAGGCGAAGAACGTCCGTGAGGCGTGCGCGGCCAACGGGCTCGCGCTGATCCCGCTGGTGGCGCCTACGACCACCGACGGCCTGCTGGCGCAGATCGGCGCAGGCGCGACCGGCTTCGTCTACGCGGTATCGCTGGTCGGGACGACGGGAGAGCGCGGCGAGCTGCCGCCCGGGCTGCCGGAGCTGATCGAGCGGATCCGCGGCGCCACCCGCGTCCCGGTCGCCGTCGGGTTCGGCATCTCCACAGGCGAGCAGGCGCGGGCCGTGGGCGAGCTCGCCGACGGCGTGATCGTTGGCAGCCGCGTCGTGCGGGCGGCCGGCGACGGCGGCCCCGACGGCGTCCGCGAAGTGGTGGCGGATCTCGCCGGCGCGCTCGCCCTGTAATCTGCCGCCGCGATGATGACCGTCGTGGCACTGACCATCGGCCTCGTGGCCTGGATCCTCCTGTGGGCGATCGGCTGGAAGCCGGTCGACGCTTTCCTCATCACGTTGCTGATCCTGCTGCCGGTAGCGGCCTGGCAAGTGTGGGGTTCTGGCATCAAGAAAATGCTCGGCCAGAGCCCGCCCCCCAGCTCAACCCCGTAACAAACGGGGTCAGAGCACTTTTGTAACGCCCTAACCTGAGAGGGCTTCGGCTACGGCGTAGTCGGCGTCGGTCACCGTCCGCAGCTCCTTCACCGCCTCGCCCAGCGGGACCATCTGGATCTTCTGCCCGCGCAACGAGGCCATGTTCCCCCACTGGCCACCGTCGGCGGCGTCCATCGCGGCGATGCCGAGCCGTGTCGCCAGCACCCGGTCGAAGGCCGTCGGCGTGCCGCCGCGCTGGACATGCCCCAGGATCGTCGCCCGCGTCTCGAAGCTCGTCCGCTCCTCGATCTCCTTCTCGAGGCGCACCCCGATCCCGCCCAGCCGGACGTGACCGAAGGCGTCGGTGGTTCCGCCGACCGTCTCCATCGTCCCCTCGATCGGCAGCGCTCCCTCGGCGACCACCACGATCGAGAAGTAGCGCCCGCGTGAGCGGCGCCGGCTGATCAGGCGGCAGACCTCGTCGATGTCGAACGGCTTTTCGGGGATCAGGACCACGTCGGCGCCGCCGGCGAGCCCGGAATGCAGCGCGATCCACCCGGCATGCCGGCCCATGACTTCGAGGATGAGGACGCGGTGATGCGACTCGGCGGTGGTGTGCAGCCGGTCGATTGCGTCGGTGGCCACCTGCACCGCGGTGTCGAAGCCGAACGTCATGTCGGTCCCGCCGAGGTCGTTGTCGATCGTCTTCGGCAGGCCGATCACGTTCAGGCCCGCGTCGCTCAACTTGCTCGCGACGCCCAGCGTGTCCTCGCCGCCGATCGCGATCAGCCCGTCCAGATGCAGGGAATTCATCGTGTCGCGCACCCTGCCGGAGCCATCCGCACCGTCCTGGTACGGGTTCGTGCGCGAGGACCCGAGAATCGTCCCGCCACGATGGATGATCCCTCGCGTCGACTCGAGCGTCAGCTCGGTGGTCTGGTTCTCGAGGACGCCGCGCCAGCCGTCGCGAAAGCCGATCACGACGTGGCCGTGGAAGTCGACGCCCTTGCGGACTATCGCGCGGATCGCGGCGTTCAGTCCGGGGCAGTCACCGCCGCCAGTGAGCACTCCGACCCGCATCACTTCGGCACCTTATCGTCACGCCGGTGCAGAGCGGGCCCGCGCAAACCCGTAGACCCGCGCGGGGCTACCTACTCGTCACGATCGGCGCCGCGATGTTCGCGCTTGGGGGCAACCTTGCGCGCTACATGCTGGACGACGGAGTCAGCGCCCTGCGGCTGTCGCAGCTGCGCTCGGCCGGCTCGCTCGTCCTGCTCGCGCTCGGCCTCGCATTCACGCGGCCCGAGCTGGTGCGCGTGCGCCGCGACGACCTGCCGCAGCTGGCATTCCTGGGCATCTGCGGGCTCGCGCTCGTGCACGCGACCTACTACGCGGCCATCGACCGGCTCGAGATCGGCGTCGCGCTGGTGATCCAGTACACCGCCCCGCTTCTGCTGCTCCTCTGGCTGCGCTTCCGCCACGGCCGGCAGCTGGCACGGTCGCTGTGGGGCGCGGTCGCGCTGTCGATCGCCGGCTGCGCGCTCGTGGTGCGCGCGTACGACCCGGGCGGCCTGGACGGCCTCGGCGTGCTCTACGCCGTCGGCGCCGCGATCACGTTTGCGATCTACCTCGTCGCTTCCGAGCGCGCCGGTCACCATTACGAGTCGGTGACAACCCTGCTGTGGGCGTTCGCCTTCGCCACCCTCTTCTGGGCGGTGGTGCAGCCGTGGTGGAGCTTCCCGTTCGGCCAGGTCGACGTCGGGCTCGGGCTAGGCGTGATCGTGATCGGAACGCTCTTGCCGTTCATATGCGTTGTAGCCGCGTTACGCCACCTGCCGGCGCCCCGGGCCGCCGTCGCGGCAACGCTCGAGCCCGTGCTGGCCGCCATCTTCGCCTGGTGGCTGCACGACGAGCATCTCGCGTTCGTCCAGTTGATAGGCGGCGCGCTGGTCCTGGGAGCGGTCCTCTGGGTTCAGTCTCATCGACCCGACCTCGAGGCCGAGCTTGCTCCGCCGCTTCGCGAGGCACGTTGAGCCCCGGTAGGAGGCACGTTGAGACGTGGTTAACGGCGTGGCACCGTCCGGAGCGGGAGGTTAGAGTGCGCGCACCTTTACCGGCTTTCCTAGAGGAGGGAAAACCTTTGGCATCTCGTTGGCTAGCAGTAGCCGGCTGCCTCGTTGCTGTGTCCGCGCTCGGAGCCTGCGGGTCTAGCAACAAGAGCAGCAGCAGCACAAGCGGCGCCTCGTCGGGCGGCGGCACCAAGGACGTCACCGTCTACACGAGCCTGCCGTTCGACGCGACCGACCGTCAGCAGACGGAGGACGTCGTCAAGGGTGAGAAGCTCGCCCTGTCCCAGGTGAACAACACGGTTGGCTCGTGCAAGATCACCTTCAAGCAGCTCGACGACTCGACGGCCCAGGCCGGCCAGTGGGATCCGGGGCAGACCTCCGCGAACGCGCGCAAGGCCGCCCAGGACAAGTCGGCGATCGCCTACATCGGCGAGTTCAACTCCGGTGCGTCGGCTATCTCGATTCCGATTACCAACCAGGGCAACCTGATGCAGATCAGCCCGTCCAACACGGCGCTTGAGCTGACGAAGAACCCGGGCCCGAGCGGCAAGGGTGCGCCCGAGAAGTACTACCCGACCGGCAAGCGCACGTATGCGCGTGTTGTCGCCGCCGACCACATCCAGGGCGCTGCTCAGGGCGAGTGGATGAAGGAGCTTGGCGTCAAGAAGCTCTACGAGGCGAACGACAAGCAGGTTTACGGTGCGGGTGTTGCCAAGACCACGGGTGACGCAGCGAAGCTGAACGGCATCCAGGTCGTGGGCAACGACGGCATCGACATCAAGGCGCCGAACTACCGGGCGCTGGCGCAGAAGATCAAGTCCAGCGGTGCTGACGCGTTCTTCTTCGGGGGCATCACCGCCTCGAACGGCGTCCAGCTGTACAAGGACGTGTGGGCTGCCAACCCGGGCATCTAGCTGTTCGGCCCGGACGGCGTCGCGGAGACCTCGTTCACGAGCAAGCTCCCGGCGGACGCTCAGAAGAACACCTACATCACGGTCGGCACGATCGACCCGAAGGACTACCCGCCCGAAGGCCAGAAGTTCTTCGCCGACTTCAAGAAGGCCTACGGAACGGCGACTCCGGAGCCGTACGCGATCTACGGCTACGAGGCGATGAGCCTCCTGCTCGATGCGATGAAGCGTGCCGGCGCGAACTGCGCCGACCGCCAGTCGGTCATCGACCAGGTATTCAAGACCAAGGACAAGAAGTCGGTGCTCGGTACGTACTCGATTGACAAGGACGGCGACGTGACCACCAATCACTTCGGCCGCTTCTTCGTCAAGAACGGCAAGCTGAGCTACGACAAGACGGTCATCGTCAAGAAGGACAGCTACGGCCGCCCGCTTGGCGGCGGGGCGTAAGAGGTAATCGACGGCCCCCGGGGAATTCCCCGGGGGCCGTTTACTTTCGGCGCCTGCCGAATTACCTTCAGCTTTATGGAAGCCAGTTCCCCCAGAGTCACCGCGCCGGGAGCGGTCAACGCTTGGGCGCCGGTGCGCGCCTTTTTCAGCAAGTACGGGCTGATCATCGTCTTGTTGGCGCTGCCGGTCATCTGCGCGCTCGGTGACCTGCTGGGCTGGGGGCACTTCGCCTTCATCGAG
>DATBDN010000158.1:0-8792 GCA_036269895.1 Thermoleophilaceae bacterium
ACGCGGTTGATCAACTCCTCGCCGCCTGGCCCCGCAGCGACCGTTTCCTTCAGTCGCGGGAAGCCGAACATGGCGCGTTCGGGGTCGTGGGCCTCGACGATGCCGTCCGAGTGCAGAAGGACGCTGTCGCCAGGCTCCAGAATGATCTCCTTCTCCTCGTACGCCATGCCGGGCATGAGGCCGAGCGGCATGCCTCGCGCCCGCAGCTCGACCACGCCGCCGGCGGTCTTCACGTACGGCAGATCGTGGCCCGCGTTGGCGAAGCGCAGCCGTCCGGTGGCTACATCGAGCACGCCGTAGAGGCAGGTCACGAACATCTTCTCGGGCATGTCGGGGCAGAGGTGCTCGTTGACCCGCTCGAGGACGACCCCCGGCTCGATGAGGCGCTGAGCAGACGCACGCAGGACGCTGCGTGTGGCCGACATCACGAGCGCCGCGGGTACGCCCTTGTCGGTCACGTCGCCGACGACGAACCCGACGCGACCGTCGGAAAGCGGGATCACGTCGTAGAAGTCGCCCCCGACCTCGCGCGCCGGCCGGTAGTAGGCAGCGACGTGCCAGCCGGGCAGGTCGGGCAGCTCCTTGGGGAGGAAGTGCTGCTGGATCAGTCGCGCGACTTCCAGCTCCTGCTCGAAGCGCTGCCGTGTCGCCGCCTCTGCTTCCTGTTCGCGCACGAGCTGACCGACGCGCAGCGCCGGCGCAGCCTGCGCGGCCAGATTGTCAAGCAACTTCCGATCGTCGGTCGAGTAATCCTGTTCCGAGAGGCGCGGTCCGAGGTTGAGGACACCGATGAGCTCGCCTTGGCTGATCAGCGGGACAGTCAGCTTCACCCCCGCGGCCCTGAGCTCGCGCACCGCCGGGGAGTCCAGATCGAGGTCGTCGAGATCGACTACACCGCTTGAGCTCTCGAACAGCGCGAGAAGCGGATCGTTGGCGCCGATGTCGACCGGCGCCGGCTCAGGCGCAGGCGTGTCGACCGGCACCGCCGCGGCCGGAGGGTCTGCCTCTGCCGCGCCGCGCCGGAGCCTGCGCCCGAGTGATCTGCGAATGGCCGCCATCGCAAATCCTTTCTACGCCGCCGGCGTCCAGGATCCGTTACGGGACGAAAGCGCGTAAACCGCAACCGGCTTGGGCTTGCCTCTCAGCGTGATCCGCGCGCGCTCCGTCAGCCCGGTGCCCGGATCGGCGAGCAGGCAGCGGGTCGCCTCGGTTAAGAGCAGCTCCTCGCCGAGATCGCGGGTCGCATCCTGTATGCGTGCCGCGACGTTCACGGGGTCGCCTATCACTGCGAGCTCGACGTAACCGCCGCCGCCCACGGTTCCGATCAGCACGAGTCCCGAGTTGATCCCGATCCCGATTCGGCAGCGGTCGCCGAACTGTGACGCGACCGCAGCCAGGATTTCCCGTCCTGCGGAGACCGCCAGGTCCGCGTGGTCCGGCGAGCGCAGCGGCGCTCCGAACACGGCCAGCAGCCCATCCCCTGTGAGCTTGTTCACGTGTCCGTCGTGGTCGGTCACGACCGGAATGACCAACTCGAAGAAGTCGTTCAGGAAGTCCACGGCCTCGCGGGCGGTCGAACGGTCGGAGAAGCTCGTGAAGCCGCGGATGTCGACGAAGGCGACAGTGACCATCTCCCACTCGGGTTCGACTCGCGCACTCACGCTCGCGTCTCCGGGGAGCGCAGCCACAATGAGACGTGCGCGGGTTGGAGCGTCTCCGCCACCGCAGCGCTCAGATCGCTGCTCGTCGAGACCAGGTCGACCTGGTTGCGCAGCTTTGCCGAGAAGTCCTCGAGCGTGCGCTGGGCGTCGTACTTGTGACGGAAGAAGCGCCGGTCGACGGCGTCCTGGATCCTTGCGCGCGCCGGGCGGAAGACCGCCGCGGCCGCGAGCGTCGAGACCGCCACGGCCAGCCCGGAACCGCGCGTCAAGCCGGTCAGGACGAGCTGCAGGACGAGCACGCTGACGAGGTAGACCGCCGCCAGCGTGGCGGTCAGCGCGCCGTAGACCAGCGTCCGGTTGATCACGACGTCGATGTCGTAGAGCCGGTAGCGCAGGATCGCGATCGCGGTTGCCATCGGGAGCAGGAGGACGCTGACCATGATCGAGACGTTCGCGGCAGTCTCACCGATCTGGTCCCAGGTGACGACGGCCACGATCAGCGTCACGGCCGCAATCGCTCCAGCAAACGCGAGCCACTTCAACTGCTCGCGCTGCTCGCCCTTTGCGCGGCGGAACCTCAGCACCAGCGACACCGACGACCCGGCAACCGCCACGAGGAGTGCGAGCGCTGCAAGTCCCTGGAGCGCGTCGACGGCGACGCTGTCGACCCCGTAGGGATTCCTGATCTGGGGATAGTCGGATATGCGACCCGCGTGGAGGCCCTCCGCGACGAAGTTCGCCGCGATGCCGAGCCCGGCGCACCAGGCGACCGGCCGCCAGCGGCTCGAGAGCAAGTGTCCGTCCGGAAACAGCAACAGCAGGAACGTGACCGGCACCAGGATGAAGGGCATCCAGGAGAGATCCCCGTACCACGCGGCGGTCTTGCCGAGCAGGGGCGGCCCGGTCCTGGCGTCGACCCAGTAGTCGGCGTATGACCCGGCGAGCGCGCCGAGCCCTGCGCCGACGGCCGCTGCGAGGAAGAGCCAGCCGATCGCGTTACCGGGTTGACGCGTGGCGATCAGGATTCCAACGGCAGCGAAGACAAGGGTGATCGCCCAGACGAAGACGCCGGTGTGGATGCCGCCGTCCCCACCGGTCGCGGACACCGCCGTTGCGGACACGATGAGGACGAGCGCGAGTCCGGCCAGTCCCCATGCGAGGCGGTTGGTGGCGCGTGCACTCAACGTCTCGTCTCCGGGGCGCGCAGCCACAGCGAGACGTGCGCCGGTTGCATCGTTTCCGCGACGACGCGCTGAAGCGCTGCGCCGAGCGTCGCGAGGTCGACCTCTTCGCGCAGGCGCACGTTGAACTTCCCGAGCGTCTGCGCGGCGTCGTACTTGCGGCGGTAGAAGCGCCGGTCCACCGTCTTCTGGATGCGCGCCCGAGCCGGGCGGAACAACGCCGCGACGGCGAGTGTGGACGCGGCGATCGCGAGATCCGACGACGGGCTCAGGACCAGCTGGAGCAGCAGCACGCTTCCGAGGTAGCCGGCCGCCAGCGTTGCCGTGAGGACGCCATAGACAACCGTCCGGTTCACCACAGTGTCGATGTCGTAGAGACGGTGCTTGAGCACGGCGTAGCCAATCGCGATCGGCAGTGCCGCGAAGCCGATCTGAGAGACGGCGGTGTTCGCGGTGCCGGCTGCACCGTTGTCTGAGAGCGGGATTGAGATCAGGAACGTCACGACGAAGCCCGCCACGAAAACCGCAGCGCCGAACGCAACCCACCTCAGCTGGACCCGGTCGTGCACGCTCGACCGGCGGTAGCGCACGATCACCGCGGCGAGGCCGCCCAGGAAGCACAGGACCACGAGCATGAAGGCCGCCGACAGCCAGTGCAGCACCTCCGAGCCGATCGGGTTCGAGGTGGCCGCGACGCTCTCCACCTTCCCCGGGGTGGTGGCCATTCCCAGGATTGCGACGGCGATCAGCCCGAGCGTTATCCGCGAGAACCAGCGCCAGCGCGGTGAGGGCAGCTCCCCGTCGGGGACGCGCAGCGGCAGCTGCGTGCCGAGCAGTCCGAGCGCAGCCACCCAGGCGTAGGCGGGAATGTCGATCCACTCGCCAACCGTCTTCGGGAGCGCCCCCGTCTTGAGGGCCCACGTGCTGCTGAAGGACGAGGCGATGACGAGCGACCAGAGCAACCCTATGGTCGCGAGGAGCCAGCCGATCAGGTTCTTCGGCCGGCGCCGCACGATCACCGCGCCGACGACCGCGAACGCGACCACCGGGACGACGAAGGCGAATCCCTGCACGAAGTCGCTGACGGGGCGCCCGGGCGTGGCCACAGCCGTGACGGAGGCCACGACCAGCAGCAGGGTCGTGGCAGCAGCCATGCCGGCGGCCAGGCGCGGTCGCGGACGGCTCACCGGCTCGCCTCCCGCAGCCAGAGCGAGACGTGCGCCGGCTGCATCGTTTCCGCAACGACGGCTCGCAACTCGCCGCTCAGCGCGTCGAGGGCAACCTCGTCGCGCACGCGCGCCCCGAACGACCCGAGCGTGCGCTGCGCGTCGTACTTGCGCCGGTAGAAGCGCTGGTCGACCAGGTCCTGAATCCGTTGCCGGACCCGGCCGTCCGGGAACAGCAGCACCGCCAGTGCGAGGAGGCCGAAGCCCGGCGGCAGCCCCAGGTTCTGGAGCCAGGCAGCAACTGAGCCGCCGCGCAGTTCGCTGGGAGCGATGAACAGCGCCCGGTCGGCGTACTGGAAGGCGAAGTCGCCGGCGCCCAATGCCACGCCCGTCACGAGGAATTTCGGACCGATCGGGTTGCCGGGGACCCGCTCCGTGATCAGCGCGCCGACCGTCGCAAAGGTCAGCGAAGCCACGACGAACGACAAGCCGCCAACGCCGCTCAGGCCGAACGAGTCCGCGCGCGTGGTGATGCCCGCGCCCAGGACGAGCAGAAGCAGCGTGCCGAGCGCGAGCAGCAGGCACGTGCCCAAGGTGATGCCGGCCAGACGGCGAGCGCTCATTAGCCCATCGCCATTCTCTTACGAGCCTCGCACCGCAGCAAGCGGCTCGGCATGGATCGGCCTGCAGGAGTCACTGCCGGGATGCTGTCGCGTGCCCGTCCGCGATCCGTTACGAAACCGTCTCTGCCGCGCGTATCGTGGCGCCGTGGCGCTTGCGATCACGTTGCTGGGCCCTCCCCGCGTCGAACGCGACGGAAGCCCGGTGACCTTCGACACGCGCAAGGCAGTGGCGCTCCTGGCTCATCTCACCCTTGCCGCGCGGCCGCGCTCGCGCGAATCGCTCTGCGCCCTGCTGTGGCCGGCCTACGACCCGGAGCGGGGCCGGGGCGCGCTCCGGCGCACGCTCTCGACGCTGCGCCAAGGCATCGGCGACGACTGGATCGACGCTGTCGGCGACAGCCTCGCCGTCCGCCGGTCCGCCGGGCTCGAGCTCGACGTCGAACGCTTCAGGGCGCTGGCGGCCGACGGCGCGCCGCGCGAGCGCTTGAGTGCGGCGGCGGCACTCTTCGCCGGCGAGTTCCTCGAGGGATTCTCGTTGCGTGACAGTCCCGAGTTCGACGACTGGCAGGCCGCCGAGGCCGACGCGCTCGAACGCGAGCTGGCCTCGGTGCTGCGCCGCCTCGTCGAGCAGCTCGCCGCCGAGGGGGATTTCGAGCAGGCGATCCCGCATGCTCGTCGCTGGCTGGAGCTCGATCGGCTTCACGAGCCGGCGCACCGCGAGCTGATACGCCTGTACGCCTGGAGCGGCGACCGGGCGGCTGCGTTCGAGCAGTACCGGACTTGCGTGCGCACGTTGAGTCAGGAGCTCGGAGTCGCTCCGCTCGAAGAGACAGCCCTCCTCTACGAGCAGCTCAGCGACGGCCGGATCGAGCCACCGCCTGCGAAGAGTGCGCCCGCCGTCACGGCGCCGGCCGCGGTGGCCGGGACACCACCCGAGCTTCCGCTCGTCGGGAGGGATGAGGAGCTTGCGGCACTTCTCGCCGCTCATGCTGCGGCCACGCCTGACGGTCGCCTTGCAGTCATCGAGGGCGAGCCGGGGATCGGCAAGACGCGCCTGGCGCGCGAGCTTGCCGACCGGGCCACGGCCGCAGGCGCGACCGTCCTGGCGGCACGGTGCCACGACGACGAGGTGGCCTTGCCCTACGGACCCATCGTCGAGTTGCTGCGCAAGGCCGTCAGCTCAGAGCAGCAAGGCTGGCCGGAGCTCGTGTCCCCGCAGCACCTCGCGGACGCGTCGCTGCTCCTACCGGAGCTCGCGGGATTGCGCTCCCTCCCGGCCGACGTGCCTCCGCTCGTCGGGCCCGGCGCGCAGGTGCGGCTGCTCGAGGGTGTCGCGGCCGTAATCAGCGCCGTGTGCGCGGGCGACGAGCCAGGGCTTGTCTGGCTCGACGACGTCCACGCGGCGGACGCGGCGACCCTCGACGTAATCTCGTACCTCGGGCGCCGGCTCGGCGGGCGCGCGCTGTTGATCATGGTGACGTGGCGCAGCGAGGCGGTCGCGCCGGGCGATCGGCTGCGGCGGCTCACTGGGGACCTCTCGCGTGATGGACGGGCCACGATCCTGAGACCCGGCCGGCTCACCGAGAACCAGGTCGCGGCGCTCGTGCACGCCGTGTATCCGGAGCCAGCCGCAAACGACCTCGAGCGGCGCGTCTACGTCGACAGTGAAGGCCTGCCACTGTTCGTGGCCGAGCAGCTGGCGGCTCTGCACGCGGGCTACGGCGGACTCGAGGATGGATTGCCTGTCGAGGTGCGCAGCGTCCTGGACGCCCGCCTGAGCGGATTGAGCGACGTCGGGCGGCAGGTGCTTGGCGCCGCGTCGGCGATCGGGCGGTCATTCGACCTCGACAGCGCGCGTCAGGCGAGCGGGCGGAGCGACGAGGAGGCGGTGGCGGCGCTCGAGGAGCTCGTCGGCCGGGGGCTGGTCCGGGAGCTCCCGGGAACGGAGCCCGCCTACGATTTCTCGCACGACAAGCTTCGCGAGCGCGTCTACGAGCAGACGAGCCTGGCGCGGCGCCGCCTGCTTCACGAACGGGTGGCGGCCGTCCTCGCACGCCGGCGGCCGGGCGGTGACGGCGCGGCCGGCGTCGCTCACCATCTGCGCCTGGCCGGGGATCAAGCCGGGGCTGCCGAGCAGTACCGGCGCGCCGCGGAGCACGCTGTGTCGCTTCACGCGCACATCGATGCGCTCGAGCATCTGGAGGCCGCCCTCGCGCTCGGCTACTCGGACCCCGCCGGGGTGCTCGAGCGGATCGGCGACCTGCGCACGTTGCTCGGCGACTACCCCGGCGCCCTGGCGAGCTACGAGAGCGCGGCCGCCCAGTGCGAGCCCGCAGCGCTCGCGGCGATCGAGCACAAGGTCGGCGGTGTCCACCTCCGTCGGGGCGAGTGGGGGCGCGCCGAGGCGCGGCTCGAGGCCGCACTCGAGGCGGCGCCGACTGAGGACTTCGGATTCCGGGCTCGCATCCACGCCGACCTGAGCCTGACGCTGCACCATGCCGGCCGCGGCACCGAGGCGACCGCTTTCTGCCGCGCTGCGCTCGTGCTCGCCGAGGCAGCGGACGACCGTAGCGCGTGTGCGCAGGCGCACAACATCCTTGGTGTGCTCGCCCGAAGCGAAGGCGACCCGGCAACCGCTCGCGAGCAGCTGGAGCTCAGCCTCGAGCTGGCGCGGGACCTGGGCGATCCAGCGGCAGAGGCGGCCGCCCTCAACAACCTCGCGCTCGTCGAGCGCGACGCGGGCGGGCTCCAGCCCGCGCTGGCACTGACTGAACAGGCGCTTGCGCTGTGCGCCGCGAGCGGCGACCGCCACCGCGAGGCGGCGCTCGAGAACAACCTGGCCGATTTGCTCCACGCCGCAGGTGACGACGAGGCGGCCATGGCTCACATGAAACGCGCGGTCGCGACCTTCAGCGAAGTCGGCGCCGACGAGGCAACGCGCCTGCCCGAGATCTGGAAGCTCGCCAGCTGGTGAGACCTAAGGCCGGCATCGCGAACGCGACCCACGGAGATGCGCTGGTGGCTGGAAGCGGTAGTGCTCCTGCCCCTCGCCCCGTGGCTGACCGTGGGCTCCGTGGAGGACAGGTTCAGCGGGCGTAGGCTCGAGCTGAGATCAGACCCACGGCCGTCCGATCGTCCCCATCAGGGCGCGCTCGATCGGCGACGGCAGTCTCGTGCGGAAATTGCTGGCTCCGCTCGGGCGCGACCGGATCGTCCGGACATGACGATGCTCCGTCGACGACGGGACTCGGGCGCGTCCGTCGGCGTCGAAGACGACTGTGCTTGTGTCGATCAACGTCATGACCGCAGCTTCCATTCACGCGGGCCTGCGGACATCGGGCTGGCACCCCTAGTCGGGACCCTGAATTGGCGCCAGGCGACGCCCCCGCCTCTCAGACTCAGCCGCGCTGGTCGCCCGGGACGACGAGGCCGTTCTCGTACGCGAGGACAACGAGCTGGGCGCGATCGCGGGCGCCGAGTTTCGCGAACAGCCTCGCTACGTGCGTCTTCGCCGTCAGCGGGGACAGCACCAGCTCCTCGGCGATCTCCGCGTTCGAGAGCCCGCGCCCGACGAGCGTCAAGACCTCGCGCTCCCTGGCCGTCAGCTCCTCGAGTTCGCTGCCTTCGGTGACCGGGACTGGCGCAGAACGCTCCTGCTCGATGAAGGCTTCGATCAGCCGGCGTGTGAGCCGCGGAGCGAGTAGCGCCTCTCCTGCCGCCGCGACGCGGACCGCCGTCAGGAGGTCGGATGGGTCGATGTCCTTGAGCAGGAATCCGGACGCGCCGGCTCGCAGCGCATCGAAGACGTACTCGTCGAGCTCGAAGGTCGTCAGGACGACCACGCGTGCGTGTGCCAGTCGAGGGTCCGATGTGATCCGCCGAGTCGCCTCGAGGCCGCTCATGCGCGGCATCCGGACGTCCATCAGCACGATGTCCGGTTGTTCGCGCCGGGCCAGCTGGACCGCTTCCTCTCCATCGGCGGCCTCCGCGACGACGTCGATGTCGGGCTCGGCGTCCAGTAGCGCGCGGAAGCCGCCTCTGACCAAGGCCTGGTCATCCGCGATCAGAACTGACGTCACGATCGCGTCCGCGCGCGCGAGAGTGGCAGCGTGGCCTCGACCAACCAGCCCCCACCGTCGCCCGGCCCGGCCTCGAGCGTCC
>DATBDN010000159.1:0-17411 GCA_036269895.1 Thermoleophilaceae bacterium
ATGCTGAGCGAACCCAACGGATCTGCGCGCAGCACGGACTGACGACCTACGTTCTCAGGCCCGACGACGGCTGGCGCTGCCTCAAGTGCCGCTCCGAGGCGGTCACCCGGCGTAGAAGGCGGATGAAGGAGACGCTCGTCGCGGAAGCCGGAGGATCCTGTGAACTCTGTGGCTACTCCCGCTGTCTCGGCGCGCTCGAGTTCCACCACGTCGAGCGGGCCTCGAAACGCTACGCGCTCGCCGGCCGCGGAATCACGAGGTCGCTGGCCGAAGCGCGGGACGAGGCGAGAAAGTGCGTCCTACTGTGCGGGAACTGCCACGCCGAGGTGAGGCCGGGCTCGTGAAGCTCCCCGGGTTGGACTCGAACCAACAACCCTTCGATTAACAGTCGAATGCTCTACCGATTGAGCTACCGGGGAATGCGGCTTGCAGCGTAGCGGAGAGATCGGCAGCCGCCGACCGCGGCCTGAGCGTCCGGGCGGGGCCGCACGGGTGGCTCAGTCGTGCTCGTCCTTGAGCTTCTGCGCCTCGCGCGAGTTCTTCAGCTTCGACAGCGTCCGCGACTCGATCTGGCGCACCCGTTCGCGCGTCACGCCCACCTCGGAGCCGATCGCCTCGAGCGTCATCGGCTCACCCGACGACAGGCCGTAGCGCAGCTCGAGGACACGCCGCTCACGCCACTGCAGCGAACGCAAGGCCTCCTCGAGGTCGTGCTCGCGCATGCCCTGGGACACCAGCTCCAGAGGCGCGTCGTTCGTCTCGTCCTCGATGAAGTCGGCCAGTCGCGAGTCGCCTCCGTCGCCTGAGCCGACGGGGGTCTCCAAGGACACCGGCTCACGCCCCAGCTCGAGGATCTCCTCCACCTGCGAAGGCGGCATCTCGACCTCGACTGCGATCTCCTCGGGCGTCGGCTCGCGACCGTTCTTCTGAAGCAGGGCGCGCCGCACGCGGCCCACGCGGTTCATCCGCTCGACCATGTGGACCGGGATGCGGATCGTGCGCGACTGGTCAGCCAGCGCGCGCGTGATGCCCTGACGGATCCACCAGGTGGCGTACGTCGAGAACTTGAAGCCACGGCGCCAGTCGAACTTCTCGACGGCGCGGATCAGGCCGAGGTTGCCCTCCTGGATCAGGTCGAGCAGCGTCAGCCCGCGGCCGGTGTAACGCTTTGCGATCGACACCACCAGGCGCAGGTTCGCCTCGATCAGGTGGTTCTTCGCCGACATGTCGTTCTGCTCGACGCGCTTGGCCAGACGGACCTCGTCGTCCTTCGTCAGCAGCGGCACGCGGCCGATCGACTTCAGGTAGAGGCGGACGGCATCCTCGGTGGTCGCCTCCGGCGGAGCCGGCTTGACGCCCGGAGTGGCAACGCCACCCTCGTAGAACGCGTCATACGCGTCGCCACCGACGAACGGGATCGTCGCCAGCTCGCCGCTCTCGCTGTGGTCGGCCTCGACAGCCTCCGCGGACTCGGCCTCGACCGGCTCAGTCGTCTCCGTGTCGTCGACCTCCTCCGCCGGCACGGCGGCCGTCGGGTCCCGCGGCTCGTCCTCGAAGTTTTCCACCGCCGCTTGCCTGGTCCGACTCATGCCGTCTGTCCCATCAGCTCAGAAATCTCCCCGCGTATGGACTCCCGCTCCCCCCAAAGGTGACGCTGGCGCTCGAACTCGGACTGCTGCTCGGCCATTCGGAGGGCCCTCTCCACTCGCCGTAACTCCAGCTGAAGGTAGCTGAGTCGCAGTGCCTGCTCCGCCACCTCTCCTTCATCGGCCATTTGGACTGTTTCCATTACCGCAGAAGTGAAGGGTGCGTCGTCGGTGGGAACCCCCGCCAGGGGATCACCTGTATGGGTTAGCAAGTGCTGGTGGGTACGCCGCATCAGGTCGGTAGAAAAGTGCTCAGGTGTCGAGCGGTTCAGGTACTCCGTGCCGAGGACGCCGTTTCCAAGGCACAGGCTAAGGAATACCCGTTCCGCGCGTTCCAACTGCGAGATCGGCCGCATCGGCGGCGCGGACCGCGCGGCGCCTTCTGCCCGAGCGGCCGAGGGCGCCGGAGATCCCAGCTCGCGCTCGATCACGGGCGGATCCAGCCCAAGGCGGCTCGCGGCATCGCGAATCAGGTCCTGCCGGTAGGCCCGCGGCGCTTCGCGCATGATCTCTAGAGAAGGACGGAGAGCGCGGTCCCGACCTTCCGCACTCGAGAGATCCGATCCGTCGAAGAGATGCGACAGCTGGAACGACCAGACGTTCAGCGCCGAGTCGAGCAGGTGCCGGAACGCGTCCGCGCCGTCCTGCGTGACGATCTCGGCAGGGTCGCGTCCGGCCGGCATGACGACAACGCGCAGATCCGTCTGCCGCTCCGACGCCATGCGCGCCGCGCGCGACGTCGCGTTCTTGCCGGCATTGTCCGCGTCGAGCGCGAGGAACACCGTTCCCTGCACGCGCGTGAGCTCCTCGAGCTGCGGATCCGTGAGCGACGTGCCCATGATCGCGACGGATTCCGGCACGCCCGCCTGGTGCAGGGCGAGCACGTCGGTGTAGCCCTCGACCACGACGAAGCGACCGGCCTTCATCGCAGGCGTTCGGGCCTCGTGCATCCCGTACAGCAGCTGCCCCTTGAAGAACCCGACCGCCCGGTTCTCCGACGTGTTCAGGTACTTCGGGCGATCGCCCTCACGGAGCGCACGGCCCGCGAACCCGAGCACGCGGCCGCGCTGATCGGCGAGCGGAAAGATGATGCGGCCGCGGAAGGCATCCTCGACCCGCGCGTCGCGACGCCGTGCCAGACCCGCGGTCACGAGGTCCTGGGCGGAGAAGCCCGCCTTGGCTGCCTGTTGGATCAGCTTGTCGCCAGTGGCCGGTGCATAGCCGACCTGGAACTTCTCGAGCACGGCCCGCTCGAGCCCGCGATCGGCCAGATAGCGGCGCACGGTGTCCGCTTCCGCCGCCTTCCACAAGTACACCGAATAGAACTGCGCGGCGCGCGTGAGCAGGGAGCGGAGCCGGTCCTGCGCCGCGCGGCGCCTCTCGGCCTCCGGATCCTCCTGCGCTCGCTCGAGCTCGACGTGCGTGCGGTCGGCCAGGAACTCGAGCGCCTGCACGAAGTCCAGACCCTGCGTCTTCTCGACGAAGTCGAAGACGTCGCCCTTCTCGCCGCAGCCGAAGCAGAAGAAAACCTTCTTGACCGGGTCGACCGAGAACGACGGGCTGCGTTCGTCGTGGAACGGGCAGAGGCCGATCCACTGGCTCCCCATGCGCCGCAGGTCCGAGCGCTCGGCAACGAGGCCGTGGAAGTCCACCGCGTCGCGAACACGGTCTTTCGACTCAGGCGTGTACCGCATCAAAAGCCCTGCGGCACCGCGAGATCCGAGAAGACGCGGATCGCGTAGCGATCGGTCATGCCGGCCAGCCAGTCGACGATCCGCTCGGGCTCCGACGCGCCGGGCGTCATCGGCGCCGGCGGCCCCTTCGCGAAGTGGTCGAACAGAATGCGGAGCATCCGCTCGATGCGCGGATGCTCGCTCTTGGCGGACGCCGCGAGGTACACGTTCTCGAACATGAACGTCCGCAGGCGCATCATCGCCTCCCCCACCTCCGCGCCCTGGGTGATCTCACCGGTCGCCTCGAACTGGTCGATCACGTCGCGCACCAGCGTGTCGATCCGCCTCGAGCCGGTGTCGCCGAGCAGATCGATCTCCACCCGCGGCAGGTCATTCGGGTTCAGCACGCCCGCGCGGATCGCGTCGTCGATGTCGTGGTTGATGTACGCGATCCGGTCGACCAGGCGCACGATCCGCCCCTCGAGCGTCGCCGGCTCGGGCTCCGACCACGTGTGGCGCAGGATCCCGTCCCGCACCTGCTCGGTCAGGTTGAGGCCGGCGCCGTCGCGTTCCAGCACCTCGACGACGCGTAGCGAGTGGTGGTTGTGGCGGAAGCGCAGCCCGTAGCGCTCCTGCAGGCACTCGTCGAGCACCTCCTCGCCGATGTGGCCGAACGGCGGATGCCCCAGGTCGTGGCCGAGCCCGATCGCTTCAGTCAGGTCCTCGTTCAGCGCCAGCGCGCGCGCGACGGTGCGGGCGATGCCAGTCGTCTCGAGCGTGTGCGTCAGGCGCGTGCGGTAGTGGTCGCCCTCCGGCGAGATGAACACCTGCGTCTTGTGCTTCAGCCGCCGAAACGCCTTCGAGTGGACGATGCGATCGCGGTCGCGCTGGAACGGCGTGCGGACCGGTGAATCCTGCTCGGGGATGGCACGCCGCGCCGGGTAGGAGCGCGTCGCGCGCGGCGCGAGCCTGGCGTCCTCGAGAGCCTGCATGCGCTCCTTGAAGGACGCGACGGCTACCGGATCTGCCGTTCTGGGGGCCACCAAATCGATTGTCGCAGCCGGGGTGGCGTAATCTGACGCGGTGAGGGGGAGGTCGTGACGCTGGTCGCGGCGTTGTTACTGGGGCACGTGGGCCACGTGCGTCCCGGGCTGGACCTCGCGTTCTTTCTCTATGCCGGGCAGATCGCGGTCTGCTCCGGCTTCATCTACTGGTGCGTGCGCCTCATCATCCGCGCTCGCCGCTCGCCAGAACACCACGCTCAGCACGACCATCAGCGTGATGACGTCGACGACCATCATGATCGCCCCGCCGAACTGCTGATCGGAAAGCGCCGATAGGCCGTACGCCCGGGTCCCGGTCCCGTAGTAGCTCGAGTAGAACGGCGTCTCCGCCACGACAAACGCCATGCCGAGGAACATGGTCGGCAGCCGCGCGCCGAGGATGTAGGGGATCTTCCAGAGATGCGCCGGCAAGCGCCGGTGCTGCGGCTCGATCACCGGCCACCACGCCAACGCGCTGAACGCGATGAACGACTGGTGCTGCAGCGCGTGGATGAAGTCGTTGCGCAGCGCCGCGGTGAACGTCGGCCCCAGGTGCCACCCGTAGAGCACAACCGTGTAGACGGGAATCGCGACGGCCGGGCTCCGCAGCTTCCGGAAGATTGCGCGCAACGTGTGCCGGTGGGCGAGCGGCACGAGGATCTGGCGCGGCAGGTAGAACTGCAGCACCGGGTTGCGGACGCCGACCATCAGAAGCGGCACCGCGATGTCGGCCATCAGCACGTGCTGAGCCATGTGGGCCGACACCAGCTTCTGCGCCTGCGTGTCGAGCGGCCCCAGGAACGCGAAGGTGAGCAGCACGAACCCGACCCACCAGAACGCCTGCTGCCCTGTCGGCACCCGGTAGCCGCGACGGCCGAGCACGCGCACGGCGCGCGCGTAGAGCAGAGCCAGCACCGCGAGGCCCAGCACCGGACCGGCCTGGAACGTCATCCTGCGGCAAGCCTAGGGAGCGGAGTGCTTGGTGTCCGCCGGTTCGGCCGCCGGCGGCGGCTCCGGCCGTGGCCGCTGCTGGCTGCGCCGCAACCAGAAGGCGCCCACGATCCCGAGCCCGAGCAGGACCACGGCCACGACGATGCCCGCAATCGCGCCGCCGCTGCCGCCCTTCTTGTTCGACTCGAGCGGGTGACCCGCCGCCGCGGCGAGGTTCGCGACGGCCTCCTCGGCGGTCTGCGCCAGGCCGTCCGTAGAACCGCCGGCCTCAACCTGCATGCCCTGGATCGCCTTCGCCGGCGGGGCCGTTGCGTCGGTCGTCGTGAGGCCGAGCCCGTCCGGCATCACGACGAGAAGATCGCCCTTGTAGGCAAAGCGGACCTCGGGACCCAGGAAGTCCGCGTACTTCTGCGGCTGGTTCAACAGGTTGGGGACTGTCCCCAGGTCCTGCGCGTCCTTGATCAGGGCGACCCGGATCGCATAGCCCTTGGCGTTCGCCTCCTGCACGACCGCCTTGAGCTTGCTCGCCTCCTGGGCGCTGACCTGCTGCACCGGGAAGTAGACCTTCGCCTGCAACAGGACGTCGCTGGCCGGGTCGCCATTGGCGCGCGCAGCCGCAGGCGCGACGAGGAGCACCGCAATGGCCGCGAGTAGGCGTGCCCGCACGCGCCGAAACAGTACGACCAGTCCTAAGATGACGCTCCGGTGAGGGGCAGACGACTCACGGTCCGCAGCATCGCCCTGCTCGGCGCAGGAGCGGCGGCGATCCATCAGCTGCGCTATGCGATCGGCTACGGCGACGCGGCTCCGCGCGCGCTCGCCGCGCATGGGCACGGATATTTGGCGGTGGCGCTGCCCGGCGTCCTCACGGCAGCGCTGATCGCCTTGGCAGGGATGCTGATGCGGCTCGCAGGCGCGCGGCGCGGCTCGAACGGCGTGCACGGCGCGTATCGCACGCGCGTGCCCGGCGGGTCGGCCGGCGCGCGCGTTGGCGCACCGCTTGCGGTGATCTGGCTGGCCGCGACGGTCGCCCTGGCGACGATCTACGGGTCCCAGGAGACCCTCGAGGGCGCTGGTGCGTTCGCCGGCGGCGGCTGGATCGGCCTTGCGCTCGCGGTCCCGGCCGGCCTGCTCGTCGCCCTCGCGCTGCGCGGCGCCAGAGCCGCGGAAGAACTCCGCACAGCCGGCGCGATCCTGCGCGCCTTCGTCATTCCCTCGTCGGCGCCGGTCGCGCATGTCGCGGCGACCCCGCCGCGCCTGCCCGACCTTCGCTTCGGCGCGCGCGGTCCCCCCGCCGCCTCCGTCGTGTGATCCGGGCCGCTTCGCGGCTCCAGCGCATCCAACGAAAGAGATTTCTTCGCATGTCAACTGGTAGACGATTGGCAATTCTCGGCGTGGTCATCGTGCTGGCGATCATCGGCATCGTGATCGCGTCGAGCGGTGGCGGGAACAGCGACCCGAAGACCGCGAACGTCACGATCGATGTCAAGAACGCCAAGCCCGTCGGAGGCGTCAAGAAGATCAATCTCAAGCAGGGCGGCACCCTGTTCCTGACCGTCAACTCGGACACCGCCGACGAGATCCACGTCCATGCGACCGACCAGCACAAGGACGTTGGAAAGGGCGGCACGATCAAGCTGACGATCAAGCCGACCGGCACTGGTAACTCGGAGATCGAGCTGGAGAACCACAAGCAGCAGATCGCCGAGCTGACGATCGAGCCATGAACCTCTTCGTCCTCGCCCACGGCCTTGTAGGGCGCACGGACCTCCCGATTCCGAAGTGGCTGTTCGGCTGGGCGGCGGCGGTGGTGCTCGTCCTGTCGTTCGCGGCGCTGGCCGTGCTGTGGCCGAAGCCGGAACTCCAGGAGGAGCGCGGTCGCCGGCTGTTCCGCATGCCGCGCTTCGTCGAGCCGCTGGTCGGGCTGCTCGGCGTCGGCGCATTCGTAGCCGTGGTCTACTCCGGGTTGCGCGGTGCCCAAGACGCGCAGGACAACCTGGCGCCGACGATCATCTACGTCCACTTCTGGGTCGGGATGGCCGTCGTGTCGGTCCTGTTCGGCGACATCTTCCGCGCGCTCAACCCGTGGCGGGCCATCGCGCGCTTCGTGGCGTGGGTCGCCAACCTCGTATCGAAGGAGGAGCTGCCCGCGCCGCTGGAGTATCCGGCCAAGCTGGGTCGCTGGCCGGCGGCGATCTCGATCCTGATCTTCGTCTGGGTCGAGTTGTCCTACGTGAACCGCGACGACCCGTCACAGCTCGCGATCATGGCTCTCGCGTACGCCGCGTTCCAGCTGATCGGCATGGCCTTCTTCGGGATCGCGACGTGGGAGAACCGCGCCGACGGCTTCCAGGTGCTGTGGTCGACCTACTCGCGACTCGCGCCGTTCCGGCGCCGTGGGCAAGACGTCTGGGTGCGGCCGCCGCTGAACGGAGCCCCGCAGCTGGACATCGTGCCGGGCACGGTTGCGCTGCTGATCATTGCGATCGGAACGACGAGCTTCGACGGCTTCTCGAACGGCCCGTTGTGGGCGTCGCTCGGGCCGGACCTGTCGACGTTCTTCGGCAACATCGGCTTTGGCCTGACGGCTCAGGGTGAGCTTGCGAACACGGTCGGGCTGGTCGGCATGGTGCTGCTCGTCGGGCTGTTCTATCGCCTTGGCATCCGCGGCATGACCGGCGTCGGCACGGGTCACACGGCCTCGGAGCTGGCCGGGAAGTTCGCGCACACGCTCATCCCGATCGCGTTCGCGTATGCGCTTGCGCACTACTTCTCGTTGCTGATGTACCAAGGGCAGGCGCTGGGGTACCTGATCTCGGACCCGCTTGGCCACGGCTCGAATCTGTTCGGAACCGCCGGCGCAAGCATCAACTACAACATCGTGACGGCCACCGGCGTCTGGTACGTGCAAGTTGCAGCGCTCGTGTGCGGACACGTCGCGGGGTTGATGCTTGCGCACGATCGCGCGCTTGCGATCTACCCGAACACACGCGAGGCGGTGCGCTCGCAGTACTGGATGCTGATCGTGATGATCGGCTTCACGAGCCTCGGCCTCTGGCTGCTCTCGGCGCTGACCTCATGATGTTCCCGCTCGCACACGCAGGCCATTGGCTGCCGGACCTCCTGATCTACGGAGGCCCGGTGGTCATCGGCATCATTGCTGTGCGCTACGCCGACCGCAAGGAGCGCAAGAAGGACAAGGAGAAGGGCACGAGCTAGAGCTAGGGACGACTCGGGAGACCGGCCTTCGGCCTCCATGATCGGGCTTCGCCCTAGAGCTCAACCGGCTCGTTGAGCTGCGCCTGAGCGGCCGCCAGGCGTGCGATCGGCACGCGGAACGGCGAGCAGCTGACGTAGTCGAGCCCGGCCATGTCGAAGAAGGCGATCGACTCCGGATCTCCGCCGTGCTCCCCGCAGATGCCGAGGCCGAGCTCGGGATGACCCTCGCGCCCAACCCAGGCGGCAAGCCTGACGAGCCAGCCCACACCGGGCTTGTCGATCGTCTCGAACGGGCTGCGGTCGATGATCTTCTCCTGGAGGTAGGTCGACAGGATCCGGCTCTCGACGTCGTCGCGCGAAAAGCCGAGCGCACTCTGAGTCAAGTCGTTGGTGCCGAACGAGAAGAAGTCCGCGTGCTTGGCGATCTTGTTCGCGACGAAGCATGCGCGCGGCAGCTCGATCATCGTGCCGATCTGCGGCTTGATGCCGTCGCCTTCCTCCTCGACGACCTTCTCGACCATCTCGCGGACGTACGCCAGCTCCTTCTCGTAGGCCACGAGCGGGATCATGATCTCGAGGTGCGGCGCGTCACCGCTGCGCTTGCGCACCGCCTGCGCAGCACGCATCATCGCCCGCACCTGCATCTTGAAGATCTCCGGGTGGATGATCCCGAGGCGCACGCCGCGGGTGCCGAGCATCGGGTTGACCTCGGAAAGCGCGTGGATGCGGTCGAGCGTCTTCTCGAGCTGCTCGACCTCGCCCGACTCCTCCGTGCGAGCTCGCTCCAGATCCTGCGCGACGTCTTCGGCGTTCGGCAGGAACTCGTGCAGCGGCGGGTCGAGCAGGCGGATGGTGACCGGGCACCCCGCCATCTCCTCGAACAGGCCCTCGAAGTCCTTCTGCTGCAGCGGCAGCAGCTCGTCGAGCGCGGCCTCGCGCTCTTCTTCGGTGTCGGCCATGATCATCGCCCGCATCTTCGGCTGGCGGTCCGCGGCCATGAACATGTGCTCGGTGCGGCACAGGCCGATGCCCTCGGCGCCGAACTCACGCGCCTGCTTGGCGTCGGCCGGCGTGTCGGCGTTCGCCCTGATCCCGAGCCGGCGGACGTCGTCGGCCCATTTCAGGACGCTCCACAGCCGCTCGAGTATCGGCTCGAACTCCGGATCGTCTGACGGGTCCACGAGCGGGACGTCGTCGGCCGTCACGATCCCCTGGCTCCCGTCGATCGCGATCACGTCGCCGCCGTGCAACACGACGTCGCCGGAGCGGACCTCCTGCGCCTGCAGGTCGATCTCGAGCCGGGAAGCGCCGGTCACGCAGGGCTTGCCCATTCCGCGTGCCACAAGCGCTGCATGGCTGGCCTTGCCGCCCTCGCTCGTGAGGATGCCGCGGGCGGCGTGGAAGCCGGCCACGTCGTCGGCCTCGGTGAACGGGCGCACGAGGATCACGTCGCGGCCTGCCTGGTGCGCCTCGACCGCCTCCTGCGCCGTGAACACGATCTCGCCCTTGGCGGCGCCCGGTGACGCGTTCACGCCCTTCGCGATCACCGTGAACTCCGCGTTCGGGTCGAAGACAGGATGGAGCAGCGTGTCGATCGACCCTGAGTCGATCGTGCGCAGCGCCTCCTCCTTCGTGAGCAGACCCTCCTCGACCGCATCGGTGGCGAAGCGGACGGCAGCCTGCGCGGGACGCTTGGCGTTGCGCGTCTGCAGCATGTAGAGCGTGCCCTGCTCGACCGTGAACTCGGTGTCCTGCATGTCCTTGTAGTGCGACTCGAGCTTGGCGAGGATCTCCTTCAGCTCGGAGTAGACCTCGGGCATGACCTCCTCGAGCTCCTCGATGTCGCGCGGCGTCCGGACGCCGGAGACGACGTCCTCACCCTGCGCGTTGACGAGAAAGTCACCTGACAACTGCGGCTCGCCGGTGCGCTCGTCGCGGCTGAAGACGACGCCCGTGCCGGAGTCGTCGCCCTTGTTGCCGAACACCATCTGCTGCACGTTCACCGCCGTGCCCCACTCATCCGGCAAATGGTTGATGCGGCGATAGGAGACGGCGCGCTCGCCCATCCAAGAGTCGAAGACGGCGCGGATGGCCTGCTCAAGCTGCTCGCGCGGCTCCTGCGGAAACTCCTCGTCGGTCTGCTCGCGGTAGAGCTCCTTGAACGCGTCGACGAGGGCCTTCAGGTCGTCGACCGAGAGCTCCGTGTCGAGCTTGACGCCGGCCTTCTGCTTCTGCGCCTTGATCGCGTCCTCGATCTTCTCGCCCGGGACGCCGCGGCAGACGTTGCCGAACATCTGCACGAAGCGGCGGTAGGAGTCCCAGGCGAACCAGTCGTTCTCCGTGGCCTTGGCGAGCCCCTCGACCGACTCGTCGCCCAGGCCCAGGTTCAGGACCGTGTCCATCATGCCCGGCATCGACTCGCGCGCTCCCGAGCGGACGGAGACGAGCAGCGGGTCCTCGGAATCGCCCAGGCGCTTGCCGACGTGGTCCTCGAGACGAGAAAGGGCCTCGCCGACCTGCTCGTCGAGCCCCTCGGGCTCCTGCCGGTCCGCGTTCATGTAGGCGACGCAGGCCTCCGTCGTGATCGTGAATCCCGCCGGTACTCGGTCCGGACCGAGGATCCGCGTCATCTCCGCGACGTTCGCGCCCTTGCCGCCTAGGAGTTCGCGCATGTCGCGTCCCCCTTCTTCGAACGCGTACACCCATTTGGTCTCGGTCGCGGTGGCCATGCGCGTATCACATCAGACGGCGAAGCCGCACGTGTGCGTGATGTTCCGCAGTTTCTGACACCGCACGATCGGCTGCTCGCAGGGCTGTTTCGGGCGCTTGCGGAGCCTCCAGCAGCGGCTTCGAGAGGGCGTCGGCCATGAACTGGTGGGCCTCTTGGCTGAGCGGGAACGAGCCCGCCTCGCAGCCCGGGCAGACGACGCCGCCCGCGGCGGCCGAGAATGCCCCGAGGTGCTCGCGCTCGCCGCAGGCGGCGCAGGCGGCGAGCTCCGGCACGAAGCCGGCGGCCAGCAGCAGCTTCAGCCGGAAGGCGAGCGCCTGCGCCGGAGTGGCCAGGGCGGCGTCGGAGTCGAGCAGCGCCAGCTCGTGGCAGAGCAGGTTGTAGGCGGGGCGGTTGGGCTCGGCCGCGTCGAACAGCCGCAGCACCGCGTCGCAGGCCTGGGTGGCGCGCTCGATCGTGGCACGCCGGTCACGCAGCGTTGCGTGGGCGTGGACCGTGTCGGCGGCGGTGACCGTGCAGAGGTCGCCGCGGCCCTCGTGCAGAACGAGCTTGACCCGCGAGAGGGGCTCCAGGCGGCCGCCGAAGCGGGACTTGACTCTGCGGACGCCCTTGGCCACGGCACCGATCCGGCCGCGATCCTCCGTGTAAAGGTGCAGGACACGATCCGCCTCCCCCAAGCGGAGAGACCGCAGGACCACGGCCTCGGTCTTGAAAGTCCCCTGGCTGGGCATAGGTAGGCTCAGAGAAGCATGTGGAACGGCGGCAAGGTAACCGTCTACACCACTGACCCCTGCGGGTTCTGCCGCCAGGCAAAGGCCCTGCTGGACGGTCGTGGCGTGGACTACGAGGAAGTCAGCCTGACGAAGGACCCGGATGGCCGGGCCCGTCTGGTCGCGCGCACGGGGCAGATGACCTTCCCGCAGATCATCGCGGGCGAGCTGGTGATCGGCGGCTTCCGCGAGCTGCTGGAGGCCGACCGCGACGGCACGCTCGTGGAGATCCTCAAGCTGGTCGAGGAGCCCTCTGGCAACGGGGACAGAAGTAAGTCCCCCGTCCCGCTGCCCTGATCTTCCGGATCGTCGAGCCGCAGCGGGGGCATGGCTCACCCTCGCGCAGGTGGACCTGGAACTTGTCCTGGAACGAGCCCTCGGCGCCGGCTGAGTCGCGGTAGTCGTCGATCGTGGCGCCCTTGGCGTCGATCCCGGCATGCAGGACCTGGACGACCGAGTCGCGGAGGCTCGCGAGCTGCTTCGGCTTGAGCGTGCCGACCGGGCGCAGCGGGTGGATCTTCGAGAACCAGAGCGCCTCGTCCGCGTAGATGTTCCCCACGCCTGCCACGCGCTCCTGCGACAGCAGGAACGCCTTCACCGGCGCCTTCCGTCCCGAGGCCATCCCCCTGAGCGCCTCGGCCGTGAAGTCGGGGCCGAGCGGCTCGATGCCGACGCGGCCCGCGAAGTAGTCGTGGACGGCGTCATGTCCGAGCAGCACGAGGCCGGTGCCGAACCGGCGCGCGTCGCAGAACAGGACGTGCCGACCGTCGTCGAGATCGATCCGCACGCGCAGGAAACGGGGCTCGGTGTCCCCGGGCGGGACCAGCAGCAGGTTGCCCGTCATCCGCAGGTGCATCACCAGGTGGACCTCGTCGGCCAGCTCCCAGACGAGCCACTTGCCGCGGCGGTCCAGGCGCTCGATGCGCCGCCCCTCGACCGCCTGCGCGATCTCGTCGGGCGGCGCGGGCTCGCACCAGCGAGGGTCGAGAATCTCGATGCGATCGAGCCGGCGGCCTTCGATTTCGGGCGCCAGCTGACGGCGGATCGTCTCGACCTCAGGAAGCTCAGGCATCGGAGAGCGCTGAAGCTACTCGGTCGTCAGCTACCGGCTAAGCGGACGCGCGAGGGTGCGCCTTGAAGTAGACGTCCTTCAGATGGTCTGGCGACAGGTGCGTGTAGAGCTGGGTCGTCGCGACGTCGGCATGCCCGAGCATCTCCTGCACCGATCGCAAGTCGCACCCGCCCGACAGGAGATGAGTCGCGAACGTGTGGCGAAGAGTGTGCGGGCTCATCCGGTCGGCCAAGCCGATCGCTGCGGCGTGACGGCGCACGATCTTGTAAAGCCCCTGGCGGGTCAGCGCCTGGCCGCGGAAGTTCACGAACAGGGCGCGCTCAGGTGTGAGCTTCACCAGCGCCGGGCGGCCGTGTGCGAGGTAGGTGCGCAAGGCCGCGACGGCGGCGCGGCCGACCGGCACGACGCGCTCCTTCGAGCCCTTGCCGCGAGCGCGCAGCAGCCCTTCGTCGAGGTCGACGTCCGTGATCTCGAGGCCGATCACCTCGGACGCGCGCAACCCGCAGGCGTACATCACCTCGAGCAGCGCCCGGTCTCGGAGGGCCGGCGGTTCGCTCCCCTTCGGGCTGCCCAGCAGCGCCTGCACCTCGCTGCGCGTCAGCACCTCCGGCAGGCGTTTGCCGCGCCGCGGGCTGGACAGCGCCGCCGTCGGGTCGTTGTCCAGCAGGTTCTCGCGGCGCAGGTGCCGGTAGAACGAGCGCAGGCAGGCGGCCTTGCGGTGCAGCGTCGCTGCCGAGGCGGGCGCGCGGCCAGCTGTGCCCCCTTGTGGGGTATCCCCGTCGCCGCGGGCGAGATGAGTCAGGAAGTCGGAGAGGTCGGCGCCGCGTGCAGTCAGCGCGTCCCCGTCGCGCTCGGCGAGGAAGCGCCCGAACTGCAGCAGGTCACTGCGGTACGCCTCGAGCGTGTTGCGCGAAAGCCCGCGCTCGAACTCGAGGTACGCGAGGAAGTCGAGCATGAGGTCCTCGAACGTCCGCGGTTCGGTCGCAATGGCCACGAGTCCGCTTTCGCGGGCGCGGCCCGCACTCCTTGCACCTGAATGGTGCGCTGCAGCGCGCGGCTACCTGGTTACGCGGCGAACGTTGAAGAGCAAGATCGGCGGCTGATCGGTGATGTTCCCGACCGCGTCCTGCACGTACATCAGCAGCCGATAGCGGCCCGCACGGAGCTTGCGCGCACCCAGGCGACCGTTGAACTTGAGCGTGTTCAAGCCCGGGACGATGTTGCTGTACCGGCGCGTGCCCACCGTCACGTCGCTTCGCTTGATCAGGAGCGTTGCCTTGCCCGACTCGTTCGTCAGAAACCTGATCGTCATGCCCGGCTTCCGGCAGCCGCGGCCATGTGTCAGACAAATCGTCTTCGGGCTCACGGACAACCGCGCACCGAGCGGCGCGATGAAATCGCCCGGCGCTGCCGCCACACGCATGCGCGGCGCGCTCGTCATCGCGTTCCCGCTGGAGTCGTTCACGGCGCCGACCGAGGTGAACTCGACGTACCCTGCCTCGCCGGCCTTCCAGCCAGACGACGTGAGGATCACGTAGAGACCGTCGGGCGAGACCGTGGCGGAGGAAATCGGGCGCTCCGCTCCGGCCATGAAAAGCCTGAAGTCCTCCTTCTGGACCGAATTCGGATCGAGCGGATCGTCGAAGTCGACACGCACGTTGTCCGTGTCGAGCGCACGCGCGAACGTCGGGTTCGGCGAGCTGACGTCCGCGGAGACCGCGACGGGGGCGCCGAGTGCCGCGGGCGCGACCAGGAGCGCCGCGACCGTGGCGGCCATCGCTGCGAGGGTGCCGATCACGAGGCCGCGCCGCCCTGGAATGCGCGGAACCACAGCAGGCCGACGAGCGTCTTCGAGTCGCGATTCGACCGGATCACGTCGTCGACCTCGCCAAGCGGGACCTTGACGATCTCGATCCGCTCGATCTCGTCGGTGTGGGCCTGCTGGTCGTATAGGTCGGTCGCCAGGTACACATGGATCCGCTCGTCACTGAAACCCGGCGATGCGTAGAAGGTTGTGAGGTGCTCCCACGTATTTGCGGCCTTGCCGATCTCCTCGGCGAGCTCGCGTTTCGCCGTGGCCAGGACGTCCTCGCCCTCCTCGTCGAGCTTGCCCGCGGGCAACTCGAGCAGGTAGTCGTCGACCGCCTCGCGGGGCTGGCGGACGAGCCACAGGTGCTCGCCGTCGTGGGCCACGACGGCAACCGCGCCCGGATGACTGACGACCTCGCGCTCGACGACCTCGCCGTCGTCGTGGCGGAAGCGGTCGTTGCGGACGCTGGCGATGCGTCCGCTCCAGACTTCCTCACTTCCGACTCGCTCGAACGACACCGATTTCCTCCGCAAGCACCGCGCCACCCGCGAGGGCGGCCCGAAAGAACAACCCATCCTGGTCGATCCCCCGCCCCATCGTGGTGGCAGGCAGGCCGGTGGCACGATAGCCATCCAGGTCGACGGCAGCGCTGACTCCCTGGTGGTCTCCGGGCAGCGTCTGCGGCTCCGGGAGGGCGACGTGGACGGGCTTCAGGAGCAGCTCCAGAACGGTCTTCGTGTGGTGGCTGAGGCCCTGATGGCGAGCTCGCGGGTCGCCGGACGACATGCGCGGAACGATCAGAGGCTTGCAGCCGAGGGCCAGGGCGGCGTGGGCTGATTCGAGCGCGGCCATGCCGCCGTGGCCGAGGGCGGAATCGGAGCCGAGAATTCCGGGACCGGGCCCGACGATGGCGGCATCCCAGCCGAGCTGCGCGAACGCGGCCTGGATGGCGCCTTCGATGCTGATCGCCTCGTGGTCCCCGCCGAAGGCTTGGCCGGCTGTGATGTGCCCTGCGAGCAGGCCCTCGCCTCGCAGCGTTTGAACAACTCGACTAAGGGAGCCAGATAGAGCGCCGCCCCAGGTCTGGATGTAGCCGATCCTTGCACCGGGCTGGCGCTCGTGCGCCTGCCACGCGACGCACGGAAGCTGGCCATGAAGCGCGATGATCGCGATCGGCCCGCCACTCGATCCACCTGGAGGGCAACTATTGGCGTCCAGGTGGATCGAGTGGGTTTCGACCGGGTCTACGGCGTGCTGCAGCGAGGTGTAGTTCAGCTTCATCACGTGCTCGCCCTCGGGCGTTGGCTGGTCGAGACCGCGTGTCAGGTTGACGTGGACGATGTCGGAGCCCCCACTTGCGAGGCCGAGATCCACCGCCGCCGTGTTGACGACGACGTCGTCACCCACTTCAACCGCACCAACCAAGTCGACGTAAGCGATGGCTGCTCGCTCTTCGTCGTCGCAGTCCACGCGAATCCGCGCAACCGGCCCGTCCGAATCCACCGCGACGACCGTCCCGCGCCGCAGAGACAGCGTCACGGCGCGAGCCGGACCAGCTCGAGCACCACGTCGAGCATCGTCTCGAGCGCGTCCACCGTCACGCACTCGTTCGCCTGGTGCGCGTACTGCGTGCCGTTCGCCACGTTCACGACCTGCAGGCCGCGGTTGATGAAGATGTTCGCGTCGGCGGCACCCCCCGTGTTGATGAAGCGCGGCTCGATCCCGCGGGCGTCCAGCGCCGCCGCCGCAAGGCCGACCGGGGGCGCCGTTCGCGCCAGCTGGTAGCCGCGGAACTGCTCCTCGATCAGCGTCTCGACGTCGCACTCGCCGTCGCTGGCGGCTTCCGTGAACGCGTCGACGATGCCGGACGCCACCTCGGCGGCCCGTGGCTCGTCGATTGACCGCGCCTCGAGCTCGACCGAGCAGCGCTCCGCGACGACGTTGATGGCACTACCGCCACTGATCCGGCCGACGTTCGTCGTCGTCTTGTCGTCAAGACGGCCCATCCTGAGCCGAGCAAGCGCCGCCGCCGCCGCAGCTATCGCGTTGCGACCTTTCTCAGGCTCCATCCCTGCGTGCGCCGCGTGCCCGTGCAGGTCTGCCTGGATCCGGTACAGCGTCGGCGCCGCCACGATGACCTCGCCGATCGGCGTCGCGTGGTCGAATACGAAGCCGAAGTCCGACTGGAGCTTCGACTGGTCGAAGGCCTTCGCGCCCGCCAACGAGATTTCCTCGCAGGTCGTGAACAGGATCTCGATGCCGACCGGCGGCGAGCTTCCAACCCGTCGCAGCACCTCCATGATCACGGCGACCGCCGCCTTGTTGTCGGCACCGAGGATCCCCTCCCCCTCGTTCTCGAGTCGCCCGTCCCGGTTGACGACTTTCACCGGCGTCGTCACCGGAACAGTGTCCATGTGGCCGCACAGCAACAACGTGGGAGAGCCATGGGGCCCCGGCACGCGGGCGAGCAGATTGCCGGCGTTAGACCCGGTCTCCCTT
>DATBDN010000160.1:0-3062 GCA_036269895.1 Thermoleophilaceae bacterium
GCGCTCACCGGCGGCACGACCAGCCTGCGCAACGCCGGCGTCTCGACGCTGAACACGAACGCGATCAGCGGGATCAGCACGCCGGGCTCGACCCACGACGCCACCTGGAACACGGCGAACCCGGTCGCCTGGGGGTTCGACGCCGGCGGCTGGATCTACCGCGAGACCAGCGGCGACCCCAACTTCGACCCCACCACGCTGGCCGGCAACGGTGGGACGATCCCGGCCGCGACGGCGGTGGCGACCTACGCTCCGGCGGGCGACTGCGGCGGCCCGGCGGGCTGGGGCAACTGCTACGGCTTCGTCGTCAACGCGAACTCGACGCTGACGGGCCGCCCGGCGGTGGTCGACCAGCCGTTCGGCGCCGGCCACGCGATCGTGCTCGGCTTCGACGCCTGGTTCCGCGCCTGGACGACGCAGGAGGAGCGTCTCGTGCTGAACGGCGTCCTCTACCCGGCCGGCGCGGCGATCCCGGCCTCGTAACGGGAGCGAGGGGCGCCTCCCACGCGGGAGGCGCCCCCGCCTCTACATCGTCTGGCGCATGGCGACGTCATAGCGCCCGACCGACGTCCGCTGGCCGGGCGTGTCGCCGGCCGGCATCGCGCTCAGGATCTCGTCGCCGCGACGGTACGAGTCCTCGTCCTCGAAGAAGACGAGCACGAGCGACCGCTCCGCATCGGGGTCGTGGAGGACGATGAGCTCCTTCGCGTCCAGCCCTTCCGGCGGCTGGCCCTCCTCCATCTCCTGCCGCATCTGGTCCATCCGCTCCTTGTTGACCCCATCGAACGTGACTGCGCGCGCGAGCATCGCAACCTCCTTGGTCGGTTGCGACGACACTACGCCCAATCCCGCCCGCCAGTCGAGCGGGATCCGGTTACGAAGCGGAGCCAGGCCACGAGCGCAAAGGGCGCAATGCGGTGACCCCGGCCGCGACGCCTAGACTTCCTGCTGAGCCCGGTGCTGCGGAGGCGAGGGGCACGCCCTCAAGTCCCAGCATGCCGCCACGGGTCGACCCCGAGCCCCCTCCCCGGCCCTGGCGTGCTGCCTCCGTCACCGGGCGCCCTCTCCTCGCGCCTACGTCTGAGCGGTCTTGGGCGGCAAACCAGGAAGCCCCGGCACCAGCCGGGGCTTCACAGAACGAAGCCGAAAAGCGGAGGGGGAGGGATTTGAACCCTCGTCGGACCTAACGGCCCGAAACGGTTTTCGAGACCGCCGCATTCGACCGCTCTGCCACCCCTCCGAGTTGCGCGGCACAGGGTAGCGCTCAGAAGGCTCGGCTATCCTGTGCGCGTTCGCGGAGAAGTGGCCGAGTGGCTGAAGGCGGCGCCCTGCTAAGGCGTTAGGTGGGGAGAATCCCTGCCTCGAGGGTTCGAATCCCTCCTTCTCCGTCCTGACCGCGGCACCGGTGCCCGGCGAAGCCGGCCTCCGGTGCCGCTCGCGTCGCTGGCCCGCCTCCGGCGAAGAGGCCGTGCTCGAGCACTGTCCTCCTCGCCTACGGCGACCCAGCGACGCGTCAGAACGGAGAATGAGTGCTGCCTCAGAAGACCGACTTACCCGCCGCCGCGAGTTGGCGCCGGGCGGCGAGCAGGTCGCCTTTCGCGTCGAGGAAGTCCTTCTGAAAGTCCGTCAGCTCATGCGGGATTGCCAGCCCCTCGCCGGGCGCAGGCACACCGTCGAGGACCATCTCCTCGTGCCATCGTGCGGAGTCGTCGACGAGCGACTGGTACTCGGAGCGCTTGATCCTGCGCGACGACGAGCGGGTCAGCAGCTCGCCGAGGTGGCTGGCGGCCGCAACGCGCTTGCCCATGTTCGGGATCTTTCCGTTCGGCTTGGCGCAGAACCGGGTCAGAATCGTCTTGATGATCGACGTGTGGTCGAATACCGTCTTCGACACCGATCCGGCCGCCACGTACGGCGAAACGACAAGCGCGGGGACGCGCGGCCCGTAGCGCCGCATCGTCGGCCTGTCGTCGGCGGCGGCGGGCGGCTGAACGTGGTCGAAGAAGCCGCCGTGCTCGTCGTAGGTGATCACGAGCAGCGTCTTCCGCCAGACCGGGCTCTGCATGACCGCGTCCACCAGCTGGAGGACCAGCTTCTGACCGCCCCGGAGATCGGAAGGCGGATGGTCGTCGTTCGAGCCCGTTGGCCCGAACGTCAGGTCGTAGAAGTTCGGGTCGATCCAGGAGACAGCCGGCAGGTCTCCCTTGGCGGCGCGCTCGATGAAGCTGCGATGCCCGAAGACGTCGCGCCGGTCGAAAAACGCCGGGACGTTCTCGATCGACAGGCCGACCTCGGGGTCCAGCAGCCAGATCGTCGGCACGTAGTCGTGCGAGTACCAGCGCCACTGGTCGTCACCCAGATGGCGCACGAACGAGGGGACGTTGTACGGGCGGCTCGGCTTGATGTTGTCGCGCAGGCCGTTGGAGGTGCCGGCCACCGCATAGCAGCGGTTCGGCATCGTCGCGCCTGGGACCGAGCAGAACCAGTGGTCGCACACGCAGAACTGTCGGGCGAGAAAGTCGTACACCGGCAGGTGCGCTGCGGGGTGGTACGCCATCACGACGCCCGGGTTCGCGCCGCCCTTCTTGCGCGTCTTCATGAAGTTGGAGACAAAGCCGCCACAATCGTGGGAGAGCTGCTCGTCCAAGCACCAGCCCGAGTGGCAGGGATCCTGCGCCTTGGTCATCGTCGTCCGGACGGCCGGGTGGACGTGGAACGACTCGCCGCGATAGTCGTTCTTCATCGCGAGGGTCGGCCCCTCGATGTCCATTCGCCCCTGCTCGATCGTGAGGAACCCGAGCATGTGGTCGAACGACCGGTTCTCCATCATCAGGACGACGACGTGGTCGATCTTGCGCAGGTTGTCGTCGGCCTCGGTCACGCGCGCGCCCGGGAAGCCGACTGTGCCGCAGTCCGATTCCGCCGCGGAGCCATGCGCTCCCCCTTGTTCGACCGAGGCGCCGACGCTACCGGGTCAGGTCCAGACCGTCAACCGCGGGTCAGGAGACCGTCAGCTTGAGGTCCATCCCGGCCTGCTTGTGGCCGGGGATCGAGCAGTAGAC
>DATBDN010000161.1:0-9510 GCA_036269895.1 Thermoleophilaceae bacterium
CTCCAACAACACGATCACGAGCGGGACGACCACCGGCGCCGGTGGCAACTCCTTCGGCTCCGGCATCCAGCTGTTCGCTGGCGGCGTCGCTTCGTCGGTCGCGAGCGTCACACGCGCCGAGCTCAACAACAACACGATCACGAACTTCCCCGGCGGCGTGGCGATGGCGCTCCAGGGCGGGACGTCGAACAACTCGGGGCCCGTCGGGACGTTCGGCAACCCGACCAGCGCGACCGACGACATCGAGGTTCAGAACAACATCCTGAACGGCGGCGGCACGACGCCGAACGGCGCCGGCGGTGTCATCCTGCCGAACCAGGTCGTCCTGGCCACGGTCAACGGCAAGGGCGTTGGCAACTTCAACATCCGGAACAACGGGACGGTCGCCGATCCGCTGTCGGGGAGCGCCGGCAACATCATCGACATTTCAGCCGGTGGTGCTGTGACGGTGAAGGCAGTCGTGAGCGGTAACAACATCGACGCCGCTGGCCAGACCGTCAGCGGCACAAGCGGGATCGCGGCCGGAGTCGGCCCGTTCACCGTGACTGGACCGGTGACGCTGTCGACCGCGAAGCTCTACGCCACGGTCCAGAACAACACGATCAAGAACTCGGCCGGGAGCGGCATCCGGCTGAACGTGAACGCAGGCTCGCCAAGCCTGTTCGGAACCGTTACCGCCAACACCGTCGGCGCTCCGATCTCGGCCACCTATGGCATCCAGGTTGTCCAGGGGAGCAACGCGGGTTCGACCCTGACGACGGACCTCCAGATCCAGAACAACACGAGCACAGGCGGGACGGGCGGAGGCAACACCTTCCCAGGCATCGGTCTCAGGAAGCTGGGCACGGCGACCGGTGAGTTCGCGATTGTCGGCTTGACTCCGAGTCCCGCGACGAACGCGCAGATGGAGGCGAACGTCGCCGGTCAGAACCCGGGCAGTGCATCCGGGACGTTCGGCACCGGCGGCGTGGCGGCCGTCAACGGGACGTCGAACAATTGGACGAGCATCGGGTCGATCCCGACGCCGTAGCGGGGCGAGGCGCCGGGTCAAGTCACGCCGTGTGCTCAATGTGCAGGGTCTCGTCGGTCACGTGTGAACCTGCTTGACACCGGCTCGCTTGAGGTCGGCTACCAGGCAACACTTCCTGCGCGCCACCGGTACGCGATCGCCGGGTTCGATGCCGCGCTCGCCCAGCAGGCCCGCGATGCTACGGACAGCGCTCCGATCTCCGCCCACGGTTCTTGGGTCTCGCTCCAAGACGTTAGGCTCGCGACCGATGTGACGACAGTGCCCGTGAAGACCGCCCGAGCACGCGATGCGAGGTGGGAAGCGCTGTTCGACGCGCTCCTGTTGGAATACTCGGAGATCTCGTGTCTCGTGCGCCAGCGGCTGCACGCAGAGCTGCCCGCCTACCGGTCGATGTCCTCGGAAGAGATGGACGCGGATCTGAGGTTCGAGATCGAGCGCACACTGCTCTCGGCGCGTGCTGGACAGGCCGCAGTGACCGATCGCGAGCTCGCCGAGCTCGCTGAGATCGGTGACAAGCGCGCGCAACAGGGCGTACCGATCGAGGACATGCTCCGCGCCTGGCGGATCGGCGTTCAGGTCGTTGTTGCGCGTGCGCGCGAGATCGGCGCGCGCCTCGAGGTCGACGATGCGTCGCTGCTCGACTTCGTCGAGTCCACCCTGGCATGGTCGGAGGTGGCGACCGTGAAGATGGCCGCCGCGCATCGAAGCGCCGAGTTCGAGCTCGCGCGCGAAGCGCACGAGCGCCGCGCGGCGTTCGTCCGCAACCTGCTCGTTGGCGACGCGGCGCCGGCGGACATCCGCGTACAGAGCGGGGCGTACGGCGTCGACCCCAGTCGCGAGTACGCGGCGATCCGCGCGCGAGCGGGCGCGTCGTCGTCGCTCCACGAGATCGAACGGGCGCTCGGATTCCAATCGGCGATCGAACCCCGGCGCGGGCTCGGCGCTCTCATCGACGACGATCTCGCCGGCTTCGTGAGCGAACCCCCCACGACGATCGTCAGCGGTGTCGTGGGCATCGGGCCGCCGCGCCCTCTGGAGCGACTGACCGAATCGTTCCGGCTCGCGACGCGGGCGCTGGCGACGGCGGATGGCTTCGGCCTGACCGGTGTCCACAGCGTTGCCAGCCTCGGACCGCGCGTCGCGATCGCCGCGGATCGCGACGTGGGCCAGGATCTGGCCGGGCGCTATCTGGACCCGGTCTCTGTCACGCCCTCGGCGCAGGAGATACTGACCAGCTTGCGCGTGTACTTCGAGTGCGGAATGCATGTCAGGCGAGCGTCCGAGCGACTGCTCGTCCACCAGAACACACTGCGCTACCGCATCGCTCGCTTTGAAGAGCTGAGCGGCGTGAACCTCCGGGATCCCGTGATCGCGTTCGAGGTCTGGTGGGCACTCGAACATCAGCTGGTGGCGGAGCGGCGCCCGCACGACGCCGAGGTCACGGGACCAGCGCGAGCACCTCGTCAACGCCGTCCTGCAGGCAGAGCAGAAGCAGGTCCGGATCGGTGACCGCGGCGGCGTCCGAGTTGACGCCGATACAGCATGTACCCGCGTACGAGAGCAACGTCGCCATGACAGCACAGCCGGGGACGGGACCGAATGGCAGCATGCGCTCGATCTTCGCGCCGGCGATATAGGCCTCCCACGGCAGGCCGGCGACGTTGCTGGCTTGCAGGTCAAGGTTCGCCGTCTGGCCGGCGTACCACTTGGCAACGAGGCCGATCGGTAGACCGTTCAGGAGTGGTGCGACCAGGCCGAGCGCGTCGATGGCGGGCTCGTCGCGGGCATTCAGCACGAAGTCGTGCACGAGACGTATGCGCTCGGACGGATCCGCCGCGCCAATCGGCGCGGCGAAGCGGGCCCCGGCGAAGCGGTTGCCTCCCATCGGATGGTCGCCGCTGCGGAGGCTGATGGGCATGGCCATCGGCAGGGTGTCGACCGGCGATCCGAGCGCGTCGTGATAGCGCCGCAGCCCGCCGAGCAGGGCCGCGATGTAAGCGTCGTTGAGCGAGCCGCCCGCCGCCTTGCCGGCGCGCTTCAGGTCGTCGAGAGGCACCTCCAGAAAGTCGAATCGCCAAGACAGGCTTCTCGACTTCAACAGCGGGGATGGGCCGCCCGGCGGCGGCGTCAGCACGCGTTCCAGCGATCCGGCGAAGTGCGCCGCCGCCGTGACGCCAACCCACGGCCGCAGGGCGAGACGCGCCGACAGGCTCAGCGCATCGCGCGTGCCGCGCGCAGCCGCGGCAGGCGCGTGAGCCAGCTGCCCAGCGAGCAACCGCATGGCGCCGACGTGCTCGCCCGGCCGAGCCGGCGGCGCCGACTTCTCCGGCGACGGCGCGCGCTTGCGACTGTGGAGCAGTCCGATCATCTGGATGCCGCCCTGCCCGTCGGTCATCGCGTGGTGCACTTTGAGGAGGTAGGCAGAGCGTCCGCCTTCGAGCCCTTCGAAGAGCACGGCACGCCACGGCGGGCGGGCTCGATCGAACGGCGTCATGGCCTCCGCCTGGGCGAGATCGAGCAGCTGCCTCCGGGAGCCGGGCGCCGGCACTGCGACGCGCAGCAGGTGGTAGTCGAGATCGAAGTCGGCGTCGTCGACCCAGGTCGGCAAGCCGGCGCCGAGCGGCAGTTCCTGTACGCGCTGGCGAAAACGGGGGATCAGCCGGCTGGCCCAGTCGTGGGCCACACGCAGCCGGTCCCAATCGGGCGTCGTGTCCAGGAGGTCGACGATCGTCATCGGCGAGCGCAGGCGCGGGTCGACCTCCAGCCGCCACATGAGCGCCTCGAACGGCGTCATCTCGCGCTGGGTGGACCATTCGGCGGCGAGCGCCCAGGCCTGCTCGTTGGTCTCGGGCGTGCCGGTGGGCGCGATCACAGCGCGACACCGTGGAACTCGGTGGTCGGCACGCGCTCGAGCAGGTTCCGGAAGGCATCGCGCGGAGCCCGCCCATGGTTCACGACCGCGTCGACCTCGCCCGCGATCGGCATCTCGACGGCATGGAGATCGGCCAGCTGGACGACCGACCCAGCTGCCTTGATGCCCTCGGCCACCTGTCGCATGGACGCCGTGATCTCCGCGATGCTGCGGCCGGCGGCGAGTTGCTCACCGACGGTGCGGTTGCGGCTCAACGGGCTGATGCAGGTGGCGAGCAGGTCGCCGATCCCGGCGAGACCGGCGAATGTCATCGGGTCGCCGCCCATCGCGACGCCCAGTCGCGTCATCTCCGCGATCGCCCGGCACATCACGAGTGCGCGCGTGTTGTCGCCGGTGCCGAGGCCGGACGCGATCCCCGCGGCGATCGCGAACACGTTCTTGAGCGCCCCTGCGATCTCGGCCCCGACGACGTCTGTGCTCCGGTAGAGCTTGAAGAGGTCGCTCGAGAGAAGCCGCTGCAGATCGAGCGCCGTCGGTTCGTCAGGCATCGCGACGACCGCCGCGGCACTCTGTCCGGCGAGGACCTCCTTGGCCAGGTTGGGACCCGTGAGAACGCCGGCCGGATGGCCGGGCAGCTCGTCGGCGACGATCTCGGACATACGCATCCGCGTTTTCGGCTCGAGCCCCTTGCTGAGGCCGATGACCGGAGCGCCAGGTCGCACCCACGGCGCAAGGTCGGCGAGCGTCTCCCGGAAGCCGTGCGACGGAATGCCCACGATCAGGACGTCCGCCGCGGCCGTGGCCTCCTCGAGGTCGGCGGTCGCTCGCAGCGCCGGGTGCAGCGGCGCTTCGCCGAGATATCGCGAGTTGGTATGCCGGGCAGCGACCTCCTCCGCAACCTCGGCGCGCCGCGCCCACAGGATCGTTGGCGCCTGGGCCGCAGCCAGCGACGCCACGGTCGTACCCCACGACCCCGCGCCGATCACGGCAACCTGCTGGCTCACTTCCGAACGACCTCCTTCTCGGCTGTGGCAACGGGCGGGCCGCCCAGCTCCTCAAAGGTGTTGACGTAGGACTTGCGGATCTCGTCGATGTGGCCGTCGATGTCTTCGGCGTGCCAGCCGTCCGTCGCGACCGGGGGCAGAACGACCACGTCGACGGTTCCCTGGCGGACGACCGACGACCCGCGCCACATCAGCGAGCCCGTGTTACGGAGCACAATCGGGACGATCGGCACGCCCGCTTGCATCGCGATGTGGAAGGCGCCCTTCTTGAAGCGCGCGAGGTGCGGCGTGGGCGTGCGCGTGCCCTCCGGCGCGATGGCCAGCGACATCCCGCTCTGGATCTTCTCGACGACGGGAGTCAGCGCCGAGCGCGCCTTCGTCGAGTTCTTGCGGTCGATGTATGCGACATCGGCGAGCAGTCCGATCGGAGCGAAGCGCGGGTCGCGCGCGGCTTCCTTCTTGGCCACGGCTGTGAGGTCGCGCCGGACCAGGCTGCCCACCACCAACGCGTCGAGCGAACTCTGGTGGTTGAAGGTGAAAACGGCGGGCCGGTGCGACCACAGGTGCTCCTCCCCCTTCACGAATAGACGCACCCCGGCGAGTGCCAGTGCTGCTTCGGAGCCGGTGCCGATCGCAAGATTCGCGGCCGCGCGCCGGCTGCGCGTGAGAAGCCCCAGACCGACGCCTGCAACGACCGCGCCGCTCAGCCCGGCGATCGCGGCGCCCGTCCGCAGCACTGGAATCGGCCCAGGCCGGCTGCGTGCGGGGAAACGGTATGTCGGCCAATCGCGGTCGCGCGCAAGGCCGGCCAGACCGCCATCTGGATTGAGCGGGCGCGGCCGTCCGACCGTCTCGAGATAGGCCAGATCCTCCTCGCCGTTCCCGTAGGCGTAACTGCGATCGAGGTCGAGGCGGCGTTCGGCGGCAAACATCCGGACCGCCTCGGCCTTGCCCTCGCCCCAGAGCACCGGCCCGGCGAGGTGTCCCGTGGCGAGTCCCTCGACTATTTCGACCTCGGTGCACAGAAGATTCTCGATCCCCAGCTCGCGAGCCAGCGGCGCGACCTGGAACGGCGTTGCCGACGACGCGACGGCGATCGTGTGCCCGGCGCGACGATGCGCGCGGATCAGCGGATCCGACTCCGGGTAGGTCATGCCGGCGATCTGCTGCACGAACAGCCGCTCGCCGAGCGCCTCGATGTCGTCGGCCGCCCGCCCCGCCCACGCGGCGACCGCGATCTCCATGAAGCGGGTCACGTCGGCGCCACGGAGGTTCATGTCGAAGCCTGCGATGAGCGTGCGCGCAAGCTCAGCCGGGCCCACCTCGAACTTGCGCAGCCGCTCGCCGTACCAGGCGTTGGCCGAGTAACCGGCGATCAAGGTGCCGTCGAAGTCGAAGAAGGCGCCGACCTCCGGGCCCTGCGGACCGGCCTCGACGTCCTCGATCAGGCGTTCGAGATCGTCCACGAAGGCTCCTGGCCTGGAATCAGGCGGGTCGCCATCCGCGCGAGCGCGCCGATTCGCCGGTCGACATCGGTCACCTCGTGCGCGAACGCCTTCCGCGACCTGATGTCCGACAGGCCCCGGTTGGAGGCGAGCCGAAGCGCACCGGCGAACAGCTCGGCCGAGATCGACTCCGCTGCGACGATCCGTCCGCGGGCGTGTTGTTGTAGCCCGACCGCCAAGCAGCGCGCGACGAGCGCCTCGTTGTCGGCGGGCTCGGAGGGGTCAGACTCGACGAGCTGCTCGGCGACGACCCGGTAGGCCTCGACGAAGGGACGGAGGACTCGGGGAGCGAGCAGCATGGGCTGCGCAAAGAGCACCGCTTCGACGTCGTCCGTTGGGAACACGCGCTGCTCCCACCCGGGGGCCATCAGCTCGGCCTCGGCGCGCACCTCCTCGGCGAACTCGCGCTTGCGGGCGAAGAAGAACTCGAACTTGAGCAGGTCGCGCAGGCGCAGCGCCTCCTGCCAGACCGACTCCTGAAGGTCAGGCGCGGCCGTCTCGGCTGCGTGGAGCAGCGCGAGCTCCACGATCGCCCGGTTGACGAGGAAATGGATGCTGGCATTGCGGTAGAACGCTGCCTCCTGGTGCTTCTCGGGGTTTATCGCGTACACCGATTCGGCACCGCCGGGGTACTCGGTGACGACGCCCTGGCGAACGAGCGCCGCGAGCGCGTTGTGAAACGGGTCGAGTTCGCCGAGCTTCACGTCGGAGGTCACCGGCAGGCCACGTTGGTTCAGGTACTCGATGACCGGACGCCCGATCATCCTGCCCTCTTCGAGCGTCAGGCCACGTCCCTCGGCACCGAGCATCGCCAGCGTGACCATTGACATTGGCGTCACCGGCGTGACCCGGTTGATCCGGTGGCAGATCTCGAAGGCGACCTTCGGGACGGAGTCGTCCTCGGCGAGCCGGCGGCCGAGCGCCAAGGGCTCACCAAATGTGACGTGTGCGCGACCGAGCGGCCGACTCTGCGAGCGTGCGTAGCCGACGAGCCAGCGGAAGCTCTCCGGCGCCTTGGGCCTGCCGCGATCCTCGGCGGCCATCTTGCCGATCTCCGGGAGCTGGTCGTAGACGATGGACACGGGGACGAGATGGACGTCGCGGTCAGGGCTTGCCTTGACTGCGTCGACGAGGTAGGCGAGCAGGCCGTAACGCGGCGGCCGGAGCTTGCCCGTCCGCGACCGGCCGCCTTCGATGTACCACTCGAGGCTGAACCGCTTGCGGAGCAGGTAGGCGATGTACTCGCGGAGCACCGCCTTGTGAACGGGCGCGTCGCGGAAGCTGCGCTTGATGAAGATCATCCCCGAGCGACGTGCGATCGGGCCGATCGGCCAGACCGCGACATTGATGCCGCCGAGAATGTGATTCGGAGGGAACCCGTGATCGGCAAGGGCGTGCCGGAGGACCATCGGATCGAGGTAGGACCGGTGGCTCGGAAGGAAGACGAGGGCGCCGTCGCGGCCGAGTTCGCGCACGCGGTCGAGGCCCCTCTCGTCGACGTCCAGCGTGTACGCGCGCGCCATCCACCCGGTGAACTGATCCCAGGCGTCGACGGCCAGACGGCTTTGACTGGCCACCATCTCGTCAAGCGCGGCCGTCGCCTTTTCGCGGACCCGGCTGGCCGGCTCACCCAGTTGCCGTGCCGTGTCCTCGACGACCGCTGCGAAGCGACCGGATTGACCGATCTCCTCGGCGACGAGACGCGGGACCTTGTAGCGCTGGCCACCGATCGCTCGCTCCTCGCGTTCGAGGGCCAGCCGCCCCTGTCGCGCGACGAAGGGCCCAAAGCCGCCATCGGCCGCGCCGCGCCCCGTAGTCCTCTCGAAGCGCTCCCTCAAATCGCTGAGCAACGCGGGCGCGCCGACCACGACGCGCGAGCGGGCCGGGTCGTGGCGTACGATCCGCCGCTGCCGCCTCGCGTTCGGCCGGCGCGGGTTGGCGCGCGTGAGCACGTCGATCACGGTTGCGCGGCGCACTCCCCCGCGCTCGGGTGGCAGCCATGCAACGCCGACCGGAGTGATGAGCGGATCGCCCGGGCTGTCTGCCAGCCGCGACGCTAGGTCCGATCCGGTGGCGTATACGGTGTCGGCGCTGTGCCCGCCTTCGGTCAGCCAGTCATCGACGTGCGAGCGCTCGACGGGCGACTCGGCGAAGACGAGGTTGACGTGGTATGCGGCCTGACCGAGTTTGTTGGCAGACGACATGACTTCGCCCATGTGGCGCAGCGTAACCCGGTTTAAAGGGCGTGACATTGGATGGGGCGACAATTCATGTGCGTCGAAAGCTGTGCGTAATCCCAAAGCGCCGCAAACCGCCACACGGTGCGCAGCGATGCGCGCGGGGCCGCCTTCACGGCCGCGCGCGCGTAGCCGAACACGGACGCACTCAGCGTGCGGCGAGTACCTCGTCGGCTTCGAGCCGAGCAAGCGCGGCGTCGAGTACCGCGTACTCGGCTTCCTCGAGTGCCGCATAGGCGAAGTCGACTGCCGCGTCTGCGTCATCCTCGGCGGTTTCCGCGCGATGCTCGGCGCGCGTGGCATCGAGGTCCGCCTTCTTGTCGTCGACGTTCCGACGGATCGTGGCGATGTGCTCGTTCCAGTCGTCCTGGACCGCGCCCCACCAGGCGGACGCGTTCGCGTGAGCGGCCGCCGTGTTGCCCTTTAGCTCGGCCGCGTGCTGCTGGGAAGACTGCCGGGCGTGCGCGACCTGCGCTTGCAGGTCAGCCTGTCCCTTCTCCTTCGCGCGGGCGATGTTCGCCTCTGATTGCTTTGCTCGATCTGCGAGCTTGTAGAGCTGGTCTGATGCGGTCACACAATTCCCTTCGGTCGTCTTTGTGGAGATGCGGGCCGACTCGTTCTGCGGTCCGTCTTCGTCGACTCTCCGCACGATCGAACTCGCGACCAAGACCCGTGGCGTATGGCACGCGATGGGGACTCCCACCCGGTCGAGACGACGTGGCTGATCCTGCGGGCCGCGGACTCGACGAAGTAAGCGGGCGCTGTGTCGCGCTGGGCCGTCTTACGCGTCAGCAGTGGCGCTGAGCACGCGGCCGAGCTCGGCACGCGACTTGATCCCGAGCTTGGGGAAAACCCGGTACAG
>DATBDN010000162.1:0-4107 GCA_036269895.1 Thermoleophilaceae bacterium
CTGTCTGCTCGCATCGAGGCGCTGTCGAGACGCGGCCGTGAGTGGTCCGAGCGGCAAGATCCCGGCTCGCGGTCCGGCCTCGCGATCAGCGCTTGGCGGCACTATCGAGCGATCGACGCACCGCTGCAGTCAGCGCTTCTCTCGCTGTACATGCTTGTTGCGGTGCTGCCGGCGGTGCTCGTGATGGAGGAGTACCTGGACCCCCACCCCGATTCGCTGGCGAACAGCCTCGTGCATCACTTCCACCTCAACGCGCCGACGGCGACTCTGATCCACGGCGTGCTCGACGAAGGAAAGGCGCACGAGCTGGGCTCGGCGTTGCTCGCGGTCGCCGGCGCGCTGTTCTTCGGGCTCGGCTTCGGCCGCGTCCTGCAACTCGTGCACGCGCGCTCGTGGCAGCTCGCGCTCCCGACACGGCGGACCGACCAGGCTCTCTACGCGGCGGTGCTGATCGGATTGTACGGCCTGATCCTGTTGCTGCTCGTCCAGGTGAGCGAGCTGAAAGGCAGTCCGAGGTGGGTCGAAGCTGCCCTCGCGCTCGGCTGGGCCGGGCTCCTGGTGCTGTTCTTCGTCTGGGCGCCGTGGCTGCTGACCCACAAGCTGATCAAACGACGTGACCTGCTGCCCGGAGCCGCCCTGACCGCCGTCGGTGTCGTCGTCCTGATGCTCGTCTCGCGCTACGTGATGCAGTTCTGGGTCGACCTGTACGCGCGCGACTACGGCGGGCTCGGGGTCGTCCTGGCGATCTACTTCTGGATCGCGTTCAGTTCCGCGCTCATAGTCGGGACCGCCAGTCTGTCGCCGGCCCTCGCAGACCGGAGGAACCTGCCGCGGCGCCTGTGATCGGATGCGCCGGCGTTCGCGACGACAGCAGGCACGACGCCCGCCGCGAGAGTGTGGGTGCAGCAACGAAAAGAGTTGACGCCGCTCGCAGAGGCATTCGGCCGCCAGAACGAGCAGGAGCTGCGCCCGGCCATCCACTCGCTGCAGGCACTCGAGAGGAGCGCGGGCCGCGGGAAGCTCGCCGTACCGGCGCTCGCTTCTGAGGAAGAGCGCATCTTCCCGGGCTCGATTGGCATCACACGCGTACCGCCGTACAACTACCGCCGGACCTGGAGTACGAAGGACGACAACAGCGCAACGGCGAGCGTCGCGGCGAATTCGACCAACGGTCAGCAGAGCTTCAGCCTCTGGAACTCGGATTCGCAGGCGCACGCGTGGGGAGCGACCGCGGTCGGCGTCTAGTTCAGGCCGATGACGGCGAACGGGATCGTCCACCCGTGGGCGAATCCCGCCATCAGCTACGACTGGTGGACGTACTGCCACGAGGCGTCTGTGGTAGACCGCCGCTGATGGCGCCTTCCGAGCAGGTCACGATCCCGGAGCTGCCGCTGCCGCTCCGCTGGCTCGGACGGCCGCAGGCCTGGGAGAGCGGCGAGGGCGCGCTCAGGATCAGCGCCGGCCCTCGTTCCGACCTCTTCGTCGATCCCGCCGGCTCCATCTCGACCGACGTCGAGACGCCGCCGATGCTGGTCTGCGAGCCGAGCGGCGACTTCACGCTCTCCGCAAGGATCAGCGTCGACTTCGCCTCGACCTATGACGCCGGCGTCCTGGTGCTGTTCCGGGACGCGCTTTCCTGGGCGAAGCTCTGCTTCGAGCGGTCGCCGAACGGGGATCCGATGGTCGTCTCGGTCGTGAACCGGCGTGTGTCGGACGACTGCAACCACTTCGCGGTCGCGGGGAGGCAGATCTGGTTTCGAATCGCACGCGGCGGAGACTGCTTTGCCTTCCACGCCTCGGCCGACGGCGCTCTCTGGCGGCTCGTTCGTTACTTCGCTCTCGACGACGCGGCCGGGATCTCGGTGGGCTTCGAGGCCCAGTCGCCGACCGGCGAGGGCTGCAGCGTCACGTTCGACGAGATCCGCTACGAGGCGCGCCGCCTGGCGGATCTTCGCTGCGGCGGCTGAGTGGGCGGCGGGGTATGTGGCGAGCGTGCGGGTCGCGTCACACGCGCCCGCCCGCTGGTCGCGCCACACGCGCCCGCCCGCTGCACACAGCCCTCGCCCTACTGTCGCGCGTAGTCCTCAGCGGCCCGGGCTTCGAACTCGAACCCGACGAAGCCCTGGTCGCCGAGGATCTCCGCATCGTGGCCAGGCTCGATCACGTACGCCTCGCCAGGTCCAAGCTCGAGGACCGTGCCGTCGTCGTGCGTCACCCGCATTCTCCCCGTTTGCACGACGCCCACGTGTCTGTGCTGGCAGCTGTCCGTGCCGGCGACGGGCTTCACACACTCAGACCACCGCCAGCCGGGCTCCATGGTGAAGCGGGCGGCGGTCGTGCCCCCCAGACGCACGACGTCCACACGCGTCTTGTCGGGCGTCCGAGTCTCATCCGGCGAATCGAAGTCGCGCTTCTCGACACCAGCCATCTCAACCTCCTCGATCGAAGTACCGTCGACTATGTCACCGCGGGTGCGCACAGGCCCGCCGGACCGGGCCTGCCCGAAAGGTTCCGTCCCTGAGGAGGAAGGGATGGGCCAATGACGGTATTTTCGTATTCGTGAAGATCCTTCAGCCGACTCCGGGGGATGCGAAGCGAATCGGGGCGCGGCCATTCGAGGTCAAGAACGCCTCGTCGCTCGAACTCGCCAAAGGGGAGGGTGAGGCGCACGCCTACGTCCTCTACTTCGAGCCGGGAGGCGAGATCGGACCGCACGAGGCGGGCTACGGCCAACTCTTACTTGCCGTCTCAGGTGATGGCTGGGTAGCAGGCGGCGACGGCATTCGCCACGCGCTCGCCCCCGGCGAAGCGGCATTCATCGCCCGCGGCGAGACGCATTCGAAAGGGAGCGAGACCGGCTTGACAGCATTGATGGTGCAAGTGCGTGACCTCGATCTCCTTCCGGTCTAGCTGCCTGGAATCGCAAACGCCGCGTGCCCGCGTGTCCTTGCGAGGCCTCGGTGAGCAGGCTCGGGATGTCACCAGAGCCCGAAAGCGACGATCGGCTCAGAGATGGCTGACCACCCGCCTCATGCACGGACCATCTCGACGTCAAAGGCGACCTCGTAGCTCTCGAGGGCGACACGCTTCCCTCTGACGCGCTCCGGGATCTCGTTGCCCATCTCCTCGAAACGAGCTTCCGCGGCGCTGGCGGATTCCTCATCCTCGAAGAACGAGACGACAGACCAGTGGGTGTCGTCTCTCATCAGGACAATCACCCTGAGAAGCCCAGAGGGGAGTGAGGTCGACCGCTCGACGAGCATCTCGTTGTTGATGCGGCGCATCTCCGCCGCGTCGCCGCCTTCGAAAGTCGCAACGCGTGCAATCACTCTGATCCTCCTCCGTTCCGCCGTGAACACGTCCGACAGCGCAGCCGCACGGTCGGCCCCAGGAGAGTCTGGCGATCGGCCACACCCGTTGCAAGGCTTCGCGACGATCGCTCGTGCGCTGCGGCCGGTGGAGTGCGCGAGTGTCTCGTTCTTCCGAACGGCGGCCGCAGAGTCGGAAGCTCCCCGTTCGGGCGTACCGTGGAGTACGTGCAGCGTGCGATCGTTGGTTTCCCACCGGGACGAGGACGATCTTTGGGTCGCCGAGCTCGCTTCCGAGCATCAGCGGCACGTGCGCCATGACCCGCTGTTCCAGATGCGGCCGTGGGTGCTCGATGACGAAAGTCGGCGACGTCGACTGGGACGCTGATCGAATGCGTACTTGCTCCCAGGAACTGCCGGTGCGCCAGGCGGGCGGGGAGCCGGCTTGCCTCGCGCACGTGGTCTGTCCGGCCTGTGGGGCGGTGCTCGTCACCGTATCGGCTGTACCTCCGAGGGCTAGCGCTCTCAGCTGCGCGAGTGTTGCTGTATGCACTCCGACGTCGAGCTAGCTCGAGATTCCTCGGATCAGCCGAACCACTGGAATCCATTCTTTGGGAACGCGAGCGTGCCGGTGTAACACGCGCCAGCGGACGGCCGGCCCTTCGAGTCGGCCGTTGCCCGGCAATGAAAGCCCCTCGGGCCGTTCTTGAGCGCGACGCTCGCGTCCGGAGCGGCGTGATCGGCGAGGAGCTTCAAGAGCCACGGCTTCGCCTGACTGCATGTGACGTTGCCGATAGCG
>DATBDN010000163.1:0-1926 GCA_036269895.1 Thermoleophilaceae bacterium
CTCCGTGGCCATCGAGCCCAAGACGAAGACCGACCAGGAGAAGATGTCCGTGGCGCTCGGCCGGCTGGCCGAGGAGGACCCGACCTTCCAGGTGCGCACCAACGAGGAGACCGGCCAGACCGAGATCTCCGGCATGGGCGAACTGCACCTCGAGATCCTGGTCGACCGCATGATGCGCGAGTTCAAGGTCGAGGCCAACATCGGCCGCCCGCAGGTCTCCTACCGCGAGACCGTGCGTGGCGAGGCCAAGAAGGTCGAGGGCCGCTTCGTGCGCCAGACCGGCGGCTCGGGCCAGTACGGCATCGTCTACATCGACATCGAGCCCGCGCCCGGCGAGGGCTTCGACTTCGTCAACAAGATCCGCGGCGGCTCGATCCCGGTCGAGTTCATCCCCGCCGTCGAGAAGGGTGTCGAAGAGGCGCTCGAGACCGGCGTCCGCGCCGGGTACCCGATGGTCGACGTCCGCGTGACGCTGACCGACGGCAAGTACCACGACACGGACTCCTCGGAGATCGCCTTCAAGATCGCCGGCTCGCTGGCGCTCAAGGAGGCGGCACGGCGCGCCAAGCCCGTGCTGCTGGAGCCGGTGTTCGAGGTCGAGGTCGTCACGCCCGAGGACTACATGGGCGACGTCATCGGCGACCTCAGCCGCCGGCGCGGACGGGTGCACGAACTGGGTGAGCGCGGCAACGCGAAGGTCATCAACGCCCACGTCCCGCTGAGCGAGATGTTCGGCTACGCGACCGACGTGCGCTCGATGACCCAGGGCCGTGCGACCTACACGATGCAGTTCGACTCCTACGAGGAGGTGCCGCCCAACATCGCCGAGCAGGTGGTCGAGGGTCGCACCGGGGAGCCCGTGCCCGCGTAAGCGCGGTTGGTAGTCTGCACGGGTTCGCCTGAAACAGATCGAGACTTTCGGAACAGGAGCTAGAAGACAGTGGCGAAGGAGAAGTTCGAGCGCGACAAGCCGCACGTCAACGTCGGAACCATCGGTCACATCGACCATGGCAAGACGACCCTGACGGCGGCCATCACCAAGGTGCTCTCGGAGAAGTACGGCGGACAGGCTCGTTCCTTCGAGGAGATCGACAACGCCCCCGAGGAGAAGGCTCGCGGCATCACGATCGCGACCTCCCACGTGGAGTACGAGACCGAGAACCGCCACTACGCCCACGTGGATTGTCCCGGGCACGCGGACTACGTGAAGAACATGATCACGGGCGCCGCGCAGATGGACGGCGCGATCCTCGTGGTCTCGGCGGCGGACGGCCCGATGCCCCAGACGCGTGAGCACATCCTGCTCGCCCGTCAGGTCGGGGTGCCGTACATCGTCGTGTTCCTCAACAAGGCCGACATGGTCGACGACGAGGAGCTCCTGGAGCTCGTCGAGGTCGAGGTCCGCGATCTGCTCAACGAGTACGACTTCCCGGGCGACGACGTCCCGTTCGTCATCGGCTCCGCGCTGAAGGCGCTGGAGGGCGACGAGGAGTACGTCCAGAAGATCGTCGATCTCGGCACGCAGCTGGACACCTACATCCCCGAGCCCGAGCGCGACCTCGACAAGCCGTTCCTGATGCCGGTCGAGGACGTCTTCTCGATCACGGGTCGCGGCACGGTGGCCACGGGCCGCATCGAGCAGGGCGTCGTCAACACCGGCGACACGGTGCAGATCGTCGGCATCCACGAGGAGGTCGGCTCGACCGTCGTCACCGGCGTCGAGATGTTCCGCAAGATCCTCGACCAGGGCCAGGCGGGCGACAACGTCGGCTGCCTCCTGCGCGGGATCAAGCGCGAGGAGATCGAGCGCGGGCAGGTCCTCTGCAAGCCCGGCTCGATCACCCCGCACACCAAGTTCAAGGCCGAGGTCTACGTCCTCAAGAAGGAGGAGGGCGGCCGTCACACGCCGTTCTTCAACGGCTACCG
>DATBDN010000164.1:0-14052 GCA_036269895.1 Thermoleophilaceae bacterium
CTGGCTGCTGGCGCCGTGGAGCGTCCCGCAACCGTCGAGCTTCTGGCGCCGCGAACTCTTCGACCGCCACGGCTTCTTCCGAGAGGACCTGCACTACGCGTTCGATACCGAGCACATGCTCAGGCTGGCGCTTGCGGGCGAACTGCCGGCGATGACCGACGCAGAGCTTGCCGTGCGTTTCCTCCACGAGGAAGCAAAATCGGCCGACGACGCGCCGTTCGCACGCGAACGGCGCCTGCTTGTTCAACTGCTGCGCGACCAGCTGACACCGCTCGAGCGCCTCGAGCTGCGTGCGCGGCAACTCGTCCTCCGCGTTACCTAGGTCCGAGCCCGCGCCGTGAGAGCCCGGAGCGGTTGCGTCACCGGGCGCCACTCTTCCGCGCTCACGTAGCGCAGCACGAGGAGCGTCGCGACGTAGATCGCCGAGGCAAGCGCACCTTGCAGCACGTCGGGTCCGAGCGGGACAGCGACGACGGCCGCCGCCGCGATGGCGCCGGCCACGAGCGGTGCGGCGAAGAGGCGCCGGAGCTGAAGCGGGAACACCTGACGGTGCACTACGACCGCTTGGACGACCGCCACAAGTGTCTCCGTCGCAAGCAGGGAATACGCAGCACCGCGGACGCCGTGCGCCGGAATCAGCGCCAAGTTGAGCGCGACGTTCAGCACGAGCGCGACGGCCACGATTGCAGCCTTCCCGCCTTCACGGTGGGCGGCGAGCAGCGCCTGCCAGCAGATGTAGTTGACGAATGACAGAACGAGGATCGGAGACAGAATCTGCAGGACGACGCCGGACAGCTGGTAGCGCGGGCCAAAGGCGATGCGCACAAGCGTCGGTGCCGCGAACCCCAGCAGGATCGCGAGCGGCACGCTCACGAGGATGAAGACCCGGAACAGGAGCGCGAACGATTCGCGCGCGGCTTCGCGAGCACGAGCCATCTGGGCGGTCAACAGCGGGTAGTACGCGGTTGAGATCGCCGCGGGGATTACGTAGAGCGTCACGACGATGCTCAGCGCCGCGCTGTAGAACGCCACTCCGCGCGGGCCGCGGTAGTGCGACACGAGGAGCACATCGATCCGTTCATAGATCGTCGCGAACGTCCCCGTGACCGCGATTAAGGCGGCCGAACGGATGAACGCTCGCACCGACCGGACGAACGCGCCGGGGTCACGTCCCGCAAGCGGGTACGCCGGTCCGATCTGCAGTCGTCTGAGCCTGTGGAAGGCCGCGGCCGCGGCGGCGCCGTTCGCAACTGCCGTCGCGGCCATCAACCCAGGCGCCCCGAAACCGACGAGCAGGACGGTCGTCCCGACCCCGAGCAGGACCGCGGACTGAATGAGGCCGAACGAGGCGACTGGACGGAGCAACCTGCGTGCCTGGAACGGTGCATCGAACGCAGCTATGGCTCCTTGGAGGAGAACCACGACGCAGGCGATCGGAATCAGCGCGAGCGTCCGTGCGTCGCGCTGAAACGCAATCGCGGCGATGAACAGACAGACGGCGGCGACAACTGACGTCGCGATCTCGGCACCGAGCGCGATGCCGAGGATCCGCCTGGCGGACTGTGGGTCTTCGACCATTTGCCGCGTGGCGAGCGCGTTGATGCCCAGCTCGGACAGCGAGACCGCCAATGTCACGAGCGTGATGACGAACGCGAAGCGACCGTACTCCGGGGTCGTCAGCGTGCGAACGGCGATCACGGTCACCGCCGCACTCGCGACCAGCGCCGCGGTCCGCGCGATCAGGAGCCAAGTGCTGTTTTCGACGAGGCTCGCCGGGGGAGCGCCCTCGTTCACATCCGCGTTCAGGTGCCCTCGTGGCTGTAGCGCGTGACCTTGCCGCGGAGCTCGTCCTCGAGCGCCTGCATGTCGGTGTCGACCATGATCCGCACGAGCTCCTCGAAGCGCACGGTCGGCTCCCAGCCGAGCTTCTCCTTCGCCTTCGATGCGTCGCCGAGCAGCACGTCAACCTCTGACGGGCGGAAATAGCGCGGGTCGATCTCGACGTGCTCCTCCCAGTCGAGCCCGGCGTGACCGAACGCCGCCTCCAGGAACTCGCGCACCGAGTGCGTCTCGCCGGTCGCGATAACGAAGTCATCAGGTGTGTCGTGCTGGAGCATCCGCCACATCGCTTCGACGTAGTCAGGCGCATAGCCCCAGTCGCGCTTCGCGTCGAGGTTGCCGAGGAACAGCTTGTCCTGGAGTCCATGTTTGATCCGGGCGAGCGCCCGGGTGATCTTGCGGGTGACGAAGGTCTCGCCCCGGCGGGGGGCTTCGTGGTTGAACAAGATCCCGTTCGAGGCGAATGTCCCGTACGCCTCGCGGTAGTTCACCGCCGCCCAGTACGCCGCGAGCTTCGCGACTGCGTACGGCGAGCGCGGATGGAACGGCGTCGTCTCCGACTGCGGCGGGGGCGCCGCGCCGAACATCTCCGAGCTCGACGCCTGGTAGAAGCGGCTGTCCACGCCGGCCTCCCGCATCGCCTCGAGCAGGCGGAGCGTGCCGCCTCCGGTCACGTCGAACGTGTAGCCCGGGATGTCGAACGAAACGCGGACATGGCTTTGCGCGCCGAGGTGGTAGATCTCGTCCGGCTGCAACCGGTACAGCAGCTGCGTCAGTGCCACCGGGTCGGTCAAGTCGCCGTAGTGCGTGAAGAGGCGGACACCTTCCTGATGGGGGTCGCGGTAGAGGTGGTCGATGCGCCCCGTGTTGAAGCTCGAAGAGCGGCGGACCAAGCCATGAACTTCGTATCCCTTCTCGAGCAACAGTTCGGCAAGGTACGAGCCGTCCTGGCCCGAGATGCCCGTGATCAAGGCCTTCTTCATCGTTGGGCGAGACTAGCCCTCGCTCAAGCCGTCTGAGTCTCGCCGCCGATAAGACTCGAGATGCGCTTTAGCCCTGGACTACAGGGGTTACGCGGGGTGGCGATCGTGCTCGTGGTCGCCTGCCACCTGGGACTTGTTCCCGGCGGTTGGGTAGGCGTCGACGTCTTCTTCGTGCTCAGCGGCTACCTGATCACGCGCCTGCTGATGGAGCGCCGGTCGCTGCGCGACTTCTACGCAGGGCGCGCTCGTCGGCTCTTGCCCGCGCTCGCGTTGCTACTGGGAACTGTCGCCGTCGTAGGGGGCGTCGCCGTCTTGCCAAGCGTTGCTATCGGCGCGAGCTACACGATGAACTTCGCCCGCTTCGAAGGGCAGTCGTTTTCGCCGCTCGGCCACCTGTGGTCGCTGGCGCAGGAGGAGCAGTTCTACCTCCTGTGGCCGCTGCTGCTGTACGCAGTTCGTCCCCGTTCGCGCGCGCTGCTGGCTGCCGGGCTCATGCTGTGCAGCTTGACGGCGCTGCACGTCGCAGTCATGTATGGCGCGCAGTTCTCGCGGCTCTATTTCGGGCCCGACACGCACGCATTGCCGCTACTCGCCGGCTGCCTCCTAGCCCTCGTTCCGGGGGTCCCGCGCGCGACAGCGGCGAGGATCGTCGGCATCGGTGGAGCCGCCGTGCTCGCGCTGGCCGTTCGCCACGACGCGAAAACCACTGACGAGTTCGAGACCGCGCTACTACTTGCGACCGTTGGAGGTGCGGCCCTGGTCGTCGCCGCCCTCGAGGACCCACGGCTCTTGTGCGGACGGGTTCTGCAGCGACTCGGCCTCTACTCCTACGGCATCTACCTGTGGCACTACCCGCTCATCGTGTGGCTACCGGACGGCCTCGCGGTGGTGCTGACGATCGTCGTCGCGGCGGTATCGTTTCACCTGGTTGAAGTCCCGATCCGGCGAAGGCTCGTCAGCGCGAAGTCGAAGCGGACTTTCGACACGCCGCAAGCCCGGGCGGACGCTGCGGCGGCTTGAGCGACAATCACGCGGGCTCAGCAGAGCCAGCGACACCACCGGCGCTCACCTCATCACCGGCTAGAGCTGGGCCGATATGGCGCATCAACAGCTGGAATGCTTCGCGAAACGTGACTGACCCGGCAAACCGCAATCGAGAGATCACAGCCGTCGTGGCGTGCTTCAACTACGGCCGCTTCCTTGAGGAGGCGGTTGAGAGCTTGCTCTCACAGAACGGCGGCCCGCCAAACGTCATCGTCGTAGACGACGGATCGACCGACGAGGCGACGATCGCGGTTCTGGATAGCTTGCCGCCGGAGCTGGAGGTGATCCGGCAGCCGAACCAGGGCGTGAGCGCTGCCCGCAACACCGGGCTCATGCGTGCGAGCACGCCGCTCGTGCTCGCGCTGGACGCCGACGACCGCCTCGCCCGTGGCGCACTCGAGGCGATGCGCGCCGGGCTCGACGAAAATCCAACAGCCGGGTTCGCCTACGGCCATCAGCGCTTCTTCGGGGCGATGAACGGTGTCATGAAGCTGCCGCCGTACGACCCGTACAAGCTCCTCCATCGCCATTTGATCGGACCGACGGCGCTGACGCGCCAGGCGGTGATCGCCGACACCGGCGGCTATGACACGAGCTTCGAGTACTACGAAGACTGGGAGTTCTGGATGAACGCACTCGCTCACGGCTGGCGCGGTGTTCGCGTGGACGCGATCACTCATGAGTATCGGCGGCGGGCTGGGTCGAAACTAGCGCGCGACCGTTCGCGCTACCGCGCTTCGCGACGACAGATGAAGGCAAAGCACGCCGCGCTCTTCCGCCAGCAGCGCGGGCTTGCGCGCGCGGCTGGCGTGCCGGCGCGGGAACAGCTGATCTATCGGGCGTTCTGGGGACCGCGACCGGTCCCGCCTATGGTCGAGGCGTGGCTTTACCGCCGGCTTTGGCCGAGCCGGCCAGCGCGCAGCCGTACGACCGAGCGTTGAACCAGCGAGACGTCGCCCTGGTCGGTGGGCCAAGGGCGCGGCCACGACGAGATGCGCGGCAGCACCCCCCGCTTCGCGCGGTCGATCCCCCACATCGCGGCCCGATCCGCCGAGTTGCGCGCCCACTGTGCGCGGATCTTGCGGTGCTCCCCTTGCGCAAGCCAGGGGTCGCGTCCCGTCTTCGAATCCGGGTGGTAGCGGTAGCGGATCAAAGGCTGCGCGATTCGCTCCACGTTGCGACGGTGTAAGAGCCGAAGGAAGAAGTCATAGTCGGCCGCGTCCTCCCACCGCTCATCGAGGCCCGTCGCGCGTTCGAGCAGTGAGCGCCGCCAAATGATCGTCTCAGTAGGAACGTAGTCCCCGATGAACACGTACCGCCTCCAACTCCACGGCGGCGGAATGTAGGTGCGGCGCATCGTCCCATGCTCATCGACGATTTCGATTCCGCCGAACACAGCATCGACCTCAGGGCGAGCCTCGAGCAACGCGACCGCGCGCTCGATCGCGGCCGGCAGATATGCATTGTCGCCGTTGATCCACGTCAGCAGGTCGCCGCTTGAACGTTGGATGCCCTTATTCACCGCGTGGGTCTGCCCGCGGTCAGGCTCGGACGTCCAACGGAGCTCGGAGCGCTCGTGAGCCTCGAGCACTTCGACCGTTGCGTCGGTCGATCCGGCGTCGACCACTACGTGCTCGTGCGGCAAGCGCAGTTGCTCGACGCTCTCAAGCAACTCGGGCAGGTAATCGGCCGAGTTGTAGATCGGCGTGATGATCGAAAGCACGGACATCGGGCGCGAGCATGCTAGGCATTCGCCATGGCAACGCTTGATCGCATCGCGGCATCGCCGCGGATGCGGCGAATCGCGCGCTCTCTCGCGGGGCCCGTTGGTCTGAACCATCTCGTGCGGGTCGAGCCTGTCCTGACCGCACTCGCCGACCTCGGCCCGGGCGAACTGCTCGATGTCGGAAGCGGCAGCATGGGGCTGGCGCCGTGGGTGCGTGACCGCTTCACGGTCACAGCCGCCGACACGCACTTCGACGACTACGGCGCAACCAGCGGACCTTCCGGGATGGCGGCTCGGACGGTGGTCGCCGACGTTCGCCGTCTCCCGTTCGAAGACCGCTCCTTCGACGCTGTAGTCGCGCTCGACCTCTTGGAGCACGTGCCGCCGTCTGACCGCGCGAAGGCGCTCGGTGAGCTCGTGCGCGTCACGCGCGGCCGGTTGATCGTCGCCTGCCCAGCGGGCGCCGAGGCACTCGCGGCCGACCGCCGCCTCGCCCAGTCGCTCACGTCGCCGCCCGGCTGGCTCGACGAGCACCTCCAGAACGGCTTTCCGGAACGCGACGAGATCGCCGCGGCGCTCCGGTCGCACGGCACGCTCGCCGCCTTCCCCAACGAGAGCGTCGCGAGCCACGTGCGCCTCGTGCGCGCGGAGCTGAGCCCGCTCACGTTCGCTCCGACTCGGGCTGCGGCGCGACTCGCGGCTTGGGCTCTCAGCCGGGGAGGTCGCCCGGCGCGCCTGGCCGCGCGGCTGTTGTGGCGATTGCGCGGAAAGGACGCCGAGCCCGCGTATCGAACCGTGTTCGTGCTGGACCGCGCTGGCCCCGTTCCGCAACTTCGCATGCAGCCGTAGCGTTTCTAGACTGAACCGGTGGACGCGAGCTCCAAGTCCCTCGCAGTGATCCCCGCCTACAACGAGGCGGCAACCGTCGCGAGCGTGATCCGGCGCACGCGCGAGCACGCGCCCGATTTCGACGTGCTCGTCGTCGACGACGGCTCCACCGACCGCACGGCGGAAATTGCCCGCGAGGCCGGCGCACGGGCGCTGACGCTGCCGTTCAACGTCGGAATCGGCGGCGCCATGCAGGCCGGATTCCGCTTCGCCCTCGAGAATGACTACGACTACGTGGTCCAGATCGACGGCGACGGCCAGCACGATCCGGCCGAGCTGTGGAAGCTGCAGGAGGCGCTCAACGGGTCGGTCGACATCGCGTGCGGCTCGCGCTTCCTCACCACGGACCACCGCTATCCCGCGCCGATCAGCCGGCGCACGGGGATCCACATCTTCGCCTTCATCGTGTCACGCATCACCGGCCAGAACGTGAGCGACCCGACCTCCGGCTTCCGCCTCTACAACCGCCGCGGCATCAGCCTGTTCGCGCGTGACTACCCGCATGACTACCCGGAGGTCGAGGCGATCCTGATGCTGCACTGGCACCGGCTCAAGATGGTCGAGGTCCCAGTGCGGATGTTCGAGCGCGGGGGCGGCGTCTCGTCGATCCGCGGCTCCGGCAAGTCCGCCCTATACATGGTCAAGGTCCTACTGGCGATCTTCGTCGGGCTGTTCCGCCGTCGTCCAGTCGTCGAACCGGGCGACGAGGCTCCCGTCGCGGCCACGGCGGGTATCTGATGGAGCTCAAGATCCAGATCCTCTCGATCGCTGCCAGCCTCGGCGTGCTGGCGATGGTCTTCGAGGCGGTACGGCGGCGGAACCTCCTCGAGCGCTATGCGCTTCTCTGGCTGACATCCGGGTTCGTCCTGCTCGGGCTGGCCGTCTGGCAGGGAGCGCTCAAGACACTCGCCGATGCGATGGGCGTCAAGTACGCGCCGAACGCGCTGTTCGTGGTCGCGTTCGGATTCATCCTGGCGCTCCTCTTCCATTTCTCGCTCGTCGTCTCGCGGCTGGCCGACCAGTCGCGCGTGCTCGCGCAGCGGGTCGCGCTGCTCGAGGAGCGGCTTCGTGAAGCCGAGGCGGAGGCGCGCAAGTCCGACGAGCACGTGCTCTCGTGAGCCGCGCCCTGATCACGGGCATATCCGGTCAGGACGGCTCATACCTCGCCGAGCTGCTGCTCGAGAGGGGCTACGACGTCGCGGGCATCGTCCGCGGCTCGCCGAGCGGGCGCTTCGAGAACCTCGACCCGATCCGCGACGACGTCGAGTTGATGCAGGGCGACCTGCTCGACCAGCTGACCCTCGTCGAGGCGATCACGCGCTTCCGCCCGACCGAGCTCTACAACCTCGCCGCCACCTCGTTCGTCCCGGCCTCCTGGAGCCAGCCGGTGATGACTGCCCAGTTCACCGCGGTCGGCGTGACGTCGATGCTCGAGGCGGCGCGCGTCGTGGACGCGTCGATCCGCATCTACCAGGCGTCGTCTTCGGAGATCTTCGGAGCGGTCACCGACAGCCCGCAGAACGAGCACACGCAGTGGCGGCCGCACAACCCGTATGGCGTGTCGAAGCTCTACGGCCACGCGATGGTCGCGGCGTATCGCGACCGCTACGGCATCCACGCGTCCTCCGGGATCGTGTACAACCACGAGTCGCCGCGCCGGCCGCCCGACTTCGTGACCCGCAAGATCACTCGCGCAGCGGCCGCGATCAAGCTCGGCCTGACCGACGAGTTGGTCCTGGGTGATCTCGATGCACGACGCGACTGGGGCTTCGCCGGCGACGTCGTCGAGGCGATGTGGCTGATGCTGCAGCAAGACCGGCCCGACGACTACGTGATCGCGACCGGTGTCAGCCGCTCGGTGCGCGAGCTGGCGCATACGGCCTTCTCGTACCTCGGGCTCAACTTCGAGGATCACGTGCGGGTGGATCCGGACCTCGTGCGCCCGCGCGAGCCGGTCGACCTGGTTGGCGATCCCTCGAAGGCTCACGAGCTCCTCGGCTGGGCGCCGCGGACGAGCTTCGAGGAGCTCGTACGGATGATGGTCGACGCCGATCTCGAGCAGCTCTCCCCGCCACTCGCCGCCGACCGCTCCGCCTGAGCGGCGCAACGCGTGTCCCCGCATCGGGTTATGCGCTTTGAATGCGCCTCCGCCTGCCCGGGTACGATCGACCGATCGTCGCCACGGAGGGCCCCCAGCTGAGCGACCTATCTGACGTGGATCGAATTACCGGACAGCCGCAGGCAAGCTCTCTCCCTGAGCTACGGAGCATTCCGCGTTCACAGCTGCCCACGGCTGCCGACGTGCGCAAGCGCGAGCTCCTCGGCGTCCCGATCGCCATGACCGACTACGAGCAGGCGATGGACGTGATGGACGGCATGGTCGCCCGCCGTGAGCGCGGCTACGTCTGCGCCGTCGCTGTTCACGCGCTGACCGTCGCGCACAAGGAGCCAGAGATGAAGCGCGCGCTGCTTGGCTCCAGCTTGGTCGTCCCCGACGGCATGCCGCTCGTCTGGGCGGCCAACCTGCTCGGAGAGAACCTCCACCAGCGCGTGTACGGCCCTGAGCTGATGCACCGCTACTGCCAGCGCTGCGCGACCCAGGGCCACCGCATCTGGCTCTACGGCGGCCGCGACCAGGGTCACCTCGCCCAGCTTGCGCTGCGCCTGCGTCAGCACCACGAGGGCATCAAGATCGTCGGCGGCTACGCCCCGCCCTTCCGTCCGCTCACCCAGGAGGAAGAGAACGCGCTCGTCGAGCAGGTCAACGAGGCGAAGCCGGATGTGCTCTGGGTTGGGATCGGCGTCCCGAAGCAGGAGAAGTGGATGGCCCACATCCGCGAGCGCCTCGAGGTGCCGGTCATGTGCGCCGTCGGCGCCGCATTCGACTTCCACGCAGGGCGCATCTCGCAGGCCCCTGCTTGGATGCAGGACCGCGGGCTCGAGTGGACGTACCGCATCGCCCAGGAGCCGCGCCGGCTGCTGCCGCGCTACCTCTACTACAACCCCCGCTTCCTGGGCGCTTTCGCGCGCCAGTTCCTGCGCGAGCGCCGGGGCTAGCCTCTCGTCCATGACATCCAGGGCCGCGATCGTGGGGCTCGGCCGGATCGGATTGCCACTCGCGATCTCGTTCGCCGACCGCGGCGTCGAGGTGATCGGCGTAGACAAGGAACGTGCCTTGCTCGAATCCGTCGGCGCCGGACGCATGCCGTTTGAGGAGACAGGCACGCAGGCGGTCCTCGAGCGTGTGCTGCCGAGCGGGAATCTGACGCTGACGGATGCGATTGCTGACGCTGCCCGCGCGGACTTCATCGTGCTCACGCTCGGCACCCCTGCGCACGTCCACCTCGAGATCGACATCTCGCAGATCCGCAGCGTCGTCGATGACCTGCTGCCGCTGCTGCGCGAGGGGCAGACGCTGATCCTGCGCTCGACGGTGGCACCCGGAACGACCGATTGGCTCGCCGGGTACGTTGAGCAGCGCCGCGGCTTCTCAGTGGGCGAGGACTTCTACGTAGCGCACGTTCCCGAGCGGATCGCCAACAACCGCTTCCTCGAGGAGATCGAGACGCTGCCGACGATCATCGGTGGGGTCGGCGCCGGCTCGGGAGCGAGGGCGGCGGAGCTGTTCGAGGTCTTCGGCGCCGAGATCCGCCAGACATCGCCCGTCGAGGCGGAGCTGGCGAAGATCTGGACCAACATCTTCCGCTACGTCACCTTCGCGATCCCGAACCTGCTGATGATGGAGTCCGAGCAATACGGCGCCAACGTCTTCGAGGTCATCGACCTGATCAACCGCGACTATCCGCGCGGCGGCATCGCGGCGCCGGGCCTGACAGCCGGGACCTGCCTGCGGAAGGATTTCGCCTTCAGCGAGGAGCGCTCGAGTGCGCCGGGCATGCTGCTGGCGGTCTCGCGTGTCCACGAGTCGATGCCGCGCTTCATCGTCGAGGGCCTGCGCAAGCGGCTGGGGTCGCTGCGCGATCGCAAGGTCGCTGTGCTCGGGCTCACCTTCAAGCGCGACTCCGACGACGTGCGCGACTCGCTGTCGCACAAGCTGATCCGCTTGCTCGAGCGCGAGCTCGCACACGTGTCTCGCCACGATCCGCACGTCCCGGCCGAGTCGGAGCCGTTCGAGTCGGCGCTGGCCGGCGCCGACGCCGTGGTGATCGCGACGAACCATTCGGTTTTCGAGGGCCTGCTGCCCGAGCTGCCGCCGACGATGCTGCTCGTAGATCCCTGGAATGTCACCGGCGCGGGCCGTGTTTTCGGCTTCGCCGAAGAGCTGGTCCGAACCTGAGCCGGGTACTCGTCACCGGGGGAGCCGGCACGATCGGCTCGGCAGTCGTGCGGCGCCTGCGCGCCGAGGGGCACGACGTGCGTGTCGCCGACCAGCGCCAGCCGGCGGACTTCACAGGCGACCTGCGCGACTACGCGACCGCTCGCCGCGCGATGGACGGCTGCGACCGTGTGATCCACCTGGCCGCGATCGTCGGCGGCATCGGCAACTTCCACAAGTTCCCGTTCACGCTGCTCGAGAACAACCATGGCCTTTACAACGCGATCTTCCAGGCTGCAGTCGAGCACCGGCCGGAACGGTTCACGTACGTCTCGTCGTCGATGGTCTTCGAGAACGCAACGACGTTTCCAACCCGCGAGGAGGACTTGCCCGTGACCCCGGCGCCGTGGTCCGCCTACGGCTTCTCGAAGCTCGCCGGCGAGGTCTACTGTCGCGCCGCCCACGACGAGCACGGGCTGCGCTACACGATCTGCCGGCCGTTCAACGCCTATGGCCCGGGCGAGAGGCCCGAGGATGAGCCGGGGATCGCTCACATGGTGCCTGACCTGATCAAGAAGGTCCTATCCGGTCAGAAGCCGCTGCAGATCTTCGGATCTGGGGAGCAGACACGCACGCTCACGTACGTCGACGACATCGCGGACGGCATAGTCACCGCAACGTTCGCCGAGGCCGGCGAGAACGAGGACTTCAACATCTCGGCCGGCGAGGAGATGACCGTCGCAGACATCGCGCACCTCATCTGGGAGGAGTGCGGCGAGGATCCCGCGGCGTTCGAGCTCGAGCATCTGGGTTCGTTCGAGGTCGACGTCCAGCGGCGTTGGCCAGACGTCTCGAAGGCCGCGCGCTTGCTCGGTTGGAAGGCACAGGTGCCGGTCCGTGAGGGGATCAGGCGGACGGTCGAGTGGCTGCGTCAGGAGCCTGAGCCGGCGGGCTGACTAGCCGGCCGACAGCACGTCGGCGTAGAGCGCGAGGAGTGATCGAACGTAGCGCTCTTCGCCGAACTGGTCGCGCGCACGGGCGATCGCGGCTGCTCCCTGGTCCGCGCGTCGTTGCGGGTCCTCCCACAGCTCGCGCATCCGTGCCGCCACCGCGAGCGCGTCGCCGCGCGCAACGCAGGCGGCGTCTCCGACGATCTCCGGCAACGCTCCCGCTCGTGCAGCGATCACGGGCACACCGGCAGCCATCGCCTCCAGCGCGGCGAAACCGAAGGTCTCGTTGCCTTTCGTCGGCACCACAACCATCGCTGCACGCCGCAGCAGGTCGCGCAGTCTGTCGGCGGGGACCTTTCCGCACAGCTCGACCGGTGCCTTCTCCCGCTCGATCCGCTGCGCCAAATCGCGCTCGAGCGGACCCTCGCCGGTGATCTTCAGCGGCACGCCTGCGATCGCGGCAGCGTCAACGGCGACGTCGAACCCCTTCTCCGCCGAAAGACGGCCGAAGGCCAGCGCAAATTCACCGCGCGCGGCCAGGCTGCGGTCGGTGACCGCTGCCGGCGGGATGTAGTGCGGCAGGATCTCGGCGCGCCCCTCGGGCAGCCCGAGCTTCTCGAGCTGCCGCGCGGCGTAGGTGCTCGGTGTGACGAAGCGGTCGACGTTCGCGAACACCTTCGGCTGATGCTCGGCCAGCGCATATCCGTAGGCGACGGCTTCCGGGACGGACCCGCGGCAGTTCAGCGCCACTCCGGGCAGCGTCCAGCGGCCGTGGCAGCGGAAGCACGGTTCCCCCATCCGGAAGCAGACGCCGATCGCGCAGAACAGGCGGAAGTTGTGGAGATGCATGACAACTTGCGCGCCCGTTTGCTTTGCGGCCTCGAGCGCACGCGCGCCGAGCAGCGGGTGCATGTTGTGGAAGTGGACGATCTGCGCGTCGCTGCGCCGGATGGCTGCGACTAGTTCGTCCGGCGCTTCGCCACCATGTACGAGCGAGCGCGCTGCGCGCAGCTTCCCCGCTTCTGCGGAGTCGCGGAAGAAGGTGTCGTATGCGATGCCCGCGCGACGCAGCGCCGCCACCTGGAGATCCACCGCGCGCTCCTCGCCGCCGTGAATCCGGTAGCGGTTGTGCACGACGAGCACGCGCGGGTCAGTCATCTGATCCCCAGCGCCGGCAGGACTTCCTGTTCGAACACACGTTGCACGCTGTCGCGCCCGTACGGCGCGAGCTCGCGCTGGGCGCGCGCGGCGTAGTCCGACCCGTCGGTGCGCAGGGCGGCGCCTAGCGCCGTCGCAAGCGCACCGGGCGCGAACTCGCCGGTTACGAACTCGGAGTCGAGCCGGCGCGCAATCGGCAAGGCCTCGTACGGGCCGGCGGAAGGCACCGTCACGAGCATGCAACCGGCAGCGAGCGCCTCCAGCTGCGACAGCCCGTGGTCCTCACGCCGCGAGGCGTTCACGAAAATCCGCGCGCAGGCGAGCGTCGCCTCCCATTCGCCCCGCTCGAGGAGGCCACGCCATTCCACGCCGGCCGGCACGGCGATGCCGCGGCCGCGCAGCCATTCCTCAGCGCGCTCGCGCCCGATCCCGGCGACGATCAGACGGCGCCCTTCGCCAACAGCGGACCATGCCTGCATCAGCAGATCGAGGCCGCGCTTTTCCGGATAGCCCGCGTATGCGAGCGCGTCGATGCCCAGCGACGAATCGCGATCGGCGGCGCGCGCGATCCGCGGCGGATCCAGATCGGCGGGCCCGCTGGTGCGGGTTCGCGCCACATCCACCGGCACGTGGAGCGGAACCACCCGCGTGGATGCCGCCTCCGATGGGATGGCCGCCGCGGCCGCCTCGCCCCAAGGCAGCAGCGCGGTCGCGCCGCGCATCGCCCGGATCTCGGCGCGTCGCTGCCAAGCTCCCGCAACGCCGGGCCGATTCAGAGCCGCGGGCGAGTCGAAGCGGATCGCGTAGGGCAGGCGCGGTCGCTGCAGCAGAGCGGCGGTCACGGTCGAGTAGACGATGACCCGCGCGTCGGCCGCCTGCGCGGCTCGGCGTGCCGCGACCGCCTCGACCAGATCGGTCGCGGTGATCTGGCGGCGCAGCTTTCCAGCCGCTCCAATCCGCACGCGGATCAGCTCGCACGACACACCGGCGACCTCTGCCGCCGACGCGAACGCATCATCCGCGCGCCGCAGTCCCGGCGTCGTGCCCAGCGAGATCAGCGCTATGTCTCGCGAGCCGGGCACCGCGCGGAGGCTAACCTGCGCCCCGTGCCGAACCCGGTGGTCTCCGTGGTGGTCCCCACGCGCGACCGGGCGGGCTACCTCGACGTGACGCTCGCATCGCTGCGCG
>DATBDN010000165.1:0-4610 GCA_036269895.1 Thermoleophilaceae bacterium
CGCAGGTGGTTCTCCTTCTGGAACTGCTGGACGTGTTTTGGGGCCGACCCGCCGGCGCCCGTCTCGAACAGGCCGCCGCCCGCCATCAGCGGCACGATCGACTGCATCTTCGCGCTCGTGCCCAGCTCCAGGATTGGGAACAGGTCCGTGAGATAGTCGCGCAGCACGTTGCCCGTCACGGAGATCGTGTTCTCGCCGGCGCGCGCCCGGGCGAGCGTGTAGCGGGTCGCATCCGCCACCTCCATGATCTTGATCTCGAGCCCGTCGGTCTCGAGCTGCTCGAGCGCCGGCCGGACGACCTCGAGCACCTGCTGGTCGTGCGGCCGCGTCTCGTCCAGCCAGAAGACGGCGGGCCAGCCGGTCGCGCGGGCGCGGTCGACAGCCAGTTTGACCCAGTCCTCGATGACCGGCCGCTTCGTCTGGCACATCCGCCAGATGTCGCCCGGCTCCACGTCGTGCTCCATCAGCGCCTTACCGTCGGCGTCCACGACTCGGACGCTGCCGGCCTCCTCGATCTCGAACGTCTTGTCGTGCGATCCGTACTCCTCGGCCGCCTGCGCCATCAGGCCGACGTTCGGCGTCGAGCCCATCTTCGAGGGGTCGAACGCGCCGTGCTCGCGGCAGTGCTCGACGGTCTCGCCATACAGCGCGGCATAGGAGTGGTCGGGGATCACGAACTTCGCGTCCTGCTGCTCGCCCTCGCGGTTCCACATCTGGCCGGACGTGCGGATCGCGGCCGGCATCGACGCGTCGATGATCACGTCGCTCGGCACGTGCAGGCTGGTGATGCCGCGGTCGGAGTCGACCATCGCAAGCGGCGGACCGTTCTCGTATGCCGCCTCGATCGCTTCGCGGATCGGCTTCGCCTCCTCGCCCGAGAGCTTGTCGAGCGACTTCTCGAGCGCCCCCATTCCCTCGTTCGGGCTGACGCCCGCCTTGTCGAAGACGTCGCCGAAGTAGGCGCGCACGGCGTGCCCGAAGACGATCGGATCCGCGACCTTCATCATCGTCGCCTTCAGGTGCACGGAGAACAGGACGCCCTGCTCCTTCGCCTCGGCCACCTGCTCTGAGAGGAACTCGTCGAGCGCCGCGCGCCGCATGACGGCCGCGTCGAGCACCTCGTCCTTCTCGACGTCTACCTCGCGCAGGACGCCCTGGGAGGAGTGCTCGATCTTGACCTCGCCGGCGCGCTCGACCGTGAGCGACTGCTCGGTCGAGCGGAAGTCACCGCCGCTCATCGTCGACACGTGCGAGCGCGACTCCGGCGACCAGTCGCCCATCGAGTGCGGGTGCTTGCGCGCGAACTCCTTGACCGACGCGGGCGCGCGCCGGTCCGAGTTGCCCTGACGGAGGACGGGATTGACGGCGCTGCCCTTGACCCTGTCGTAGCGGGTCCGGATCTCTCGCTGCTCGCCATCGTCGGGGTCATCGGGGTAGTCCGGGACGGCGTAGCCGTGCTCCTGCAGCTCGGCGATGGCCGCCTTGAGCTGCGGCACCGAGGCGCTGATGTTCGGCAGCTTGATGATGTTCGCTTCGGGGGTCTTGGCCAGCTCGCCGAGATCGCTGAGCGCGTCAGGGACCCGCTGGTCGTCCTCGAGATCGTCGGGGAACTGCGCGAGTATCCGGCCGGCGAGCGAGATGTCGCTGGGCTCAACCTCGACGTCGGTGGCACCGGCGAAGGCTTCGACGATCGGAAGCAGCGAGTGCGTGGCGAGCGCGGGCGCCTCGTCGGTGAGCGTGTAGACGATCTTCATCGGCGCGCCACCCTAGCTGTCCTGCCCGAACCGCCGCCGAGTTGCATCAGCGGGACATCAGGGCGAGGATTGGGGTACGGAATCACTGGGTCCTTACGACGTCGATCGCCTGATCAGTCGCGGCGGCATGGGCGAGGTCTATCTCGCGCGGCACCGACACTTGGACCGCCAGGTGGCACTGAAGATCCTGCCGGCCGGGCTGGCGGGCGACCAAGGATTCAGAGAGCGTTTCGTGCGCGAGTCCCGTAGCGCCGCCGCCCTTCATCACCCGAACATTGTCACCGTCTACGACGCCGGCGAGACCGACGGCGTCCTCTATATCGCGATGCAGTACATCGACGGTCCGGACCTGTCCACCGTCCTCCATCGCGACGGTCCTCTGCCTGCGGCGCGCTGCATGCTGATTCTCGACCAGATCGCGGCGGCGCTCGAGGCGGCGCATGCCCGCGGCTTGATCCATCGCGATGTCAAGCCGGGAAACGTGCTGCTCGACACCGAGCGCGCCTACTTGACGGACTTTGGTCTGACCAAGCCCGTGGGCGTGAACACGGCGGTCACTTCGCCGGGAGTTCTGGTGGGAACGGTCGATTACGTCGCTCCCGAGCAGATCCGGGGCGGCGCGGTCGACCCGCGGACCGACGTCTATGCGCTCGGCTGCCTGATGTATCGCGCCCTGACCGGGACCCCTCCATTTCCGCGCGACAACGAGATGGCGGTGCTCCATGCACACCTGTATGACGAGCCACCGCGCGTCACAGACCTCCGGCCCGACCTGCCGCCCGCGATCGACGACGTGATCTGGACGGCGCTGGCGAAGGATCCTGAAGATCGCTTCGGCAGTGCGACCGCCGTCTCGGTGGCCGCCAACCATGCGATGACCCGACGTATCCGGGCCAGTGCTGAAGCCCCGACCGGTGTGGTCAGTCACGAGGTCGCGCCCGAGACAGCCTCGCGGCCGAGCGGTCCCACCGCGCGTCTCGGTCGCACGCTGATCCCAGGACTCCCGTCGGCTGGGGTCGCGGCCGCACTGGTCCTGTTGGGCGCGGCGGTCGTGATCGTGCTCGTAGTGACGTCTCAGGGGAATGGCGGCGGCGCGCCGCCGGCGCCGACCGCCTCGCTCGCGCCTGCCGACCTCGAGGCTGCCCCGCCCACCCGCGTCGGGTACCTGCCAAGCGGCGTCGCGGTTGGCTTGGGCGGGATCTACGTCGCGAACGAAGGCGACGGGACGCTGCGGCGGGTTGACGCGATCAAAGGGCGGCTGGACTCGATGAAGACGATCATCGGCGGTGGCCCCGCCGCGGTCGCCGCTGGTGCCGACGGGGTCTGGGTGACGAGTCGCCACACGAACATGCTCACGAGAGTGGACCCGCGAACGATGAGCGTCGTAGCGCGCATCCCGGTCGGGAGCATGCCGGGCGCGGTCGCTATCGGCAATCACGACTACGCGGTCTGGGTAGCGAACGAGAAGGACGCGACCGTGGTGCGCGTCAATCCGCGTACCAACACCGTCGATCCCGCCAAGCCGATCGCGGTTGGACGGGCGCCACACGCGATCGCGACTACTCCAGGCGCCGTGTTCGTGGCGAATCGGTCCGACGGGACGGTTGACCGGATCGATGTGAGATCGCGACGCGTCACGGCCAGTTTCAAGACCGGAAAGCGCCCGACCGCGCTGACCGTCTCGGGCAAATTCCTGTGGGTGGCGAATGCCGGTGACGGGAGCGTCGCCCGCATAGACATGCACAGCTCCAAGGTCGTCGGGCGGACACATGTCGGCGGCCAACCGTCGGCACTGGTGTCGACCGACTCCTACGTGTACGTCGCTGATCGCAAACGTCAGCAGGTCAAGCGACTCAACCCGGTAACCGGGCGCCTCGAAGGGAAGGCCGTGCGAGTCCGCGACCCAGTGGCGATGCGCGTCGGCGCCGGTGCGTTGTGGATCGCCAACCGGGCGACAGGGAATCTCACCCGGATCGGGTTGCTCTGAATGAGTCACGGCTCGCCGCTCGGCCACCATTTATCGTCTGCGTCCGACCTCAAGGCCCGTATCGAGGCGGAGCGCCGGGGATTGCCTTTCCTGCTCTATCGCGACGAGGCCGGCAGCCAGCGGATCGTCGATCTGTCTGGCGGCAGCGTGATGACCCTGGGGCGCCGCCTCGAGAACGACATCGCGCTCGAGTGGGACGCAGAGGTCTCGCGAGTGCATGCGCGTCTCGAGCACGTTGGCGGCGACTGGACGATCGTGGACGATGGGTTCTCCCGCAACGGGTCTTGGGTCAATGGCGAGAGAGTGACGGCGCGCCGGCGGCTCCGCGACGGGGACGCTCTGCGAATCGGGAACACGGTCCTGGCCTTCGTGCAGCCGGGCGAGCGGGAATCAGACGCTACGACTCCCGCGGCCGCCCAAGGCGTCACGCGCGCCGACATCACAGATACCCAGCGGAGCATCCTGATCGCGCTCGCACGTCCGTTCAAGGATCCCCACGGCCTCGCATTGCCGGCCACCAACAAGGAGATTGCCGATGAGGTCTATCTGTCGGTCGATGCGGTCAAGGGACACCTGCGAACGCTCTTCGCGAAGTTCGGCGTCGGCGACCTGCCGCAGAACAAGAAGCGTGCGCAACTGGTGTGGCTTGCGTTTCGCAGCGGAGTGATCTCAGCCGCGAATCTCTGGGACTAGGTGAGGTCGAGGCGACGCACCGCGTCGAGGAAGAACGGCCCGAGCGTGCGCACGAAGACGGCGGTCAAGTGGTGCAGGTCCTTCTGGACGAGCGCCCCGCCGATGACGGGGTAGCACCAGCGTCGATCGCAGAAGAAGCGATTCAGGTCAATCGTCTCGAACCGCGGGGCCCCGAG
>DATBDN010000166.1:0-1891 GCA_036269895.1 Thermoleophilaceae bacterium
GGATTCGGTCGTGATCGATCCGCACAAACATGGGTTGCAGCCCTACGGCTGCGGATGCGTCCTGTTCGCCGACCCGGGCGTTGGCAGCATCTTCGAGCATGAGTCGCCGTACACGTACTTCACCTCCGACGAGGTCCACCCGGGCGAGATAACCCTCGAGTGCTCGCGCGCTGGGGCATCGGCGGCGGCGCTGTGGACGACGCTGCAGGCGCTGCCACTCACGCGTGACGGGCTCGGCTCGCACGTCGCCGCGGCGCGTCAGGCCGCGATCGAGTTGGCGGCGCGGATCGATGCCGACGACCGCGTCGCCCTGGTGGTTCAGCCTGAGCTCGACATCGTGTGCGTCGTCGCGCGCCGCCCGCGTGCTTCGGAGGTCTCGGCCGTGTCGGAGCGCGCCTTCGCCGCGCTCGCGGACGACGGCTGGCACGTGGCGAAGCTGCGGCTGGGCACCGCTTGGCTGAAGGCGCGCCACCCATGGATCGAGGCCGACGAGCCCGAGGTCACCGCGATTCGCTGCTGCCTGATCAAGAAGGAGCATCTGCAGGTGGTCGACGAGCTCTCCGAGGTGCTGGGCCGAACGCTCGGCGACTCCTAGTCTGAACAGACTCCGAGTGGTGGCGACAGTCGCGCCTCATCTCGGCTCCATCTTGCGCGCACCGTAGACGACCTCGGCAGGTGTCCTGCCGGCCGTGATGCGACCAGTGTGAGCGCGGTCGTTGTTGTAGTAGCCGACGTAGGTCGCAAGCTGGCGCCGGAGCCCCTCGAAGCGAACCTGCAGGAAGCGCGCGAAGGCCGGGCGCCAGCACTCTTCGAGGATCGTGCGCTGCAGGCGCTCGACGTGGCCGTTGGTCTGCGGCCGGCCGGCGTGGATGCGGGTGTGCTGGGCGCCGAGCTTCGCGAGGCCGGCGCTGAAGCGGGTCGCGCGGAACTCGCTGCCGTTGTCCGAGAGCATCCGCTCGAGCCGCCAGCCCATCGCCTGCAGGTCCGCGGCGACCCGTCGCGCGAGCGCCGAGGCCTGCGGCTGCGACGGGCCTGAGCGCTCGCAGACGACCAGCTCGGCCCAGGCGTAGGACGAGTAGGTGTCGATCGCCGTCAGCTGCCAGACCGCGCCCTTGGTCCCGTGCAGGCGCCCGACGTAGAAGCAATCGATCCCGACCAGCTCGCCGGGCCTCGTCGTCTCGACATGCGGCTCGGGCTCGGGCGCGCGCGGCGGCTCATAGGGAGCGCGGTAGCCGGCGACGAGCGACAGGCGCTGCTGGCGCGTCGAGAGGCCGTGGCGGCAGAGCACCTTCCAGATCCCGTTCGGCGAGATCTCTAGGCCGCCGCATTCGGGGCGCCGCAGCTGGGCCGCCAGCCGTTTCGGCCCGAGCCCGGGATGGCCGAGCGCGAAGGCGACGATCCGCTCCTCGAGATGCGGCGGGATCTGGTTCGGCATCGCCGGCCGCCGGCGCTCTCTGGGGCGCAGCATCTCGAGGCCCTGGCGCTCGACCGCGTCCTTCCAGCGGTAGTAGGTCGAGCGGTGGACACCGAAAACCCGGCAGGCGTGCGTGACAGTGGTGCGCCCGGCCAGGTCGAACAGCTGCAGGCGATAGCCGAACAGCACGTCATCCTGGGTCATGCGACAGCTCCTTCTGGTTGGCACCGAGGAGCCTGAGTTGCGAAGCGGACGGCCCCGCCAGCTGGCGGGGCCGTCTCGCGTAGAAGGCATGTCTGTTCTCCCGGGGTGTCGGGAGAACATGGAGTCAGTTCAGACTAGGCGCCGCGCCGTAGGGCTTGTCCGCGGAGGCGGCGCCAGTTCGCAGCGATCGCAACGGCCGCGGCTGCAACGGCGACCGCGACGACCTGCAACGTCATGCTGCCGCTGCCGGGCTCGAGATATGCGAGAAGCGTT
>DATBDN010000167.1:0-47712 GCA_036269895.1 Thermoleophilaceae bacterium
CCAGGGCTGATCGTGAAGGAGTTGCCCGCCTGCGAATCCTCGGCGACTGCCGGACCGTACTGGTGCCAGCGCGCCGGCTGGCTGACGCAGTTGCGATAGCCGGGGAACACCTTGAGCACGACATATGCATTGATCAGCGTGTTGCCCAGTGCCCAGCGGTCCGCCATTCCGCAGGCATCTGCACCGTCTGCGTATACGAACACGACGAAGCGCCCGTTCACCCGGTAGTACGCGGGATCGCCGCCGTAGTGATCGCGGATGTAGGCGAGGTCATTGGTGATCTGCCCCGCTGTCGGGTCGCTGTAGCCCTCGGGCTCGTAGTAGAGCGCCCAACGGAAGGGGCTGTTCATGCCATCGGTCGTCGAGAGCAGAGTCCCGATGCGCGAGTCGGTCGTCGTCCGCTGACCCCACCACGACGCGATCCCGAGGTTGATCTTCCCGTATTGCATCGCCTGAACCTGCTTCTGGATCACTGCCGTCGATCCCGAGTCGTAGAAGCCAGCGGATGGGTGGTAGTGGGTGAACGGATTCATGCCGCTCTGGTTCCACGCCTCCGGGAACCACGGGTAGAAGAACGCGCCGCGCACCGGGAACGAAGGCTGCCCGTCGGTCGGCGGCGGCGGAGGGGGCGCCGTCGTCGTGACGACGGTGAGTTGCGGCGCACGCGTGCCGCCAGCCTCTCGACTCCAGAGGGACATCGCAGCGGACGAAGCGTTCGTGAGCGCAAAGCTTGCGGCGCCGTTCCCCGGCACGGCAGGGGTGACATCGAACGAGAGCGCCGTGCCACTGACGACAGACTGCACGGAGCCGAGGGCGACACCGATCGGCGGCGCCGTCCGATCCGTGAGCGTGGACTCCGACCAGCCATTGTCCGCGACCGAGTGCGCAGTGAGGACCGCTGCCAATGAGCTCGCCGGCAGCAGCGACAGAGTCGCCTTCGTCACGGAGCCGCTCAGGCCCTGCACGTCGAAGCGGAGGTAGCTGCGCACGACCGGTGAGCCGTCGCTGCGAAGTTTGTTGAGGCTCCCGAAGTTCACGGTGGGCCGGCTTGAATCGACGTAGGTGTCCGCCGACGCCGAGAACGTCACGGTGGCAGCTTGGCTGGCGGCAGCACCGAGCGACAGGAATGCTGCCGCCGTTGCCGCGACCGCGACCAATGGGCGCAGCGCAAAGCGTTCGTCTGGGTGCGGGTAGAGCACGCGCAGAGAGACCTCCGCTCGTGGTTGTGAGCCGATTGAGTTGTGCAGACCGAGAGCCCTGACGCCGGTCCGGGGTCTCGCGTTAACTTCGAGCTTTCACCCAACTGGTGTCGGATGGACCGGAAGAGCAGTGATATTTGTACCCTAAACGCACGGCGATTGCAAACGGTGATGGGGACATTCGTACCTTAGACGCAAGAACGAGAGCCCGCTCGCGCGGGCCCTCGTCGCTAGATGCCAGCTCGAGCTCTACCCGACCGGGCGCGGAACTCGCTGCTCGCGTCGACGGTTCGTCAAGAGGAGTAGAAGTCCGCCACACAGAGCAATCAGTCCGAGAGTTGCGGCCGCTCCGATCCCGGCATCGCCCCACTGGAACCCGTCCTCCGACACACGGACGACCTGCGGCGGCGCGACCGCGCTGGGCTCGAAGGTCGGGACACCGGTCGTCGCGCGCGCGTCCGGTGAGCGCATGTCGATCACTGCCGGCGTCGCGGCGCGCGCGGCAGCGCGTGCGTCCGCCGAGCGCAGATCCTGCGCGCTGGCACTCCCTCCCAGGGCTGCCGTGGCGAGCCCGGCTACGAAGATGATGTGAATGAGTCGGCGCATGGCGCCCTCCTGTGTTGTCGCGGCCGCCCCGTGCGGTCGCTTTGTTGCCAGCACCTTCCGCGGGACCGGTAGAGGCTTGCGGTGCGATCCGGTAAAGGGCCTCGATAACCAGCGGCCGTCAGCGCCGTGCCAGCAGGCTCGCCGGTGGGCTGATGCTGCCCTCGAACTCGTTCTGGCCGTCCTTGATCCGGTAGAGGCCGATTCTCATCAGCGTCGTGTCGCCGAAGCGATCGATGCCGAAGTCCCCGATCAGGCCGTGCTCGATATGCGCAGCGAACAGTGCGTTTCGGACCTTCGCGCGCGAGGCACCCGAGTCCGCGATCGCCTTCAACACCATCTCCCCCGCTTGCGCGGTATGGACCGAGAAGCAGCACGGCAACTGGGTGTAGCGCCGACGGAACTGGTCCGCGAACGCGCGCCCACCCGCAGGCAGGGCTCGTGCAGGAACCACCGCGATCGTGTTCAAGAAGCCCTCGGCAGCGTCTCCGGCGCCCTCGGCGATCACGTTCGGCGCCATCCCGTCCGTTCCGATCAGCTGGGCATCCGGGAGCGCGGCGCGGAGGTCGCTGATCAGCTGTGGAGCGCTCCCGAACGCGTACCCGGCGATGAACACGGCATCGGGGCGGACTCTCGCGACCCGGGCAGCGAGCTGGCGGTAGTCCTTCGCATCCTCGCTCCAGCTCGCGCTCCCGCCGACAACGAGACCAAGCCTCCTTGCGGCGAAGGCGAATCCGTCGCCGAGGCCCTCGCCGTAAGCACTCACGTCCGCGAGGGCATATGCCCTGCGGATGGCGTGCTTCTTCATGTAGCTGGCTGCGGCGGCTGCCTGGACGTCGTCGGCTGGGACGACGCGCACGAAGGTCCGCGGGCCGCCGCCGTACAGGCTCGCGGGTTCACCGCGCGCCACGCCGGGACCTGCGCGCGTGAGACCGAGATACGTCGCCGACGGGCTGACGGTCGCCGGTGCATCGTCGTTCGCCTTGCTCAAAGCAATGGTCACCGCGCGCGCGCAGGACGAAGCCGTCGGCCCGACGATGGCGAGCACACTTCGATTGCGCGCGAATGCGCGCGCGGTCGCTGCGCACCTTTCCGGGCTGGAGTAGTCAGACGTCGCGGTCGTCTCGTCACAGATCTGGAGACCGATGCGATAGGGCCCCGCCTTCCAGCCTTGCTGCGCCAGGATGAGCTTGAGCGCCTGGGCATTCTGAACTCCGTGATCCTTGGTGATTCCCTGGAGCGGCTCGAGCGCGCCGATCAGGAACTGCGGCCGCCCCGGCCCGCCGTACGTGACGGGAGAGCAGCCACTCGCGGTCAGCGGGTGGGCGGGAGGCGCGGAGGACACCGGCTTCGATTCACTGCCGCCGCAGGCGGCGAGCGCAGCCGCGGCCGCGAACGCCGCCAGCGCAACCAATACGACACGCATCAGCCCGACCCTCCAGGCAGCTTTTGATCGAGCGCGGTCGTGGTTGCCCAGACCTTGGCCGGAGTTGCGGCGATACGCTCGAGCGACCCGCCGACCCAGACGTTCTTGGCTGTCGACGAACGGCCGCTCACACGCGACAACGAGCCGTCGAAGTTTGCGACCCACGCCGTTCCTCCGCTAGCCGCGAGGTCCGCCGGGACACGATCGATGCCGAGTTCGATTGTCATCTCGACTCCGCGCGTCTGTGGGTTGATCCGCGTCAGCGTGGCCGAGTTGCGGTTAAGAACCCAGACGGCATGGGCGCCCGCGGCAATCGCCGTTGGTGCCGGTAGTCCCGGTCCGTGCCGGGCGACTACCGGGATACGGTCCGTCACGCGTCCGGTGACCGGATCGACGCGCAGAACCGTCGCACTTCGCGTCGAGAGCACCCAAACCGCGCCTGCACCGGAAGCAACGGCGTCTGCGGCGCCGCCCACCGCGATCCTCGCGGCCCGCCCAGCCCCCGACTCGACGCGAAGGAGGTAGGGCGACCTGCTCGTCAGCCAGACCGCACCGCGTGTCGACGCGAGCGTCGTGCGCGGAAGCCGAAGCCGCTCGGCACTTCCAGCAGGCAGTCGGACACGAGGAAAGCGAATCCGCTCGAGGACCGTCGCGTATCCGGCTCGGACGCGGGCGAGGACGCCGCCGCTCCCGTCGGCGATCCAAACCGAATCGCCGTTGACGGCGACGGCGTCCGGGTGGCCGCGCAACGGGATCGTCTTGACGATCCTTTGCGTCCGCGCATCGATGCTGGTCAGCGACGGCGAGTCGACGGTCGTCACCCAGACTCGGTCGCGCCCGATGGCTACGTCCGTCGGCCGGCCTGGTAGCGGCACGGCCGCTACCGGCCGCGACCGCAGTGCGTTGAACGCGACCATCGAGTTAGGTGCAGCGTCGATCGCAACTGCTCGCGCTGCGCCGCCGGTGGTCGAGCGCTCCGCAATCGCGATGGCGCCCGCGCCGAGGATCAGGACGGCTCCTGCAAGTATCAGCCAAGCGGCTCGCGTGCGACGCGGGCTGGCGAGGCGCGGAGCGTCCGCCGCCGTCGGGCTGCGCGGCCGCTGCGGCGGTCGCGGTGCGGCCAGATCGCCGCTGTGCGTCAGGACTTGCTGTTCGAGCTCACGCAACGCCGGGCTGGGCTCCAGCCCAAGCTCGTCCAACAGGAGGCGGCGCCCCTCGCGATATACGTCCAAAGCTTGCGACTGTTGGTCGCAGCGATAGAGGGCAACCATGAGCTGCGCGCGGAACCGCTCGCGTAGCGGATACGCCGCGACAAGTGACTCGAGATCGCCGGCGACACGGGAGTGCGCGCCGAGCGCAAGCTCGGCTTCTATGCGCGTCTCGAGCGCGACCAGACGCAGTTCCTCGAGCCGCGCAACCTCGGGTTGAGCGAACGACTCGTAGGCAACGTCGTGGAGTGCACGGCCCCGCCAGAGCTCCAGTGCGCTCCCGGCCTCGGCTGCGGCCGTCTTCGGGTCGCCGCCCGCGAGCGCCGCCTCCGCCGCGGTCAGCCGCTGCTCGAACACGCAGATGTCCAACTGCGCCGGCTCCACACTCATCACGTAGCCGCTGCTGCGTGTCTCCAACACGTCCCCACCGGCGGCCAGCGCCTTGCGGAGCTGCGAAACGTAGACCTGCACGCTCTTCGCGGCCGTTGCCGGGGGGTGCTCGTTCCAGAGCTCGTCGATCAGCCGTTCGGCTGGAACCACTTCGTTGGCGTGGATCAGGAGGTTCGCGAGCAGCGCACGGCGCTTGCCGGAACCGATGTCAACGGCCCCTTCATCAGTGACCACTTCGAGTGGACCAAGCAGACGAAACTCTGTCGCAAGGGGACCCTACATCCCTGGACGAGGCACCGCAGCACCAACGCTGCGCGGCACGCCACATCAACACCCCTGCACGGATCGCCTAGTTGGCGATGAGCACTCCAATCAGCGACGTGGTGCCGTTCGCACGTTCGCTGAGCCGGGGGTTGTGGACGTGCCGCGCAGCCTTGGTGCGCGCGGGGTGCGGGGTCGTCGCCGACCCCGCACCCGGGGACGCCGTCACCGCCGATCTCGCAATCGCCGCGGTGCGCCGAGGAGCCGTGAGAGCCGCGCCACGCGCGGCGTTGAGAAGCCTTGAGCCCCGACTACGGGTGGGTCTGTGAGGGATGTCGGACGTCGTGTCCACTGGCTCGCTGCACGGCATCGTTGTGCCATGCGAACGTCGCGGCGGCGGGAAAACTTGCGCTTAGGTCGGGGGGCCCTGCGCGGCGGCCGCGCGCGGGTCCAGATCCGCCAGCGTCAGCTGATGCGCCGGTGGCTCGGGCAGCACGATCTGCGCGTGGACGCCGAGCTGTCCGTCGACGTGGACGAGCTCACCCGAGGCGAGGTTTCGCCAGCCCGCGTCCTCGTCCATTCGCTCGGTGGCGAACACGACCGCGGGCTCGTCAGCGAGGTCACCGGAGCGGACGTGGATGCGGTTTGTGCGGCTCGAATGGTCCAGGTGACGAACGCCGCTCGGGCCGCCGGCGGCACGCTCGAGCATGAAGAGGTCGTGTGCCTCCGGGTACCGGAGCGCCCACAGCTCGTTGTTGCTCGCCAGGATCACGTTGAGCGCGAACAGTGGGAGCTCACGCGCCACCCAGCGCGCCGCCGTAGCCAGCCCCTCGCCCACGTCGCCGCCGCGGGCGTCGATCTCCTTGGTGACGAGCGCGAAGAAACGCTCGCTGTCGGTCTGGCCCTTGACGAGCGAGCGGTAGTCGCCGAGCTGCTCGTCGAGCTGATCGAGGCCGTGGAAGGCGCCGTTGTGTGCGAACAGCCGCGCGCGCTGCTCGAACGGGTGCGTGTTCTCGAGCCGCAGATCGCCTGTCGACGCGAAGCGCACGTGCGCGACAAAGCAGTTCGACGCGACGTCGCGCGCCTCCCGCCCGAACTGCTCGTACTCGAACGCCGGAATTGGCGCCTTGTCGACGCGCGGCGCTCCGTCCTGCTCGAACCAACCGAGCCCCGTGCCATCCGGTTCCTGCCGCGACTGACGCGCGAGGCTGTCCGGCGCCTCGAGCAGCCAGAAGGTCGCTCGAGCGCGGGCGGGCCCGGTCGCCATTCCGAACAGGCGGCACATCGGGCCACATTCTGCACTCAGGCAGCCACGAGGACACGGTCGGCGACGACGTGGTCCGTCGGCAGACCGAAGCGCTCGCGCGCACGACGGACGACGTCGCGCGCGAGCCAGTTCGAACGGTGCTCCGGATGCGTCGAGATGATCAGCTGGTCCGCCTCGAAGACAGCGAGGGCGTCGGCAATCGCCTCGAGCGGGTCGGCGTCCCCAATCCAGCCGTATGCGGCCACGCCCGCCGCGTCCAGGCGCGCAAGTGACTGCTCGAGCCTGGCCTCGGCGGCCGCGCGCGCACCGTCCTCGTCGGAGACCCAGTGCCGGAAGCGGCTGTTCAGCGCCGGCGCCACGACCACCACCTCGGTGGGCATTCCGTCGGCGTGAGACCGAATGAGCTCGTGGAGCGCGTCGGCCTCGACGGTCTCGTTCGCGATGGCGAGGATGCGGAAGCGTGCGCTTGCTGTCCTGTCGCGTGGTGTCATGCCGCCAGCATCCGCTCCGGCCCTCAGGCGACATTTAGCGCACGGTGAGAGTTCGGTAAGTCTTCGCCGTACGACGAGGTCGTACGACTACCGACAGTATTCGCGGCCGTGCGCACCGTCTCCGCAACACGGTATGTGACGCCGTTACGCGAGGGTGGGTCGCTGCCCGGCTTGGTCGAAGCCGACGACGACGGGCTCTACGTCGTCAAGTTCCGCGGCGCCGGCCAGGGTCCGGGCGCCCTCGTGGCGGAGGTCGTTGCGGGCGAGCTCGCGCGGGCTCTCGGTCTGCCGGTGCCAGAGCTCGTGCGGGTCGATCTCGACCCCCAGATCGGCGTGGCCGAGCCCGACCCGGAGATCCAGGACCTGCTGATCGCGAGCGCCGGCCTGAATCTCGGCGTGGACTTCCTGCCTGGTGCGCTCGGCTTCATGCCCGGGGCCGTAGCTGACGATCCGGAGTTCTGTGCCAACGTCGTCTGGTTCGACGCGCTCGTGATGAACCTGGACCGCACCCCGCGCAATCCCAACCTGCTCGCCTGGCATGGACGGACGTGGCTGATCGACCATGGGGCGGCGCTGTATCCGCAGCACTCGGAGGCGGGGCTGGCCGCGGCGGCGCACGATCCGTTCCGATTGATTGCGCACCACGTGCTGCTGGCGCATGCCGGATCGATCAAGGATGCGGATGCGCGACTGGCCGCGAGCGCGGCGGATGCGGCCGGGCCCGCGATCGAGGCGGTGCCGGCGGAATGGCTGGCGCGCGGCGGAGCAGATGGCCGCGCCGAAGCGGACGCGCGCGCCGAGCTCACCGGCTTCTTCGAAGAGCGCCTCGCCGACCGCGACGCCTGGCTGCTGGAGGCCGAGCATGCCCGAGCGTAAGGCGTTCCAGTACACGGTCCTGCGCGTGGTTCCCGACGTCGAACGCGGAGAGCGGATCAACGTCGGGGTGGTCCTCTACTCGCCCGAGCGGAAGTTCCTCGGAGCGCGTGTGCACGTCAACACCGCTCGCATCCGCGCGCTTGCGCCGGAACTCGACGTCCCTGCGCTGGAGCGGCATCTCGCGTCACTCGCCGCGATCGCCGAGGGCGACCCGTCCGCCGGACCGATCGCGCAGCTCCCCCAGTCCGAACGCTTCGGCGCCCTCGCCGCGCCGAGCTCCACGATCGTCCAGCCGTCCGAGGTCCACACAGGAGTCTGCGAGGACGGCTCCAACGAGCTGGATGACCTGTTCGAGCGACTGGTGCTGCACTAGACCATCAGCGGCCACGGCACGTCAGACTCATCTCCGTGCAGGAACTGGCTTCGGGCAGCGATTTCGGGAGTTGGCGGATCGATCGGGTGATTGGCCGAGGCGGCATGGGCGTCGTCTACCAGGCGACGGATCGGCGCCTGAACCGCCCCGTCGCGATCAAGCTGATCGTCGACGACCGCTCGGGCGACCGCTCCTTCCGCGACCGCTTCGAGCGCGAGGCACAACTGACCGCGTCGATCGACCACCCGAACGTGATCCCGGTCTACGCCGCCGGCGAGATCAACGGGCAGCTCTACCTCGCGACACGCTACGTCGACGGCACCGACCTGCATCAGCTCCTGCGCCGCGACGGGCCGCTTCCTCCCGAACGGGCCGCCGACCTGGTGAACCAGGTCGCCCAGGCGCTCGATGCCGCCCACGCCGCCGGCCTCGTGCATCGCGACGTGAAGCCCGCGAACGTCCTCCTATCGGGTCGTCATGCGTATCTGAGCGATTTCGGCCTGACGCGCCCGGTCGACATGGAGACGCGCCTGACGGACACCGACGACCGGCTCGGCACCGTCGACTTCATGTCGCCCGAGCAGCTGCGCGGCCAGCGCACCGACGCGCGCAGCGACGTCTACGCGCTCGGCTGTCTGCTCTTCACCGCGCTCATGGGCTACCCGCCGTTCCGCCGCCCCACCGCCGCGGCCACGATCACGGCCCACCTTGAATCGCAGCCTCCCCGCGCCTCCGACCTGGCCGCCATTCCCGATGAGTTCGACGACGTTATCGCCCGCGCCCTCGAGAAGGACCCCCAACGGCGCTACCCGTCGGCAGGCGATCTGGGCCGCGCAGCGCTGGCCGCCGCCCAAGGACAGGTCACGCGCGAGCTCGGTCAGTCGGTCGCGCGCGGCGACGCAGCGCCGCTGGCCGAGACGCGCGTGATCGAGGCGCCGCCGACGGCGCCAACGGCGCGCATCGCCCGCAAGGAGAAGAAGCGCAGGAACCTGATCGTGGAGGTGACCGTGATCGGCGCCTTCTTCCTGATCGCGCTCGTGGTCACGGCGCTCGCGGTCACCGGCGGCGGCAGCGACCCGAACCGACCGCTGTCGGACTCCGACGTCGAGAACGCAGCCCGCAGCTTCGCGAGCGCCTACGCGCACGAGGACACCCGCGCGCTGACACGGCTGCTGTCACCGGACGTCAGGCGGGTGTCCGCGTCCGATGTCCAGACGGGACGCCACGCTGTGGTCGGCGCGTACGCGACCCAGTTCCGGTCGCAGGCGACGAAGGCCTACAAGCTCGACAACCTCCAGGTCGAGTCGGGCACGGTCGGACGGGCCGAGGCGGACTTCACGGTCGAGCGAACGGGCCGCCCGCCGATCAAGGGCAACGTCGTGCTGGGCGTCGAGCGCCGCCACGGCACGCCGCGGATCCGCCTGATCGCGACCGAGTCGCGGACCTAGCAGCTCTTCGCCGCGAAGACGTTCACCGTCGTACCGGGATTGACCTGAGTCCCCGCCGGAGGATCGGTCTGGCAGACCCGCGCGTCGGCGGGTATCAGGAAGTCGAACAGGCCGCTCGACTTGTGAACGTCGGCCTCCAGCCCCAATCCCGCCAGCGCATCCTTCGCGTCCGACGGCGTGAAGCCCGTCAGGTCGGGCACCGACACTGTGACCTGGCGGCGGACCCGCAACGCGACCATCGCGGGCCTGGCGCCACCGGGCCCCCCCGCTACCACGTCGATCAGGTTCGTACCGGGCCGCAACGCCACCGTCGCACTGAAGCGCCCGGACCCCACCCGCACGTCGCGCCCCTCGACCGCCACGCTCGCGCTGCGCGGCGAGACCACGCCGTGGACCTCGACGGAGTTCTGGTGCAGCAGCGCCATGTCGCTCGGCGCGTCGATCGTGAGCCTGACCGCCGGCGCCGGCTTCTTGCTGTCGCCACAGCCCGCCAGGGCGACGGCCACCAGCGCGATCGCGCTAAGCGGCTTCCAGCACATCGAACTTGATTCCAGCGCGCTTCAGGCGCGTGGTCAGCGCGGCGCCCATCGCCTGCGCCGTCGTGACCTGCCCGGCCGTCTCCGGCAGCTCGTCGTTCGCCAGGCACAGCGCCGCCTCGGCCAGCATCTTCGAGGTCTCGCCGTAGCCTGGATCGCCCCCGCTGACCTGGCAGACAATGCGCTCGCCGCCGCCCTCGCCGTGGAAGCGCACGCGGAACCACGAGTTCGCCCGCTTCTCCTCACTCGGCCCCGTGCCGGCCGGCACACGGCTCAGCATCCAGTTGCGCGCCGGCGGGATCTGGGCGAGTGTGAACGCGCCGGCGACCCCGATCGGTAGCGCGACCGTCGGCGCCAGCCCACCGGTGGCGACGTAGTGACCGTAGGTGAACTCCGGCCCGTAGCGGTCCAGCGCGCGTGCCGAGCGCAGGATGATCTGCGGGTCGATCGAGGGGAACGGCAGGACCCACGAGCCGATGTCGGATTCATGATGCGGCCGCGGGCGCTCGCTCCTCACGATGCGGCCGTCCGGGCGCTGTTCGACGCGCTTGCGTTCGCGCGCAACCTCGAAGTTGTGGCGCGCCCGCGAGAAGGCGGTCAGCGCGGAGGCGAACGTGCCGCCCGAGAACATGCCGCTGGCCTGGACGAAGCCGCGGACGTGCAGCGGCACCCCCTCCGGCAGCTGCTCGACCGTGAAGCGCGCGCCAAGGTCGTGCGGGATCGAGTCGAAGCCGCAGGCGTGCACGATCCGCGCGCCGCTGCGCTCGGCCGCCGCGTGGTGGTTCAGGTACATGCGATCGACGAACTCAGGCTCGCCGGTCAGGTCGGTGTAGTCGGTACCGTGCTCGGCGCACGCCTTGACGAGCGGCTCGCCGTGCTCGATGTACGGCCCGACGGTCGTGATGGCGACCCGAGTCGATGCGGCCACGTCGGCCATCGACTTGTCGTCGTTGACGTCGGCCTTCAGCAGTGGCACTTCGACGCCGAGCCGCTCACGCAGCTGCTCGAGCTTCTCGAGATTGCGCCCGGCAAGCGCCCAGCGCGTCGACGCGGGCGCGTTGGCGGCCAGGTACTCGGCAGTGAGAGCGCCAGTGAAACCAGTGGCGCCGAAAAGGACGATGTCGTGCTCACGCGCGGCTTCCATCGGGCGGAATCTAGGAGATCTGGCGTGGACACAAATCGTACGTTGACGTAAACTTACAATTCGTATGAGTCGAACACGCCGCCCTGTCCAGTCCGATCACGAGCAGTACAAGTGGTGGGCGCTCTCCTGCACCAGCGTGGGAATGCTGCTCGCCACGATCAACTCCGGCACCCTGATCATCGCCCTGCCGGACCTCGAGCGCAGCCTCGGCACCACGCTGCTGTCGCTCGTCTGGGTGATCCTCGCGTACATGATCGCCTCGACCGTGCTGGTGGTCACCGCGGGCCGGCTGTCGGACCTGTTCGGGCGAAAGCGCGCCTACGTGCTCGGCTTCCTGATCTTCACCGCCGCCTCACTCGGCGCCGGATTCGCCGCCGACGGGACGCAGTTGATTGTCTGGCGGGTGCTGCAGGGCATCGGCGGCGCCTTCCTGTTTGCCAACACCGGCGCGATTGTCACCGACGCCTTCCCGCGGGAGCAGCTGGGTCTGGCGATGGGCACGAACACGATGGTGGCGGCGGTCGGCCTGGTCATCGGCCCGGTGCTCGGCGGCGTGCTGGTCGCGATCTCATGGCACTGGGTCTTCTGGTTCAACGTGCCGCTCGGCATCCTCGCGAGCCTGTGGGCGGCAAACGTCCTCCACGAGGTTGGGCGGACCGACCGGACACGCAAGCTGGACCTGCTTGGTACGACGCTGTTCATCGGCGGCCTGACCGGCCTCGTGCTTGCCATCTCGAAGGGCGGACTGTCGGGCTGGAGCGATCCCGTCGTGATCGTCGGCTTTGCAGTAGCGGCGGTGATGCTGCCGCTGTTCGTCCTGGTCGAGTCGCGTGGCAATGCGCCGATGCTCGACCTCTCGATCTTCCAGAACCGCCTGTTCGCGGCCGCCACCGGGGCGGCGTTCATCAACGGCCTCTCGCGCTTCGCACTGATGTTCGTCTTCGTCTTCTACTTCCAGGGCGCGCAGGGCGACGACCCGATCACGGCGGGTCTCAAGCTGGCGCCGCTCGCGATCGGGATGGTGATCTCCTCGCCTTTGGCGGGCATGTGGGCAGACCGGCGCGGCTCGCGCATGATGGCCGCGCTCGGGATGGTTGTTACGGCCGCCGGCCTGGCGGCGATGACCACGCTCGAGCCTGGCTCTTCCTACGTCGCCTCGGCCGCCTTTCTGATGCTGGTGGGCATCGGCTCGGGCATGTTCAACAGCCCGAACACCGCCGCGATGATGGGGACGGTCCCCGCCGCGCGGCGCGGGATCGCCGCGGGCACGCGCGTGATGGTGCAGAACACCGGTGCGGTCATCTCGATCGCGTTCGTCATGGCGATCGTCGCGGCGTCGATCCCGAAGGACGTGCTCTTCAAGATCTTCTCCGGGCTTGCGAAGGGCCTTTCCGACCAGCAGCTGGCGCCGTTCATCAACAACATGCACAAGGCCCTGTGGGTGCTGGCGGCCGTGTCGCTTCTGGGCGCGGGCGTTTCGCTGATGCGGCCGGCGCACGTGCGCGTGCCCGACGCGGAGCGCGTGCCTGACGCGGAGCGCGTGCCTGACGCGGAGCCCGCGCTGTCGTCATGAGGATCAGTGAGGCCGCGCAGGCGGTCGGCACGACCACGCGCACGATCCGCTACTACGAGGAGATCGGCCTGCTGCCCCCGGCATCGGACCGCGAGCACGGCGCGCACCGCGTCTACGCCGACGCCGACGTCGAGCGCCTGCGCGACGTCCTGCAGCTGAAGGACTTGCTCGGAGTCTCGCTCGACGAGCTGAAGACGCTTGTGGAGGCAGAGGACGCGCGTGCGGCGCTGCGCGCCGAGTGGAGCTCGGGCGACGCCGACGAGGACCGCCGGCGGACGATCCTCGAGGAGGCGCTGGGCCACCTCGAGCGCCAGCTCGAGCTGCTGCACTCGCGCCGGGCGGCGATCGAGGAGCTCGAGGGCGAGCTCACGGCGCGCCGGCGCCGCGTGCAGAAGCGCCTGCGCGAACTCGGCTAGCTTCGCCCGCGTATGCGGAGGGTCCTGTCGGTCGTGGGCACGCGGCCGAACCTGATGAAGACGGCGCCGGTCGTCGCCGCGCTCGAGCGCCGCGGGATCGATCAAGTGCTGGTCCACACCGGTCAGCACTACGACGACGCCATGTCCGACGTCTTCTTCCGCGAGCTCGGGATCCTGGAGCCCGACCACTTCCTCGCGGTCGGGTCGGGCACGCACGCGCAGCAGACGGCCCGCGTCATGGAGCGGCTCGAGCCGGTGCTCCTGGCCGAGCAGCCGGATCTGGTGCTGGTCCCTGGCGACGTCAATTCGACGATGGCCGCGGCGCTGGTCGCGGCAAAGCTCGAAATCCCCATCGGGCACATCGAGGCGGGGCTGCGCAGCTTCGACCGGACGATGCCGGAGGAGCGCAACCGCGTGGTGACCGACTCCGTGTCGGACCTGCTCTTCATCCACTCGCCCGAGGCGCGCGACAACCTGCTGCGCGAGGGGCGCCCGGAGGAGTCGATCCACTACGTCGGGAACACGATGATCGACACCCTCGTGGCGATGCGCGATCGCTTCGACAGCGGCACGCGCAGCGGCCAGCTCGTCGTGACCCTGCACCGTCCGGCGCTTGTCGACGGGCCACTCCTCGCCGACGCGATGCGGGCGCTACGGGACGTGGCGAAGGAGATGCCGGTCGTGTTTCCCGTCCACCCGCGCACGCGCGCGGCGGCGGAGGCGCAGGGCATCGAGATCCCCGGTGCGATCGACCCGGTCGGCTACCTCGAGTTCCTAGGGCTCGTCGCCGCGGCGGGCGCCGTGCTGACCGACTCGGGCGGGATCCAGGAGGAGACCACCTTCCTCGGCACCCCGTGCTTCACGCTGCGCGACAACACCGAGCGCCCGATCACCGTCGAGATGGGCACCAACGTGCTGCTCGGCCTCCGCCCGGAGCGGATCGCCGAGCTGCCTCAGCTGATCGCGAGCGCCGGCTCGCGCGCCGCGTCGATCCCACCGCTGTGGGACGGCTCGGCGGGCGAGCGCGTGGCAGACGTGGTGGCGTCCCAGTCGCTCATCCGGCGGCGCAGCTGCAGGTAGGCGGCCAGGCCCGGCAGGGTCGGGATCCAGCACGAGATCAGCCGGTAGACCACGACCGCGGCGATCGTGACCGGCGCCGCGGCGCCGAGCGCCACGAGCGCGCCGATCATGCCGCCGTCGACGCCGCCGAGGCTGCCGAAGAACGGCAGCGCATTGCCGATCAGGCCGAGGAAGTAGCCGAGCGTGATGACAAAGATCGGCGGTGAGGCGCCGAAAGCATGGAAAGCGGCCCAGAGCACAGCGATGTCGAACGTCCACCAGGCGACGCCGCCGAGCAGGCGCGGGTCGCGCGCCTTGACGATATCGATGGCACCGTCGACGCCCTCGGAGACGGTCGTGGCTGCGCGCGCCACCTTGCCGTTCAGATGGAGACGCGTGGCGAGCCGGCTCGAGAGCAGCGCCCCGCCGATGACCACGATCGCGACCACGCCCGGGACGATGGTGAGCAGCGGCGAGCCGCCGCCCGGCAGAACGCCGGTCCAGAGACCGAAGCCGACCACGGCGACCGTGACCGCGTAGAAGCTGTAGAGGAGCACGATGAAGGCGACCATCCGCGCCGCGACGCTGCGGCCGGACAGCCCGGCCTTGCGCAGCGCCCACACCTGCAGCGCGACGCCGCCGGCACCCGCGGCGCCGAAGATGCGGGTGGCGGCGTGGCCGGCCATCGTGATCTCGTAGCTGGCGGCGTAGCCCACGCGCGCCTCGCCGTCGACGAAGACGGCGCGGAAGAGCACGATGTGGCCGAGGAACGAGAGCGCCTCGAGCCCCAGCGCGAGCGCGATCCAGCCGAGCTTGGCATCGGGGATCTGCGCAATTCCGGCGCGGATCGCTGCGTAAGCGCCCGGCAACGCAGTGAGCACGACCACGGCGACCAGCACGATCAGTCCCGTGATCAGGACCGGTCGCGGAATGCTGATCCGGCGCGATGCCGGGCGCTGAAGGGTTACTGGGGCGGCGAGGCTGGCCACGGATCGAATACTCCTCTCAAGCCCCTATTCGAACATCGGCCGTGAGGCGGATCTGTGATCCTCCTCCAGGACGACAAATAAGCGAAGCAACCACTCCGGTTCATAGTAACATCCGGAGCATGCACTCCGGTTCTTCCTCTCCCGCAATGAACCGCTGGGCGACGCTCGTAGTCGTCTGCCTGGCCCAATTCATGGTCATCCTGGACGCGACGATCGTCAACGTCGCGCTGCCCTCTATCCAGCGCAGCCTCCACTTCTCCTCGGCCGACCTGCAGTGGGTCATCAACTCCTACACCCTGATGTTCGGCGGCTTCCTGCTGCTGGGCGGACGCGCGGCCGACTTCTTCGGGCGCCGCCGCCTGTTCCTGGTCGGCGTCGCAGTCTTCTCGGGCGCGTCGCTGCTGAACGGGCTCGCGTCGAGCTCCGAGATGCTGATCCTGGGCCGTGGCCTTCAGGGCCTGGGCGGCGCACTCGTGTCGCCGGCGGCGCTGTCCATCATCACGACGACGTTCGCCGAGGGCCCGGACCGCAACAAGGCGCTTGGCGTCTGGTCGGCGATCGCCGCCGGTGGCGCCGCCATCGGCCTGCTCCTGGGCGGCGTCCTGACCGACCTCCTGTCCTGGCAGTGGTGCTTCTTCGTGAATGTGCCCGTCGGCATCGCGGCGATCGTGGCCGCCCTGCGCTACGTCCCGAACACGCTGGCGGAGCACAAGCCGCAGTCGGTGGACGTCGCCGGCGCGATCTCCGTCACGTCCGGCCTGGTCGTGCTCGTCTACGCGATCGTCAAGGCGCAGGCCTGGGGCTTCGGCTCGGGTCGCGTGATCGGCCTGGGCGCGGTGGCGGCGGCGCTCTTCGCCGCGTTCGTCTGGACCGAGACGCACTCGAAAGCGCCGCTGGTCCGCCTCGGGATCTTCCGCAAGCGGTCGTTGACCGGGGCGAACACGGTGATGACGCTGGTCGCGGCCGGCATGTTCTCGATGTTCTTCTTCGTGACCCTGTACGTGCAGAACGTGCTGCACTTCAGCCCGTTGAAGGCCGGCCTCTCGTTCCTGCCGGTGACCGCGTTGATCCTGGTCGGCGCCGGACTCGCCCAGCAGGGCATCAAGCGGCTCGGGGCGCGCGTGCAGACGGTCATCGGCATCACGACCGCGACCGTCGGCATTTTCCTGCTCACAGGGCTGCCGGCGCACGGCAGCTATGTGGCCGACGTCCTGCCGGGCCTGCTGTTCATCGGGCTCGGCATGGGCATGACGTTCGTGCCGATCACGCTGATGGCGACGACAGGCGTGCACGGAGACGACCAGGGCCTCGCCTCAGGCCTGCTGAACACCTCGCAGCAGGTGGGCGGCGCGCTCGGGCTGGCCGTCCTGTCGACCGTCGCGTTCAACCACAGCGGTTCCCCGGTATCCGGATACACCACAGCGTTTACTGTGGGCGGGATCCTGATGGCGACCGGAGCAGTCCTCATCCTCCTGCTCATCCGCGGGCGCGACGTGGCGAACATCGCAACCGGCGAGCCGGCCTTGGCGGCCGCCTGATGGCAACCGCTCTGCGAGCCGACGCCGCGCGCAACCTCGAGTTGATCCTCGAGGCTGCCGAGGAGGCGTTCGCGGAGAAGGGCAACTCGGCGTGCGTGGCGGACATCGCCGCGCGCGCCGGCGTGGGCCAGGCGACGATCTTCCGCCGCTTCGAGACGAAGGACGACCTGATCGCCGCCGTGTTCGAGCGCAAGATCCACCAGCTGCTCGCCGCCGCCGAGGCCGCGGCGCGCAAGCGCCGAGCGTGGGACGGCCTGCTGCAGTTCATGGGGCTCGTGACCGAGTTCCAGGTGCGCGACCGCGGCTTCTTCCAGTCGATGGCGCAGCAGCTCCTGCAGGAGGACCAGCACCTGGCCGAGCTGAAGCGCCAGGTGGCTGAGACGGTCGCGAGCCTGGTCGAACGCGCCAAGGCCGAGGGTGACCTGCGCCAGGACATCGTGTCCGAGGACATTCACGCCTTTTGTTGCGCCGCGGCCCAGGCCGCGACCATGGGGCCCGCGCCGAAGCCGAAGGCCTGGAAGCGGTACCTCTCCGTCATGACCGACGGAATGCGCGTTCAGGCCTCCTAGAGCCGCAGGTTTGGACAGATGGCCCATGCGCCGGGCCCCCTTTTCTGCATAGGGTTGACCCCACCTATGGACCAGCTCGACTCGCCACAGCTGCGCTCCGCCGCCCGGACCTATGCCGACGCCGCCCGACGATTCACGACTGCGCCCTTCTGGCGCAGGAAGAACGCCGGCAGCGCGCTCAAGGCTCATCGCCGGGCATACGTGCGCGAGCTCATCAGGACTGCCGAAGCTCGCCGGCTGGAAGCCTGAGCCGGCGAGCTTTGCAGTCCGCCCTGTCCGCGCCGGCCACGGGGCGGATTCACTGGTGCGCAGCCTGAGCCTCTCCAAACGTGGCGCCGTCAGCGTGTCGAAGCTGTCGCTGTCGCTTCCGACGCGGGAGAAGCAGCCGGCCTGACGCGGTTGCGGACGCCGACGGCGGAGATCACTCCGCCGGCGGCGACGAGCAGCGCGCACAGCGTCATGCCGGACCGGAACGCGTGGACGCTGGCGTTCGTCAGCGTCGCCTTGGCCTGCGCGCGCTGACCCGGCGGGACGCTCGCCGGAACGTGCGTGACCAGCGGCTGCCCGCGTGCCGCATCGAGCGCGCGCGGCGGCAGCTTGCTGTCGAGCGCGGAGCCGAAGCTGCTCGAGACGATCGCGCCCACAACAGCGATCGCGAGCAGGCCGGCCACGCGGGCCACGGCGTTGTTGACGCCGGAGGCGACACCGGCGTTGTGCTGGGGGACCGACGAGAGGACCGTCGCTGTGAGCGGCGCGACCGTCATCGAGAGGCCAAGCGCAAACAGCAACAGCCCCGGCAGGACCTCAGTCGCGTACTGGGGGTTGCTGCCGATGCGGCTGAGCCAGAACAGGCCCGCGCCGCCAAGCAACGGCCCGACCGTCATCGGAACCCGCGGCCCGATCCGCATCGCGAGCGCCCCGAAGCGGCGGGACAGCGTGAACATCACAAGCGTGACCGGCACGAACGCGACTCCGGCGCCGAGAGCGCTGTAGCCCCCTACCTCCTGCAGGAAGATGATCAGGTAGAACGTCAGGGCGCCAAGGCCGCCGTAGATCAGGAGCGTGGCCAGGTTGACAGCGCTGAAGTTGCGCACCTTGAAGAGCCCGAGGGGCAGCATCGGGTGCGGGTGGTGGGCCTCACGCCAGATGAACGCGGGCAGTGCGACGGCAGCCGCGATCAGCGGGACGAACACGAGCGGGTCGCCCCAGCCGTGGTCGGGCTGCTCGATCAGCGCGAGGACGAAGCCGCCGAGCCAGATCACTGACAGCAGCGCCGCCGGCCAGTCGATCGCTCCGGCCGCCTCTGGGTCCTTGCTCTCGTGGACGTAGCGCGACGCGAGCCACAGCGTGGCGGCGGCGATAGGGAGGTTGATTGCGAACACCCCGCGCCACGAGATCGTGTCGACCAGCGTCCCACCGGCGAGCGGGCCGATGACGAATGCGATGCCGGTCCAGGCCGTCCACGAGCCGACGGCGGCGCCGCGCTCTTCCTCGTCGTCATAAGTGGCCGTGAGGACGGCGAGCGAAGCGGGGACCAGGATGGCACCCGCGGCGCCCTGCAAGGTCCTGGCCGCCACGAGGAAGGCGGAGGTTGGCGCGACCGCGCACGCCAGCGATGTAACGGCGAACAGCGCCACGCCAAGCATCAGGGAGTGCTTGCGGCCGCGGATGTCGGCGTACGAGCCGCCGGCGAGGATCAGCGAGCCCAGCGTCAGCAGATACGCCTCGACAACCCATTGCTGGGTGGCGAGCCCGGCATGGAGGTCGGCACGAAGCGCCGGCAACGCGACGTTCACGACCGTGCCGTCGAGGAACACGACGACCGAGGCGAAGATGCAGGCGACGAGCGTGAGCCGCTTGTCGCGATCGCTCATGTCGTGCGCCTGGCCTTGATGGTGACGATGACCTCGTAGTCGTCCTGCCGGCGCTCGAGCTCCTCGCGCGTCAGCTCCTCCTGCGCCAGCCCGTAGAGCAGCGCGCACGCCGCCACGAGGTTCCCGTGCACCTCGGTCTCGACGTTCTCGGTGCCGTACTCGTCCTCGAACAGACGCTTGGCCGAGGCACTCGTGAAGCGCCACCAGTCGCCCCAGTCGCGCATGTCCTCGCGACTGATCTGGCTGATGCCGGGGACGGTCGCGAGGATCGCCCCGCCGGGCTTGAGCGCGCTGCGCGTGCCGCGCACGGCGGCGCGGACGTCGTAGATGAACGGCAGCGTCTGCGTGAGGATGATGCAGTCGTAGGCGCCCTGTGGAATGCCGTCGCCGGTTGTCAAGTCGCCTACCAGCGTTGCCTCCGGGTTCCCTGGTCCCGCATGCAGCACGTCGGCCTGGTCGACGCCGGTCCCGAACCAGTCGATGTAGGTCCGCTCCTGGACCTCGAGCACGCGCCCGCGGATCAACTCCCTGTTCCGCTCGAGGAAGCGCTCGATGTAGAAGCGGTCGACCGGCCGGCCGCGGTCCAATCCGAATTGGGTGGACACGGGTTCATGCACACGGAGCCCGATTCGCCGTCGCTCGCGGGTGAGGCGGCGGAACAGGGGCACGGCGCCGACTCTAGGGCGTAGCCCGATCGGCCGGTCTCTTGCAGTTGCGTATGAGTAAATTCGCCTCGGTGAACACCGTCGTGGTCGAGGGTGTCTCGAAGAAATTCGAGATCCCGCACGAGGTCAGCCACACGCTCAAGGAGCGTGCGCTGCACCCTTTCCGGCGGACCCGCAAAGACGTGCTGCAGGCGCTGCGGGACGTCTCATTCGCGGTCGAGCAGGGGGAGTTCTTCGGGATCGTCGGCCGCAACGGCTCCGGCAAGTCGACGCTGCTCAAGCTCATGGCCGGGATCTACCGTGCCGACGCCGGCCAGATCGGGATCGCCGGCCGTTTGTCCACCTTCATCGAGCTCGGCGTTGGCTTCAACCCCGACCTGGCGGCGGAGGACAACATCGTTCTGAACGGGGTGATGCTCGGACTGTCGCCGCGCGAGGCGCGCCGGCGAGCGGACGCCGTGATCGACTTCGCCGGGCTTCATGAGTTCACCGACCTGAAGCTGAAGAACTACTCGTCGGGAATGCTGGTGCGGCTGGCGTTCTCGGTGATGGTCCAGGTCGACGCCGATGTGCTGCTGATCGACGAGGTGCTCGCAGTAGGTGACGCCGCCTTCCAGCAGAAGTGCTTCGACGAGTTCAACCGGATTCGCGAGCAGGGCCGGACGGTGCTGCTGGTAACCCACGCCATGAGCGCGGTCGAGCGCTTCTGCGACCGCGCGATGCTGCTGGAGCGCGGCCGCGTAGTCGACATCGGCGAGCCCAACCGGATCGCGAACGAGTACCTGGATGTGAACTTTCGGCAGGAGACGGCCGGTCACGAGGAGGAGCGCGAGCATGACCGGTTCGGCGACCGGCGGGCCGAGATCGTCGAGGCCTGGTTTGAAGACGAGCATGGGATGCGCACCTCGCAGCTGCACAGCGGCAAGCGCTGCGCGTTCGCTGCGCGTGTGCACTTCAACGAGACGCTCGACGATCCGCTGTTCGGATTCGTGCTCCAAAACAGCCAGAAGACGACCGTGCTCCAGGCGTCGACGCTCGACCTCGGGCAGCCGACCGGCAGGTTCACCGCCGGCGACGAGATCGAGTTCCGGATCGGGTTCGACAACGTCTTCGCCCCCGACCGCTATTTCGCTACGCCGGCGATCGCGCGAGGCGGCGGGATGATCGCGTGGATCGACCGCCGCGAGCGCTTCGCCTCGATGGTCGTGACCGGAACCCGCGAGACGGACGCCGTGGTGGACATCCCGTTCCAGATCGAGATCGATCGCGAGGGCGTGCACGCATGAGCACGGTGAACATGCCGGCCGAGATGCGGATCGTCCAGGGGCCGTCCGCGCTCGGGAGCGATCCGCGGCGATTCATCGCGTTGACGCGCACGCTGACGCTGACCGACTTCAAGCTGAAGTTCTACGGCTCGGCGCTGGGCTACCTCTGGCAGCTCGTGCGGCCGCTGATGCTGTTCGGGATCCTGCTCTTCGTCTTCACCAACTTCATCAAGTTCGGGAAGGTGCCCCACTACGAGGTTCTGCTGCTGCTCGGGATCGTCCTCTACTCATTCGTCGCGGAAGGCGTGTCGAGCGCCGTCGACTCGGTCGTCGCGCGTGAGCCGCTCGTGCGCAAGGTCCAGTTCCCGCGCCTGGTGATCCCTACGGCGGTCGTGGCGACCGCGTTTCTCAACCTGCTGCTGAACCTGGTGGCCGTGTTCATCTTCTCCGTGGTGCGCGGCGTCCACCCGCAGTGGCAGTGGTTCGAGCTGCCCGTGATCCTGCTGCTGATGGTCATGCTGACAAGCGGCGCGGCGATGCTCGTGTCGTGCCTGTTCGTGCGCTATCGCGACGTGAAGCCGATTACGGAAGTGCTGTTGCAGGCCCTCTTCTACGGCACGCCGATCTTCTATCCGGTCGAGCGCATCGACGCGACGCTGCGGCACCTGCTGGTGATGTTCAACCCGTTCGCCGCGATCATCCAGGCCGCCAAGCACGCCTTCGTTCCGCAGTCGATGACGGCGGCCGAGGCGGCCGGCGGCACTGTCAACCTGCTCGTGCCGCTGGCGATCATCGTCGGCCTCTTCGCGCTCGGCTTCTACGTCTTCAACAAAGAGGCGCCCAGGATCGCGGAAGAGCTCTAGCCGCGCCCGGTCCCGAACCGCGCCAGGTCGAGGTATAGGTCGTTCATCAGGCGCGGGTAGACCTCGGACGCGCGGTACTGCTCGGCCTTCATCCGGCCGCGGACCCGCACGCGGTCATAGCTGCCCGGCCAGCGGTGCAGCGCGAGGATCAGGTCGAGCAGCTCGTCCGGACTGCCGATCTCGATGTAGTCGATTCCAGGCTCGAGTCCATGCCGCGGGTTGAGCCGCTCGCTGATCACCAGGTGACCGGCCGCGAGGTGGATGCAGACGCGGTTCTCGAACGACTCGTACGGCTCGTTGTGCAGGTTGATGGTCACGTCGTGCTCATCTAGCACGGCCTCCAGGCGATCGGCGTCGACGCCGAAGGCAAGGTGCAGGATGTCGAACTCGTGCTTGATCGGCAGCAGGAAGCGCTCGCGGTGCTGTGTGGAACGACCGACGAAGCAGATGTGCGGCGCCGCCGTGATCGGGCGCACGTCGCGGTAGTAGCGGTCGGCGACCGGGAGCGGCAGTGAGCGCCAGACCGGCATGATCTCTTCGGCGGTCTCGACGAACAACGGGTCGAACGCAACGACGCGGTCGAAATTCGACTGGTCGATCGCGCGTAGCTCGTGGAGGCGCCGGTCGAGATCGGGGTGGCGCGCACCGGCGATCCGCGGCAGCGGCTCGGTCAGGAATCCGAGCGCGGCGAAACGCTGCCCGTGGAAGAGCCCTGGCGGGATCAGCTCCGGGCGGAACACGATCACGACGTGCGGGTCGTGATCGCGCAATGCCGCCATCAGGTCGTCGGGATTCCGCCCCTCGCGGAACTCGACATACGTCGTGCGTACGCGGTCGCTCTGTTCGTCGAGCGATGTCGCCCGGAAGTAAGTCGACTGTCCGACGAACGCGATCCGCAGCGCCGCGCCCACCGCAGGCGGTGGATAGGGCGAGCCACCGTAGTCGAAGCTGTAGGGAAAACGAGCTCTGCGCGTGACTGTGCCGGACATCATGCAGGGGTCGATTATTGCCGCGGTTACCCTTCGATCGTGCCTGACTGGCAGGAACGCATCACTCGCGAGACCGAACCCGCTATTCGGGTGGAGCACCAGTTGCGCTATGCGCTAGCGGCTCCACTCGTACATGCGAGTGTGTTCTGGAGCGACCTGGGGTGTGGCACCGGCGTGGGCGCGGCGCGCGGCCTCGGGGGCCGTTTCGCGGAGCGCACGTTGCTCGTGGACCTCTCAGCCGATGCGCTTGACCAGGCGCGGCGCGAGCTGCCCGGGGAGAACGTTTCGACGATGGAGGCCGACCTTTCGTCCGAGCCGGACGTCGCGAGCGTCGCCGCCGCAATCAAGGAGCAGGCCGGTGAGGGACCGGCGACGGTCACCTGTTTCGAGTGCATCGAACATCTCGGCTCGTTCGTGCCGCTGGTTTCGACACTCGTCGATCTCGCGGAGCGGCACGGCGTCTCGGTCGTGCTGTCGGTCCCCAACGATGCGTTCTGGTCGATTCAGAACCCGCACCACCAGACCGTCTGGGGCGAGGGGGCCTTCGAGGAGCTACTCGCGCTGCTTCCGAACGAGCGGGTGGTCCTGCGGCAGGTGATGCTGCAAGGCTCGGGGGTCGTGCGCGAGGACGCCGAGCCGGAGCTGCGGCCCGTGCCCGTTGAGCTCGAGCCGGGGGGCGTGCCGTCGCACCTGCTCGTCGTCTTTGGACCACGGCATGAGGAGTTCGCGCCATCCGCGGCCGTTGCCCAGGTCGACATGGAGGAGCAGCGGCGCTGGCAGCGCCAGCGCGAGGCGGATCTCAGCCGGCTGCGCGAAATCATCAAGGAGAACGACGAGTACCTCCAGTACATCCGCGAGCTCGAGGCGCGGCTCGCGGATGCCGAAAAGCCCGCGTGAGAGTCGCGTTCCTCCTCAACGACCTTCAGCTCTCCGGCGGCGTCGGCGTTGTCGTCGAGCACGCGCGGCAGCTCTCGGACCGGCACGGCTTCGACGTGACGCTCGTGCTCGCTCGCGAGCAGGAGGAGCCACCGTGGCGCTACCGGGGTCTGACGGACATCCCGGTGGAGACGCTGCCGGCGGCCCGGCACGAGCACTTCGACATCGCGGTTGCGACTTGGTGGGAAACGGCGTTTTCGTTGTTCGAGCTCAGCGCCGACCGCTACGCCTACTTCGTGCAGTCGCTCGAGGATCGCTTCTACCACCCGGACGAAGCCGAGCGGATCGGCGCCTCGCTGACGATGGACCTTCCCGTCGACTTCATCACCGAGGCGCGCTGGATCGCCGAAACCATCCGCGAGACGCGCCCCGAGGCGCGCGTCTTCTACGTCCGCAACGGCATCGACAAGCACGCGTTCCCGCTGCCATCGAAGGTCCACGTGCGCCGGCGGGAGCCGCTTCGCGTGCTGGTCGAGGGCTATGCAGGTGTCTGGTTCAAGGGCGTGGATGCGGCCGCGTACGCCGCAGCCGCGATGAAGGAGCCGCATCACGTGACTTTGGTCGTGCCTGATGTGGCGAGTGTGGAGGGCGGGCTGCCGGCCGACGAGGTCGTGGGTCCACTGTCGCGTGATGAAATGTCGGAACTCTTCGGACGCACCGACGTCGTTTTGAAGCTGTCTTCCGTCGAAGGGATGTTCGGGCCGCCGTTGGAGGGCATGCACCGCGGCGCGACCTGCGTGGTGTCGCCCGTGACGGGGCACGACGAGTACGTCGAGCACGGGTGGAACGGACTGGTGACCGACTGGGACGACCTGCGCGGCACCGCCCGCGAGTTGGACCTGCTCGCTGCTGACCGCGGCTACCTGCACTTCCTGCGGCTGAACGCGGTCGAAACCGCGCGTGCGTGGCCGTCGTGGGAGCAGTCAGGGATGTTCATGGCAGCTGCGCTTCGTCGCATCCGCGAGCTACCTCCGCCCACGCCCAGCGGGCGGCGGCTAGCTGCCGACATCCGCGCGTTCATGGACGCGCACCGGCGGATCCTGATCGAGCGCAATGAATACGAGGGCGAGCTGCGCCCGATCTGGCGCGTCAAGCGTCACCCCATGTACGCACGGCTGAAGCGGTGGCGCCACCGGCCGGTTGGCCGCGCGCTGACATGGCCGACGCGACGAGTCCTGCGGCGACGCTGGAAGCGGCTGTCGGACGCCTGAGCATGCTGCGGCGGGTGCTGCGAGGCGGGGGTTCGCCCAGCCCGATCGAGGTCGACTTCGTCGATGTCGCCGAGTGGGAGCGCGCCGGCGACGCGCCGCTCCAGCCCGGTGCGCGCGAGGCGGCGGGAGCGGCGTCGCTGCGGATTGCGATCGTCGTCCCGTGGCTGCTCGAGGGCAGCGGCGGGCACGACACGATCCTCAACCTGGTCCGGCAGCTGGAGGGACGCGGCCACGAACTGTCGCTGTGGGTGCACGACCCGGGGGGGCGGAACGACGACGTCGATGCCGCTGCAACTGTCCAGGCGTGGTTTGGCGGGATGCGCGGCGCCGTGCGGGTTGGCTTCGACGGCTGGTCGGGCGCCGACATTGCCGTAGCTACCGGTTGGCAGACCGTGCACCGCGTGCTGATGCTCGAGGGCTGCAAGGGGCGCGCGTACCTGGTCCAAGACCACGAGCCCGAATTCTTCGCCGAGTCGGCCGAACGCCGCTGGGCCGACCAGACCTACCGGCTCGGACTGCACTGCATCACCGCCGGGCGCTGGCTGCGCGACCTCGTGACGCAGAACTACGGGGCGACGGCGTCCTGGTTCGAGCTCGGAGTTGATCAGTCCGTCTATCGCCCCCGAGCCGTCGAGCGGGCCGACGCCGTCGTGCTGGCGTATTCACGCACGACCACCCCGCGACGGGCGGTTCCGCTGCTGTTGTTGGCGCTGGCGGAGTTGAAACGGCGACGGCCGGGGGTGCAGATCGAGTTGTTCGGGGATCCGCGGGGAACCCCGCGCTCACTTGAAGCGCGCGACCGAGGCGTGTTGGACCGCGATGCGCTGGCGGAGGTGTACTCGCGGGCAACCGTAGGCGTCGTGTTGTCACTGACGAACTACTCGCTGGTCGCGCAGGAGATGCTCGCTTGCGGACTTCCCTGCGTGGAGGCCGATACACCGAGCACCCGTGCTGCATATGGCCCTCACGAGACGCTGTCTTTCGCGCCGCTGACAGTGGAAGGTGTCGCCGGCGAGCTCGAGCACCTGCTCGCCGACCCCGCCCTGCGCGCGAGGCGCAGCAAGCATGGGATTGAACATGTGGCGTCGCGGACGTGGGAGAGCGCGACCGAGAACGTCGAGGGCGGCCTGCGAGAAGCGCTTCGGCTGGCGGGCGAATGACGCCAGGTATTGACGTTGTCGTCGCGTCTGCGCATGGCCGCGGCCCCATCGCCGTCTGCCTCCGCGCGCTCGAGCGCGAGGCAGGCGACGGGTTGCGCGACATCCGCGCCGAGACGGCGTGGGAGGCACGTCAGCAGGCGCTCGCGACGTCGACCGCCGATGTGATCGCCTTCGTCGACAGCAACGTCGTCGTTCCCGTGGGTTGGCTCGATGCGCTCCGAGCGACCTGGGAGTCGTCGCCGCATTCGGTCGCGGCCGTGGGCGGCCCGATCCGCGCAGATGCCGCCGATTGGGACGCCGGCCGACTCGGGTTGATCGACTTGGGCGACGAGGTGCTCGAGCTCGACCCGGCGAAACGCACGCTGTTCGGCGGCAACCTGTCGTTCTGGCGGCGCAGTCTCATTGGTGTCGGCGGCTTCCGCGCCCCGGTCGATGGCCGCGACGCCACCGACTGGTTGTCGGAGGAGCACGAAGCGCAGCGGCAGCTGGGGCACTGGGGCTGGCTTGTCCGCTATGACCCGGCGCTCGCAGTAGAGCGTGCACTGTGGTCGGGAGGGGCATTCGGGCGGTCCTGGCGCTATGGCGTTCGCAGCGGAATTGCCGGCAGCCGTCCTTCGGGAACTGCGCTCCGACAAGGCATCAGGTCCGGTGCGGGTGCGGTCGCCGCGTTGACGCGCGGGCGGCGTGCCGATGCGGTCGAGCGTGCTGCCCGTGCCGCTGAGAACCTTGGGGTGGTCGCGGGCTCGCGCCGCGCCCCGGCGGCCGCGCGCGGGCCCGGGGTTGTGAGAACGACCTCAACGACGGCCGCCGCGAAGGTCGATCTCGTGCTCCTCTATCACCGGTTCGCGACCGGGCATCCCGATCCACTCGGGCTCTGCGTGTCACCCGCGAACTTCCAGTCCCAGCTGGCTGTGCTTGGCGAGCAGTTTGACGTCGTGCGGCTCGACGAAATCGCCGCGACCGTTAGCGCGGGCGAGGCAGGTTCGGGGCGGATCGCGATCACGATCGACGATGGCTACATCGACAACCTGACTACCGGGATCCCGCTTCTGACTGAGGCTGGTCTGCCAGCCACGCTGTTCGCAGCGACGGGCCCGATCGAGACCGGCCGCCAGTTCTTCTGGGACGAGATGCAGCGGCTGATCACAGGCCCAGGTCGCCGGCCCGCGAAGCTGCGCATCAACGGGCGCTCCTGGGAGACAGTCACGCCTGAGCAACGCGAGATCGCCCGCAGAGAGCTCCACCGCCTCACTCAGCCGAGCAGCTCGAGCCAGATCGAGCAGACGCTCGTGGAGCTGCGCGACTGGGCCGGCGTTGCGGCGGGCGAACCGACGGCGACAACCCGGCCCATCACAGTCAAGGAACTCAAGCGGATCGCCCGGACCCGGGGGATCGAGGTCGGCGCCCACACGCGCGATCACGTGAACCTCGGGCATCAGCCGACCGAGGAGATCCGCGCCCAGGTCGAGCGCAGCCGCGATGACGTCCGAGCGTGGACGCGCAAGAGACCCAGCGGTTTCTCCTATCCGTTCGGGATCCCCCGCCACGACGTCAGCGACAAGGCGCGCCGAGCCGTCGTCGAGGCGGGCTTCGAGTACGCCGTCGTGAACCAGCCCGTCGCCGTGGAGACCGGCGGCGATCCGTTTGCCATCCCGCGCGTGTTCGCACCCGATGTCGGGGCGGACCGATTTCTCCGCTGGCTGCGCGACGTGCTGAACTGACGCCGACTTAGATGCGGTTCGCCGGAGCCAAAGTTGGGCGGGGGTCGGTCGTCGTAGCGTTGCCTGTCGCCGGAATAGTCGTAGTCGCGGGCGCGGCCGCGGCTGTGTTCGCGCTCCAGCTCTCGGAGTTCGTGATCATGCCCGACGAGCTCGGCTACGTGAAGCAGGCAATCGTCCTGTCACACGGAGCGGTGCCAACCCCGGGCAGCTTCTGGTTCAACTCGTGGGCTCTGCTGCACTCAGTGATGCTCGCGCCGTTCTACCGCGTCGCGGCGACGACCACGGCATGGGACGCGGGCCGCGTCGTCGGAGCATTCGTGATGGCCTCGGCGGCGATTCCCGCATATCTGCTGACGCGCCAGGCGCTGCGCTCGCACGGTGCCGCCCTCCTTGTTGCAGCGCTGAGCGTCGCGGTTCCGTGGATGGCGATGGCCGGCACCGTGATGACGGAGGTCGTGGCGTACCCCGCATTCGTCTGGGTGTGCTCGGCGATGCTCTACGGGATCCGGCGACCCGGCCTTCGCGGCGACGTGCTCGTTGCGATCGCGCTCGCAATCGCCTTCGTCGCGCGCACCCAATTGCTCGTGCTCGCCCCGGCGTACGTCCTCGCGCTCTTACTCGATGTGCTGCTCAGGCACGACGGTTCACTCCGCGATCGTGCAGCGGCGGCGGTGCGCGCCCACGCGCCGATGATCGCCATCGTCATGGTTGGCACGCTGCTCGTGCTCGCGACCGGTTCCGTGCGTCGCGTGCTCGGCAACTACGGCGACCCGACCCACGGCTCGCTCTTTCCGCCCGGCACCGGGGTCGCGACCCGCGAGCTCGTCGTCTACGTCGTCGTTGCGTGCGGCGCAGTTCCGCTGGCGCTCGCAGCTGCCTGGTCGGTCATGACGATCGGGCGGCGCGTGCCGCACGAGGAGCATGCGCTGGCCGCGATCCTGCTCAGCGTCGTACCCATCTTCGCCGTCATCGGCGGCTCGTTCACCGTCCGCTACACCGCCGGGATCAACGACCGGTACTTCTTCTACGTCGTGCCTCTGCTCTACGCCGGCGCCGCAGCAGCCATCCTGCGGCCGCGACGGCGCCAGTTGGCGGCGCTGCTCGTGACAGGCGCGCTGACGATTTGGCTGATCGCCAGCGCGAGCATTAGCCAATCCGGTCCGTCGCTCGTATCACCGACGATGGCATGGCACACGTGGCTGGCCGAGCGGGCCGCTGAAGTGGGGACGTCCATGCCGCATCTCGTCGCGGTCGGCACCGCGATCGTGCTGGTCGGGGTCGTAGTCGCGATGCGTTTACTGCGGCCAGTCGTGGCGCTCGGCGTCGTGGCGGGCACGCTCCTGGTCTGGGGCGTCGTCCAGACGGCCTACACCTTCGACAAGGTCGCCGCCACTCAGCGGGGCGTCAGCCCGCTCTTCCTGAGCCAGCGCGGCTGGGTGGACAGAGCGTTGCCGAAGAACGGCCGCGCTATATCGATTCTGGCGTCGCTCGGCGATCCCGTCACGACGACCGCGACGTGGTGGGACACCTCGTACTGGAACAAGAGCGTTGACCGCGTGATGACCGTCGGTCGCGGCGACAGCTACTCGCAGGGCTTCTACGACGCGCTCACCGTCGACCGCGCGACCGGCCGCGTGCCTGCGCTCGACCGCTACCAGTACGTCGTCCGCTATGTCAACGACACGCGCTTCGGGCTGCGCGGGAGTCACACCGTCGCCGGCTTTGGCGGAATCAGCGTGCTCACCGCGCAGCGGCCGTATCAGGCCGACTGGTACTTCGAAGGCCCCGATCCCAATGTCGCGGTCGTGCCGACGGGTGCGTCTGGCTCACTGCGGGTCTTTCCGCCGCCCGGTGCCGGGTCCGGGCCGGTGAGGGTGACGCTGGCGGCGGTGGGCCCGAAGCCGGTCAAGGTTTCGCTCGTCGCCGGCCAGGACGAGACGACGGCGCGGATCGCCCGGAGCGGCCGTGCCTCGGTCACACTGCCAGCGCGACTCTTCGGGCCCGGGAACGCCGACGTGCAAGTCCGTGTGTCGGCGGGCCAGCCGAAAGGGTCCAGCGTCACGCTGGTCGAGGCGACGCGTGGTTGACCCGGGCCTCATGGGACTTCGCGATCAGTTCGTCGGCTGGCTGCGACGCCCGCTGAGCTGAGCGGGCTGCCGTAGCACAAACGCGAGCACGCCCAGCTCGGACGCGAGCAGCGTCGCCTCTCCGATCGACGAAGCCAGCGCCGCGCCCTTCGCCCCGTGCTCCGGGACCAGCGCGAGGGCCGCTGCGACTACGACGCACAGCCCGACGGCGTTGACGAGGGCAATCGCGCGGTGGCGCCGGAGCGTGAACAGCGTGGCCCCGGCTGCAAACGCCACGAACATCAGCCCAACCGCAATTGCCTGAATTCGCACCACGCCGGCCGCGGGCCGCAGTTCGTCGCCGCCGATGATCCGGACGACGAGCGGCGCAGCCACGGCGAGCGCCCCGCCGATCGCGAGCCCGAGCAGTGCGGACCCGCCGAGCACGCGCAGCGCCGAGCGGCGGAACTCCACCGGGTCAGCCGATGCGCGCGCCAGCGTCGGCGTCGCGTTGCCGGCCGACAACCCCGCCGCCGCGCCGAGGAACTCAGTGAGCCTGAAGGCCGCGCCGTACCAACCGGCTTGCACGAGCGGGGCGCGCAGCGACACCACCAGCATCACCGCGCGGAAGTACACGACGTGGATCGCTGCGCCTACGGAATAGCCGAGCGACTCGATCAAGAGCGCCCGCGCGTCGCCACGCGGAAAGCGTGGCCGCAGAGCCACCGCCTCGCGCGCTGCGGCACGAGCGCTGATCGCGCCCGCCAGTGCGGCGACAGCCCAAGCCGCCAGGAACCAGGTCAGTCCCGCCCCGGCAAGCACCAGGACGAGCACGAGTCCGGTGCCGGCGGCGGAGCGCGCAAACTCGATCGATCCCGCTGCGCCGAAGCGCTTCTCGACCACCAGCGTGGCGACCACCATGTCCATGTAGATCTGCGGCAGCAGGCCGCAGCAGGCGAGCACGGTGCCCGCGATCGCGGCGCTGCCGTAGTCCGCGAGCACGGCGAACACGATCGCTACGACGGCGCCAACGATCGAGATCGCCACGCGCGCCCCGAACAGCCCGGCCAGCAACTCGCGTCGTTGCTCGCCCGAGGTGAGCGCGGAGTCGCGCAACGCAATCGCCGTGATGCCCACGTCGCTGACGAGCACCGCTATCCCGACGATCGACAGCACCGCCACGTAGCGACCGAAGTCGGCCGAGCCGAGGTGCCGGAACAGCAGCGGTAGCGCGGCGAGCGACAACAGGCCCGCCGCGACATGGCTTGTCAGCCGCACGCCCGTTCCGCGGATGAGCCCCATCGTCAGCTGCCCAGGCGCAGGAGCGCGCGCACTGCCGCCCAGTAGGCGCGCAACCCCACCACCACGGGCCGCGACTGTGCCATCGGGCCGAGATACGGCGACGAGAGCTCAGGGGTGAGCGTTCGCGCGAACTCCGTCGCGCTGATCGCGCGCGAACGCTGCACCTGCTTGCGCTCGTGCCACAGCCGGGGCATCGCCGCGAGCAGGTCGCCCCACGCAAACAGCTTCTGACGTCCCCAGCCGCCGCGGACAGCCGCTGCCAGGATCGCAACCTCGGTCACCACGAGCGCGGGCGCCACGAGCGCCAAGAGCGCGGCTGGATACGTTCGCGCCACCGTGGCAAGGCGGTTGCGTTCGAGGCGCCGCCACTTCAGGCCTCCCTTTGCGAAGTCGTAGTCGTGATCCACCCGCGCATCCGGGACGATCCCGAGCGAGCCGCCTCGCAAGCGCACCCGCAGCGACAGATCGACGTCCTCGCAGTACATGAAGAAGTGCTCCGGGAAGCCCCCCGCCTCCAGGTACGCCGAACGCGGAATCGCGAAGCAGGCGCCGGAGACGAAGCCGATTTCGTGCGGGCTGGTCGCGTCCCCCACCGGGGTCCCGGCCTCCCCCGCCCAGCCGAGCCCCGTGAAGTGGAGCACGCCACCGCTGCTGTTCACGAGCGTGCCCGCGTCCATCGTGACCAGGCCCATCCACGCACCCCAGCCGAGCCGCTCTCGCGCGGGCCGCTCGATCGCGCGCCGGAACCCCGCGGCGGGTCTAGCGTCGGGATTGAGCAGCACCAGGAGCTCGCCACTCGCGGCCGCCGCCCCGATGTTGCAGCCGGCAGCAAAGCCGGTGTTCGCGCTGTTGCGCACGATCAGCGCGCCGGGCACGAGCTGCGCCGCGACCTCGGCACTGTCGTCGGCGGACGCGTTGTCGACCACGACGAGCTCGTCGCCCGCTTCGAGCTGCGCCGCGAGCGCGGGAATCGTGGCGCGAAATGCGTCGGCGCTGTTGTAGGCGACGATGACGAACGAGGTCCGCACAGCGGGCGAGGCTATATCTCGCTCCGGGCGAGGCCGAGCGCGATGAGGATCGGAGCGCCGAGCATTGCCAGCGCCGCCAGCAGCCAGACGATCCAGCTGTGGTCGAGGAAGCCGCGGAAGACCGCAATCCGCCCGGCCGTCACACCCGCGCGGTCGGCGAGGCTGACGGGCCGCGCCTCGTGGAACGAGAGCGTCGGCGTGGGCGTGACGCTGCGGCCGTTGATGTAGACGAGAACCCGCGAGTGCGCGGTGTCAGCAGCGGCGTACAGCGCGACCTTGCGAGCGCCGGTGTTGCGCACGCAAACCGTGACGAGCCGGCTCGAGGGCGGACGCGGAAGGGCGACGGTCACCGTCGAATTGTCCTTGTAGCCACCGGCGACACGCGCCCGGGCGGTGTAGCCCGGCGCGCGCACCGTGACCGCCAGCGGTGGGCCGGGCCGGAAGTAGGTCCCTACGCCGAGGCGCATCTGCTGTGCCTGCGGGCTGATCGCGACGTCGCGCATGCACAGGCGCGATCCGGGCCGGATCACGTCGAGGCTGGTCGCCACCAGAGGCGGCGGCGACGGTACCTCGGCCGGGATGTCCCGCTTCTTCGTGAGGAACGGCACGCCCACGGCCACGGCGAACACGACCAGGCACGCGGCGTAGACACCAATGGCGATCAGTACCGGCCTACGCATAGAAGCGCTCCAGTAGCAGCCCAAGCGACACGACCTGGATCGCCACGCCGGCAGCGAGCACGACGCCCGCATAGGCCGCGCGCGCCATCCGCGGCAAGACCGACCCGACGATCGCGACCGCCAGCCCGAGCAGCCCGATCAGCGGAAGCAGGTAGCGGCCGGTGATGATCGGATCGCCAGGGCTCGACAGCATCGCCCGGTAGGCGACGAGGTGCAGCGACGCCAGGAGCGTCCAGATGGCTGTGAGGAAGACCACCGCGAGACCGGCGTTGCGGCGCACCGCGTCCCGCTTGATCACGAGCGCGGCAAGGAGTGCCACGAGACCCAGGCGCACAACCCACCACGCGACGTCCTCGATCGTCGGCGGCAGCCCGACCTCGAGCTGCGCCAACGTGCCGAAGATCCGGTCGACGAATCCCAGCCGGACGTCGTAGTGGACCGGGCCGATCGTCGGCGCCATCGATCCCAGCTTCGGCAGGTAGAACTGCCAGATATAAGAGCCAAACTGGCGAACGCTGCCCAGGCCGCGCGCCGCCAGCGCCACGACCAGGGGCACGCCGATCAGCAGCGCACCCAGCCCGAGCGTGAGCGGGTTGACGCGCCGCCAACCACGCTCGCGCGCCAGCCCCAGCAGCGCCGCCATCGCTGCCGGCACCACCAGCGGCAGGCTCCGCGGCTGCGTGAAGCCGCCGGCGACCAGCAACAGCGCCAGCGCCACGATGAGCCCGCGTCGCGGTCCGCGTCGCATCACGAGCGTCATCAGGTAGAGCGCGGCCGACCATTCCGCGACGAGTGCGATGTCGGGGTTCACCGTCGCGACGATGTTCGTCAGCTGTGGTATCAGGGCCGCCGTCGCCGCGGCGATGTACTGCAGGGGACCGCGCCCCAGCAGTTCGCCGGCCAACAACCAGATGAAGGCAAGCGCAATAAGGAACAAAGGCACGTTCGCGAAGCGCATCAGCAGGGCTTGGTCCCAGAACTTGCCGCCGGAGCTGATCCCATACGGAACGAGCTCGTACAGGTAGTAGAGCGGAGGGTTGCGCATGGCGGACGTGTAGCCGCCGTCGCCGCGGTCCGCACCTGCAGCAGTGCGCGACCACAGGCGCTCGTCAGCACGTGTCCAGAGCGGGCGGGCGGCGATGTTGCGGCTCAGCGGGCCGACGCCGCCCTGCACGAGCGCCGTCCCCACCTCGGTCGAATACGGCTGGCCACCTCCGTTGCCGGACGGCGTCCATGGGATCACGTGCCGCTCGGCTATCCGCTGCACGTATGCGAAGTGGCTCACCTCGTCGGGTCCCTGCAGCGGAGGCATCAGGACGATCCACGCGCAGGCCAGGAACGTCGCGGCCCCGAGCAGGCAAGCCAGCGGCAGCGGAACCTGTCGCAGGCGGTGCAGCACGGCCCGGGGTTCTAGCGGTTGCGGCGCCGGAGCCCGAGTATCGAGAGCAGGAACGACGAAAAGAAGATCTGGAGGCCGACGATCATCAGCGCGGCCGCCAGCACGGCGAGCCGCTCCTCGGAGAGGTTGCCGAAGCCGCGCTCAACCCAGCGGATCACGATCACGGCGCCGACCGCCAAGCCAGCTCCGAACACCGAGCCGCCGAGCAGGAGCCCGTGCTCGAGCCGGAACCGCGCGCGCATCCGCTCGAACCACGGATCCCTGTCGCCCATGAAGTACATGCCGTAGGCGTGCGCGCAGAGCCCGAGCGAGACGATCTGCGTGCCGACGATCATCAGCAGCGACCCGCCGATCATCGAGTGGAGCTGCCACTCGCGTCCGAAGACGTTCACGTGGGCGAGCGACGCGACCGAGATCAGCGTCCCGAGCACGAGCATCACGAGGCCCGGGATCAGGAACAGGTACGTCGGGCTGTGCACGAGCAGGAAGCGCAAGTGGCGCCAGCCGTCGCGGAAGCTCGACAGCTTCGAATCGCCGCCGCGCGGGTGGTACTCGATCGGGATCTGGTCGATCGCGAGCTTCTCCTTGGAAGCGCGGATCACCATCTCGGAGGCGAACTCCATCCCGGTCGTGCGCAGGTCGAGCTGCGGCAGGACCGCACGGCGGAAGCCGCGCATGCCGCAGTGCGCGTCTCGCACACCCGTGCGGAAGAAGAGGTTGAGAACGCCGGACAACACCGGGTTGCCGACGTACCGGTGAAGCCATGGCATCGCGCCCGGGTGGATGTTGTCCATCCGATCACCCATGACGAGGTCGGCGCCTTCGTTCAGCTTCTCCACGAAGTGGGGGATCTCGTTCCAGTCGTAGGTCAGGTCCGCGTCGGCCATGACGATGTAGTCGCCGCGCGCGGCGGCAAAGCCCGCGAGGTAGGCGCTGCCGTAGCCACGCCGTGGCTCGTGCACGACCAAGGCCCCGGCTTGCTTGGCGATCTCAGCGCTGCCGTCGTCGGACCCGTTGTCGGCGACGATGACCTCGCCGGAGAACTTGCTAGCCCCGAGTACGCGCTTCGCGCGATTGACGCATTCCTCGATGTTGGTCGCCTCGTTGAGGCACGGAATGACCACCGATACGAGCGGCCGGTCAGTCGCCTCCGCGGCGGTGGCGCTTGTCGTTTCGAGGGTGCTCAACGGTCGCTGTCCAAGGGCCGCCTCCCGTAACTCCGCAGCAGCGCCTAAGTCGCGGTAGCGGCCCGCTGAGCGATGGTAGCCAACGTTTCGGGTCCCACCCGGCGTCAGGGCCTCACCCGGCGCGCGGGCAGCGCTCGACCCCGACGCCCGAGATCTGGACGGTCTGCACGCGTCCGTCCGGGAGCCTCGCCTTGCCCGCAGCGCTCAGTGTCAGGTCCAGGTATCGGCGCCCTGACCATCGCAACGGCAACTCAACCCTGACGGCCTTGGTCGCCGCCACCGGCTCGCTGTGCTTGACGCCACCATCCGCCAGGGTTACGCGCGATGCGATATATGGCGAAGCCACGTCGGCATGAGCGCACTGCGGCACGCTGCCGGCGTGACGGTAGACCCGGATGTGAACGGGCTTGCCGGGGTCCATGAAGCCGTCCGGCTGCGCGCCGTCAGCAGTCCACAGCAGGCGGCGCGAGCGGAGCTTGACGAGGTCGAGCGCGAGGTAGGGGGCCTGCTTCACGGCGTTGGAATCGAAGCCGACGCCGACGAAGCCGCGCGGCACGACGAGGTAGGGCGCGAACGTCGCGCCTACCAGTTCCCCTTTGGTGGTGTCGAGACTCGCCTCGTAGTACGTGTCGCTCGGAGGGACCTGGATGACCCGGCCCCCGACGGTCACGACCGAATTGACCGAGTCGTTCCAGAACTGAACCTCAGCCCAGATCGGATCGAACACCAGCGAGTTTCCCGCGCCGACCGCAAGGATCGCGGCATGCGACTTGCCGTAGATCGCCTGATCGACCCACGATCGCTGCGTCACCGATGCGGCGGCGCGACTCCCTGCACCGTTCACATAGTTGGAGATCGCGTCCTGGGTCTGGAAGAACTGCAACGCCACGACAGCTGCCACGAGCATGCCCGCGAACATGCGGCTCGCGCGGTGCTTTGAAACGGCCATGACGCAAGCCGCGACGACAAACAGCGTGACGACGAATGCAACTTCCTTGACATGGTCCGCACTCGGCAGATCGCCGGCGAGGCGCTTGAGGAAGACGTTCGCGTAGATCGTCTCGGCAGGGGCGGCGAACCAGCTGTATCCGCCTTGCGGTTGCGTCTGCCAACCCTGAGACAGGAGCAGCAGCGCCCCGAGCAGCCCTGCCGCGCCGACGAGCACCGGCTTGACCTCGCGTCCCCCGAGCGCCACGACAAACGCGACCGCGAACAGCGGTGCGTAATAGATGATGTACCGCTCGTCGAAGCCAGCCCCCGCGCTCGAGTAGATGATCGACGCGATCGCGAGCGCTCCGACGACCACGAAGCCGAAGCGCTCGGGGTCCTGCGGCCGGAAAAGAGTCTGCACGGCCCATGCGAGCCCGAAGACGAAAGGCACGAACGCGAAGCCGGCGATGAAGCGAGTCGTGTAGACGTCGAGCTTCGACGTCAGGAGGTGCGCCGGGACGTTCAAGCGGTTCTGAAAGCTGTAGAAGCCTGCCAGCTTGTTGAGGTCAAGTGCTCCGGTCGCGCTGAGGACGAGCGTCAGGACAACTATCGCGACCGCGGCAACCAGCACGACATGTGAGCGGAGGAGATGGTGTAGACGTGCGCGCGGCTCGCGCCCGTCGGCGTATCGAAGCTCCTGAGCCACCACTGCCAGCACGAGCACCGCCGTGAGCCCGAGGAGGTTGACACGCGACGACGCGGCCACCACGGCAAGCGCGATCGCCAGCAGGTCGGTTCGCCATCCAGGCCGCACTACCGCGCGCCAGATCGCCCAGATCGCCCACGCGAAAGCCGGATACGCCACTGGCTCAGTCAGGAAGGACGTCGTCAGGACAGCCCACGGCATGAAGACGGTCAGCACCGCGGCAAGCACTGCCCAGCGCGCCGCCATGCGGAGACCTCGGACGGTCAGATACACGGGCACAGCGGCCGAGACGAACAGCACCGCATTCACGGCGTGTGCCGTGCGCACCCACCCGGGGCCGCCGAGCAGCCCGACGATCGGTGCCAGGATGAAGATGTTCAGGCGCTGGATGCCTGTGTCGACGATGCTGAAGTTCCACAGCGAGCCGGGTAGGCCCGTGTCGACCCAGCGCGCGAGGTATACGGAGCGCGCCTCGTCGTTCTGGAAGGCGTGCGTGCGCATCGCCCAGACGTAGAACCAGAGCGCGGCAATGAAGAGGATCACGCCCAGCCAAACCGGTGCGGGAATCGCAGCGACGCGCGTGGCGACGGGGGCAGCGCGTTCGCGCAGGCGCCGGGCCGGTCGGGCAAACGGCACAGGCGGAGGGGCGACGTCGGCGCCAATCGCCGCTGCGTCCGCGGCCGCGAAGCTCATCGCCAGCGCCCAAAAGGCACCCAGCGGCACCAGGATGAGCACAGCGAGCCCGAGCAGCGCCACGAGCGCCGGCGTCATCGGATTCAGAGCCGCGTCATGGTCGAACAGGGAGCCGAGCCTGGCCAGCACGGACGCATTGCGTCCATGCCGCAGCGTAAGTGACAACTGCGCCGACGATAGGACTCCGTCGACCGTGGCGACAGAGCGCCCCACCGTCCGACCCTCCTGCGTGCCTGCGAGTACGACCTGCGCCCGACCGGCGTTGCGAATGCAGAACTCCCCGATCAGCGAACGCTTCGGCGGCGCCAGCCTGACTTCGACCGGCCCGGACCCCGGATAGCCGCCGGGCACTTGCGCCCGCGCCCTATAGCCCGGGGCGCTCGCGGTGATCTCAAGCGGCGGGCCTTTCGCCTGGATGGGATCAGCCGTGACGAAGCGAGCGACCTGACTGTCGGGGCCGAAGCTGACCTGGTTCGTGCAGATTTGCGATCGCGGCTTCAACCCAATCGGCGAAACGGCGGTGATGGCATTCGGCGTCGGCGTCGACGCGATGACCTCGCGCTTCTGCGTCAGGTACGGGACGCCGCGGAAGAGGAGCAGCGCGACAAGCAGCGCAACGCCGGCGAAGATCGCGATCCGGCGGCTAGGCATAGAACCGGGTCATCGTGAGTGTCAGTCCGCCGAGCTGAAGCGCGAGCGAGATCGCGATCAGGCCGGAGGCGACGAACGGGCCAAAGCGACGTCCAGCAGCCAATGAGACGAATGCACCGGCAACTCCGTAGATCGCCAAGAGCGGGAGCAGGTAGCGGCCGACGATCAACGGGTCGCCCGTCCCACCAGCCAACGAGCGGTAGGACACGATGTGGAGCAGGAGGAGCTGCGACACCGCCGTCACCGCCAGCAACAGCACGACGTCCCAGACACGCGCAATCACGCGCCGGTTCGCGATAAGCGCCGCCACGAGCCCGGCAAACATGAGAAGTGACAGCGCCTGGACGAACGCGTAGACCCACGCCGAGAAGCCGATCTCGAGGGAGCCGAAGCGCCCGCCGAAGAACTCCTGGACGATCAGCTGGTGGTAGCCGTAGGCCGGCCCGGGCGGCGGTGTCATGAACGGCAGCGGCGGCAGGTAGAACTGCCACAGGTAGCTGAGGAACCCGCTGACTTTGAAGTTGGCGCCGAGCGTGAGCTCACCGCCGTAGGCCGCCCGATGGGTCAGAAACACGGCGCCGACGATCACCAGGCCGACCACCACCAACGGCGCGATCCTTGCGGCACGCGGATAGCGGTCGCGGTGGCGCCAGAGCGACAGGAGCAGCGCGACGACGGCCGGGACGATGATCGCGATGCCGCGTCCATGGGTCAGGAACGAGGCGACGACGAGCAGCAGCGTGGCCGCCAGTCGTCCGCGGCTGGGCCCGAGCAGTACGAGCCGCGCAGCCGTGTATGCGAACGCGGCCCAGACCGCCCCGAGCATCGTGTCGGGATTCACGACTCCGCTCATGAACGTCGCCATCGGCTGGAGCGCCACGAGCGCCGCGGCCGTCGTCCTCGCCCAGATCGATCTGAAGAGCAGGCCGGCGAGCAGCCAGGTGAACGTCACGGTCGCAAGCAGCAGCGGGATGTTCGCCAGCCGCATCAGGTAGATGCGGTCGAGCACCGGTAGCCCGTAGCCGATGCGGTAGAAGCCCGCCTGCCAGACGTAGTAGAGGACGGGGTTCTTTGCGATCGCGTTGGGGCCGCCTGCGTTCTTGCGTTCCGCGCTCGTGAAGGTCTTCTCCGTCTTCGCGTACGCGGCGCGATCGGCCCCAGACCAATTCGGGCGCGCGTTCGGTACGCCAACGCTTGGGTGGAGGCCGAAGAAGTAGTCCGCGGACGCGAGTTCGGTCGACTCCGTGCCACTCCCCGATACCACGCCGGGCTTGTGGCCGTTCTCGGCAAGGTTCTGCGCGTAAGAGATGTGGGCCGTCTCATCGGGGCCCGTGAGCGGCGCGAGGGCCGTGGTCCACGCAAGCGACAGAAGGAACGCGACCCCGAGCAGGACGGCCAGCGGTTTGGGCACGGAGGCGAGCCGCTCGCGAAGGCGCGGGTAGGTTTCGTGCTTTGTCGCTTCCGTCACCGCCATCTGAACGAGAAGAACCCACAGCGGACCGCGCCGAAGCGGGCGGTCCGGCCACGTGCGACCTCGCGGTCGTCGGCGCCGGGATCGTAGGCCTTGCGACGGCGCGCGAGATGGCACGCCGGCGCCCTGCCGCAAAGATCGTGGTCGTCGACAAGGAGACCGTACTGGGCGCCCACCAGACGGGACACAACAGCGGGGTCATCCACGCCGGCATCTACTACCGCCCCGGCAGCCTGAAGGCGCGGCTGTGCGTCGCCGGGGCTCGCGAGATATACGAGTTCTGCGACGAGCACGGGATCGATGCCATCCGGTGCGGCAAGGTGATTGTCGCCACCACGCCCGCCCAGGTACCGCATCTGGACGAGCTCGAGCGGCGCGCGCAGGCGAACGGCGTCGAGGGCGTGCGCCGCCTCTCCGCCAGCCAGCTGGGCGAGCTCGAGCCGCACGCCCACGGTGTCGCCGGCCTGCACTCGCCGAACACCGGCGTCGTTGACTTCGGCGCGGTTGCGCGCGCGCTCGCGGACGACCTGCGCGCAAGCGGCGGCGAGCTGCGCCTCGGCTGGCCGGTCGAGCGGGTGTCGCCGACGGGCGGGTCCGTCGTCTTGCAGTCGGGCGAGCGTGCGCTCGCGGCGCGCTACGTGGTGGCCTGCGCAGGCGCCTGGTCCGACCAGCTCGCCGTCGGTGCCGGCGCCGAGGCGGACCCGCGCATCGTCCCTTTTCGCGGCGCCTACCTACGGCTGCGGCCCGAGCGGCGTGAGCTCGTCCGCTCGCTGATCTATCCGGTGCCTGATCCACGCCTTCCGTTCCTCGGCGTGCACCTGACCCGCCACCATGACGGCGAGGTGATGGTGGGGCCGACGGCGCTGCTGGCCGGCGCGCGCGACGCCTACGACCTGCGCCGGGTGCGTTCGCGCGACCTCGCCGCCACGCTCGCCTGGCCCGGCACCTGGCGGATGGCCCGCCGCTTCTGGCGTGCGGGAGTCAGCGAGATCCGCCATGCCGCGAGCACCCGCGCGCTGGTGCATGCGGCGCAGCAGCTGGTGCCCGAACTGCAGGTCTACGACGTCCTCCCGGGCCCGGCGGGCGTCCGCGCTCAGGCCGTCGCCCGGAACGGCGAGCTGGTCGACGACTTCGTGGTCTCGCGCACCGAGCGCGTCCTGCACGTCCGCAATGCACCGTCGCCCGCCGCGACTGCTTCGCTGGCGATCGCCCGCATGGTCGCCGACGAGGTCGAGGCGAGCTTCTGATGCGCATATGCGTGGCCTACGACTGCCTCTATCCGTACACGGTCGGGGGCGCGGAGGCCTGGTATCGAGCGGTCGCCGAGCGGCTGGCCGCCGCCGGGCACGACGTCACCTACATCACGCTGCGGCAGTGGCCGTATGACCACGAGCCCGACCTCCCGGGGGTGCGCGTCGTCGCGGTGGCACCGCGGATGTCGCTCTACACGGAGAGCGGGCGGCGCAAGATCCTGCCACCGCTCGTATTCGGGCTCGGCGCGCTCAAGCACCTGCTCTTCGGGCCGCGCTACGACGTCGTCCACATGGCGTCGTTTCCCTACTTCTCCGTCCTGGCCGCGGCACTCGCGCGTCCCCTTCGGCGCTTCCGCCTCGTCATCGACTGGCACGAGGTCTGGACGCGTGAGTACTGGGACGAGTACCTGGGCCCGCTCGGGCGTGTCGGCTGGGCCGTCCAGACCCTGTGCGCGCGCGTCGCCCACCGCGCGTTCTGCTTCTCGCGTTTGCATGCGCAGCGCCTGCGCGACGAGGGGTTCCGCGGCGAGGTCACAATCCTCGAGGGGCAGTACGTGCCGCAGTCACACCCGCCGCCACAGCCGCCGGTACGGATCCAACCGCTGGCCGTCTTCGCCGGGCGCCACATCCCGGAAAAGAGGACGCCGGCGGTCGTCACCGCGGTGAAAGCGGCGCTGCCGAACTGGCCAGACCTGCGCTGCGTGATCTATGGCGACGGACCGGAGCGCGACCAGGTCGAGCGACTGGTCGCCGAGCTCGGGCTCGCCGGCGTCGTGCGGGTGCCCGGCTTCGCCGCCTCCGAGGAGCTGCAGGAGGCACTCTCGCGCGCAACGTGCATGGTGCTGCCGTCGCGGCGCGAGGGCTACGGCCGGATCGTGATCGAGGCCGCGGCGGTAGGCACGCCGAGTGTGGTCGTGGCCGATCCGGACAACGCGGCTACCGAGCTCATCAAGGAGGGCGTAAACGGTGTCATCGCTGCGTCGGCCGAGCCGTACGACGTCGCCGCCGCGATGCTGCGGGTGCGCGACGCAGGTCAGCCGCTGCGCGACTCGACCGCCGCGTGGTTCGAACAGAACGTCAGGCGGCTGTCAGTCGAGACCTCGCTCGAGCATGTGACTGGGAGCTACGCCTAGCTCGGCTGTGTCTTGCGCAGCACGACGATGAACTCGAAGCCGTTCTCCACGGCCAGTTCGATCGAGAACGGCATCTGCTCGTGGATGCGCGCCTGCTCCAGGAGGTCCTGAAACGCTTCGCGGGTCCACACGTGGAAATGGATCGAGTACGCCTGCTCCATCAGCGCCTGTGCGTGAGCGCGGACGTCGTCCGCGTGATCGACATCCCGCGCCCACTCTTCGTAGTGCTGCGCGCGGGAGGTCTCCGGCCCCTCTCGATGGTCTCGAACGAGATGCTCGATCGTCGTGACCTGCCGCTCCCAGTCGAATGTCCTGCGCTTCTCGGGGACCGCCATGAAGATGACGCCCCCCGGCTTCAGCACGCGCAAATGGTTCCCAATGGCCCCGAGCGGATCCTCCGTGTGCTCGATGAAGTGGTTGGCTACGACGAAGTCAAGGGAATTGTCAGCAACGGTTTCGAGGCGCTCGCCATCGTCGACGATGTCGGGGTCGACGAGGTCCCAGCTGGCCAGCTCGGGGTAGTGGCGCCGGAGGTCGGCGGCGGACATGCGATCTACGTACCTGACGCGTGCGCCACGCGGCATCGGGAGCGGCTTGTGCAACGCCCCGATCTCAATCCCGTCGCCCGCAAGATACGTCGTCGCCAGGCCGTTGCGGACACGATGTGCCCGCCGGACATGCTCGTCCAGGAGCATGCCCACTCGGCGACGAAGGCCCGGAAGCAGCGGCATCGCGGCGACTCTAGTCGCGCTGCGGGCTAGGACAAGAGCTCGTCGTAGATCGCCTCGATGTCGCGGCGAAAGCGCTCGACGCTGAAGCGGGCCTCGGCACGCGCGCGAGCTGCGCGCTGAAGTCGTTCCCGCTCATCCGGCTCTGCCAGGAGCCCTGCCAGCGCCGTCTTCCAGGCGCCCACGTCGCCGATTGGGACGATGACACCGGCGTCGCCGACCGCCTCGGGATTGCCTGACCCGTTCGAAACGACCATCGCGAGGCCATTCGCCATCGCCTCGAGGACCGCAATCGACTGGCCCTCGCGGCGCGACGGCATCACGAACAGGTCCGCCGCGCGCAGCAGCGGCGCGGCGTCGGTGTGGCCCATGACACGGATCCGTTCGCTCGCGTGCGCCTCCACCGCCGCCCGCATCGGCCCGTCACCCGCCACCAGCAAGGTCAGCCCGCCGATCCCCTCGACGGCCCGAATCGGCGTCAGCGGGTCTTTGCGCTCCTCGAGCTGCCCGAGGTAGAGCGCGACGACGGCGTCGCGTTCGATCCCGAGAACGCGTCGTGCTCGCGCGCGTTCCGTCTCAGCCGGCCAGTCGGGCAGCGGCACGCCGTTGTCGACGATCACGAGCTTGTCGCGATCAGCCGGCGCCGCCAACCGAGCCAGGTCCTCGACCTCGGCCTGGGACTGGCAGAGCGTCCGGCTGGTTGCCGCGACCACACGCCTGAGCCCCGCGTGCACCGCGCGCGCCTGCACACCATCTGCCCGCCGCAAGAGATGCAAGCCGGCCGGCGACCACACGGACGGCCGAGCGCGCAGGGCGTGAAGCGCCAGCATCGCGGCTACGTCGCCGTGCGCCTGGACTACGTCGAAGTCGCGTGCACGGCGGCTGACCGCGGGCACGCCGCGCGCGATCGAAGGCGGCGCCAGGTACCAGGCGCGGGAGTTGCTCAGCGCCGCACGCTCGTACGCATAACGGCCGCCTTCAAGCATGTCGATGAACGTCTCGGCGCCCCCGCCGCGATGAGGCAGGATGTGGAGAACCCGGCGCATTCGAGAGGCTGAGACTAGGCTCCCCGGCGTGGAGACGCCGCGTGTAAGCGTGTTGATCGGCACCTGGAACGACGCCGACGTCGTCCCTCGCGCAATCCGCTCGGTGCTCGAGCAGACGCTCGGCGACCTCGAGCTGCTCGTGCTCGACGACGGTTCCGACGACGGCACCGAGCAGGTCGTCGAGCAGCAGTTCGACGACGCACGGCTGCGCTATCTCAAGCTGCCGCATCGAGGCATTGCGGCAACGCTCAACGAAGGCTTGGGCGAGGCGCGCAGCGACCTGGTCGCGATCCTCGACGCCGACGACTGGTGTCTGCCGACACGCCTCGAGCGTCAGGTCGCGCTGCTCGAGGCGCGGCCGGATGTCGCGGTGGTCGGTTGCCGCATGCAGGAAGTGGACGAGCACGGCGATGAGCTGCGCGCACGCACGAGCTTCCGCGCCGGCGAGGTCAACGGCGCGCTGCGCTGGTTCAACCCGATCCCTAACACCGCGGCAGCGCTGCGTCGGAGCGCCGCGCTCGAGGCGGGGGCCTATGACGGCCGCTGGCTCTACGCGATGGATTACGACCTCTGGCTGCGCCTGGCTGAGCGCCACAAGGTGTGGACGCTCGACGAGGTGCTCGCCGTGCGCTCGATGCGCGGCACCAACTTCGGGGCCAGCAACGAGCGGCCGATGATGCGCGAGGTCCTCTCCATACAGCTCGCCGCGATGCGACGACAGCCGTCAGCAGCCGGGGTGGGAGGCATGGCCATCCCAACGCTCTCGCTAGCCACGCCGACCTCCGTCAAGCGCGCCGCCCGTCGCGTGCTGGGCCAAGCGCCGTGAACGGCGACGTCGACGTCGTCATCGTCTCCTTCAACTCCCGCGACATGACCGCCGACTGCATCGCGCACCTCGACGACCCGCGTGTCGCGCAAATCATCGTCGTCGACAACGCCTCCAGCGACGACACCGAATCGGCGCTGCGGGACCGCTTCGGCGATCGGATCGAGTTGATCCGGCTCGAGCAAGGCGTCGGCTTTGCCGCCGCCTGCAACACCGGCGCCAGCGTCGGCACCGCTCCGCTCGTGCTGTTCCTGAACTCCGACATCCTCACCACCCCAGACGCGATCTCCTTGCTCGCCGCGGAGCTCGAGGGCGACCCCAAAGCGGTTGCAGCGGGCGGCCGACTCGTCAACGACGACCTGACGACACAGGACCTGTACCGCCCGCGTCGCTTCCCCGGATTGGCTGTGCTCGCCACAACGGTGCTCGCCGTCGAGGAGTGGTGGCCGAACAACCCGATCACGCGCCGCCACGTCGGTGCCGACATCGACGACACGACCACGCGCGCCGTCGAGCAGCCGGCTGCCGCGGCCCTGCTGGTGAGGCGCGACGTGTTCGAGCAGCTCGGCGGCTTCGACGAGCGTTTCTGGTTCTGGTACGAGGACATCGACCTGCTGCAGAGGCTCCACCGCCATGGCCGCGTCCTGTGGGTCCCCGGCGCGGCGTTCCGTCACGTGGGCGGCGCTTCGTTTGCGAAGTGGGACAAGGTGAAGCGGATCCGCTCTCTCTACCACGGGATCGTCCACTACGCCGACGCGCAGCTGTCGCGCGGCAAGAAGGCGATCCTCGGACTGCTCGTGGTAGTCGTCTCAGTCCCGCGGGTCGTGCTCTTCGGCCGTTCCCGGCCGGACGAGGCCGCGGCTTGGCGCGACGTCGGACGCGCCGGGCTCGCGTTGCTTGCCGGGCGCCGCCCTGCGGGTCTCGCCAGCTGACGCGTCGGTCCCCGCGGCGCGGCCGGCCATCAGGCCACGGACGAGGTCGACGAACGAGCGCACGTGCAGGGGCGTCCCGGTCGCCATCGCCAAGTAGACCGCGAACGCTCCGAGCGTGGTCGCGATCGTCACGATCAAGCTCGGGAGGCGCGGCAGCAGTTCGACGCCGGCAACGGTCACGGCCGCCGTCACGCCACCGGCCACGACGGCCAGCGCGAATGGGCGCAGCATGCGGCGCAGGGGCATGTGGGGGACGTCGTCCGCGACCGCCCAGAACTTGTGCAGGAACCAGTACACGCCAGTGACGTACGCGAGCAGCGTTCCGGCGACGACGCCGATCGCCCCGGCGAGCAACGCGAGCGGGATCGTGAAGGCGACGTTCAACGCGACGACGACCACGCCGTAGCGACCCTCCAGGCCTGGGCGTCCCATCGCGCGCAGATACGCAGCGCCGGTCCCGCTTAACAATCCGAAGCCGGTGCCGACGACGAGGAACGAGCCGAGCACCGCGGCTTCGCCGTGTCCGGGGCCCAGCCAGCCTGCAATCAGCGGGTAAAGAGCGGCGACACCGATCAGCGTGCCGCCGATCACCACGATCTGCCAGATGCGGTGCACCCATGCGAACTGCGCCATCAGCCGCTCGCGGTCATCGGCGCCGACTGCGACTGCCAGCGCGCTGTTGATCGGGATCAGCCCGGCCGTTGCGGCCAGTCGCCCGGCGTCCGCGAACTGCGTCGCGATGCCCAGTTGCCCGAGCGTCGCGGTCGACGAGACGAGGCCGACCACCAGCTTGTCGCTCTGGGTGTTCACGAGCCCCGAGGCAACGCCCGCCTGCAGCCGTGCCGAAAAGCCGAAGAGCTCACGCCACTCGTGCCCCTCGAGCAATCTCGGCGGGCCGCTGCCGATCACCCCGCGCAACGTCCAGGCGCGCGACAAGGCTGTCACCAGCTGCTGCCCCCCGGCGGCGAGCGCGAGAACGACCAGCGGCTGCTCGCCGCCGAGGAACAGCAGCACCGCCGCGAGGTAAACGGCCGATCCGGCCGCTGAGGTCACGGCGTTTCCGGCGAAGCGTTGCACGCCCTGGAGGATGTTTCCGAGCGCCGCCGAGATCAGAGTCAGCGCCATCACGACGCCGACGATCTTGAACATCGTCACGGCGTCGCTCTGGAACCGCTTCGGAAAGCTGAAGATGTCGACGATGTCCTCGGCGAGCAAGTAGAACGCCACGGCGAGCAAGGCGCCGACGACCGCATACAGCGCCAGCGAGCTCCAGAGAACACGCCGGATCCCTTCGGCGATGCCACCACCGTGCGAGACGGCGGCCCAGCGCTGCGCGGCCGGGCCGAAGCCGGCCTCGGCGCCCGCGAGGTAGAGGATGAATGTCAGCGCGACGGTCCACACGCCATAGCCCTCCGTGCCGATCCGGTTGAGGATCAGCGGCAGCGAGATGATTGAAACGCCGATCGACGCGGCTACGTTGACCAGGTTGGCAAGGACGTTGCGTCCCAGCGCGGCTCGCATGCCGGCCGTCCTACTCGCCGCGCCGTGAGGCGCAGTCGACGATCAGAATCGTGCGGTAGTGCTCGTCGCCGTCCATCCGCTGCGCTACGTTGAAGACGAGGCGCGCTCCG
>DATBDN010000168.1:0-17500 GCA_036269895.1 Thermoleophilaceae bacterium
CCGCACGTAGGCCGCCGGGCGCAGACGAAAGAGTCGCCCGTCCGACGATGACGGAGGCACTCTCCGCGCGGACGATTCGGGGCGTTCCTGCCGGGTGGGCACGCCGAGCTACCGATGCCGCCGCCCGGCTCGTTCCTCAAAAGGAGGAGAGATAGATGGCAGGATTTCTACCTACGCGGACCCGGGCGCGGACCCGCACCAGGGTCGTGGGGGTCGGCGTCGGCGCGGCGGTGATCGCCCTGGTCGTGCTCGCAGTTGCCGGTGTCTTCAGCGGCGGCTCCAGCACGGTCGGCAAGGTCCAGTTGGTGACGACGGCGACGGTGACACCATCGACGCCCAACAAGCAGATGGACCCGTTCGGAGTCCCGGGCGGCAAGGCCGACTATTCGGTTCCGCCGCCGCCCGGCCAGCCGACGCTCGTGCCGACGATCGGTACGAAGACGACGCAGCGGCTGTACGGGGCGAACCCGTTCCAGGAAGCCGTGTCGGTTACGCAGCACGTGTGGCCTGCGGCACTCCGGGAGAACGCTCCGAACGAGAACAACAACGATCCGGACCGGCCGTGGGGCGTCACGCTCGTCACGCCCGACGATCCGCTCACCGCGATCACGGCGGTGCCGTTGCTGCACTTCCCGAACGACGCGCCGATTCTGTACGTGACCAAGAGCGGAATCCCGAAGGTCACCCTCAACGAGATCAAGCGTCTCGGCGACACCGGCATCTCGCGCTACCACAACGTCGACGCCTTCCTGCTCGGCGCGGCCGCGAACTCGGCCGTCGAGAACCAGCTCAAGGCGCTCGGCCTCAAGTACTCCGCCATCACGGCGCCGAACGTGCCCGCGCTCGCGAACACGGTCGACAAGGTCTACGGGGGCATCGAGAACCCCGACACGGGCGTGCCGAACATGGAGAACGGCGCGGAGAACGTGATGATCGGGTCGATGCAGTCGTACCAGTACGTGCTCCCGGCCACGCACTGGGTCGCGCACATGGCCTCGGGCCTCCTGTGGGTGAACCAGAAGTCGATCCCGCAAGCGACGATAGACGCTCTCAAGCGCCGCAACGGGCACGCCAACATCTACTTGTTCGGCGGGCCACAGCAGATCTCTGGCGCAGTCGCGAAACAGCTCTCGCACTACGGCATGGTGGTGCGCATCACCAACGACGACATCGTCGCGTTCAATGCGGATCCGAAGGACACTGCGGTCGACACGGCGATTGCGTTCGCCAAGATGTGGGAGCCGACCGGCATGGTGGGCTGGAAGATCACCGGGCCGGGCCACGGCTTCACGCTCGTGAACGAGAACGACTGGCAGGGCGCGGTGGCCTCAGCGCCGCTGTCGCACCTGGGCTTCCACGCCCCCCTGCTGTTCACGGACAGCTCCGGCAAGCTGCCGCCGCAGCTGGAGGCCTATTACAAGTCGGTTGCGCCGACCTACGTGAACACGCCGGCCGACGGTCCCTACAACATGAGCTACGTGATCGGCAGCTGGAACCAGATCACGTGGCCGCTGCAGGCGAACGTCGACTACGTCTCCGAGATGGGGAACCGGCGTCTGTGGAACACAACGACCGGAGGCAGCTACCAGGACACCCAGCCGACTGGGTAGTCCCGACGGATCGATCGTCCGGGCCGGGTCGCCACGCGCGGCCTGGACCCGGGCGGCGGCCCTTTTCGTCAGATCTTGAAAGACCGCACAGGAGGCGAGCACCATGCCCAACGTCCGAACGACATCCTTTTCCACCGCGATCGCAGCAATTCCGCCGCGCCGCGCCCGCGCGCGCTCGCTTGTGGGATTCATCACCCGCAGTCCCGGCGTCACACGGCGCCACCTCCAAGTCGCGCTCGGGCTGTTTTGGCTTCTCGACGGCGCGCTTCAGGCTCAGCCCTTCATGTTCACGCGCGAGTTCGCGACCCAGCTGATCGCCCCGGTCGGACAGGGGCAGCCCGGGTTCGTCTCGGGTCCGGTGCACTGGGCCTCGACTGTGGTCGCTGCCCACCCCGTCGCCTGGAACGTGCCGTTCGCCGCAATCCAGCTCCTGATCGGGGTCGGGCTGCTCGTGCCACGCACCGCGCGGCTGGCGCTCGCCGTCTCTATCGCGTGGGCGCTCGGCGTGTGGTACTTCGGCGAGGGCTTGTCTGGGCTGGCAAGCGGCCACGCCAGCCTGATCACCGGGGCGCCTGGCTCGGCGCTGATCTATGCGCTTCTCGCGGGCGCGGCATGGCCGCGTCAGGACAGCGCGCGCGAGGCCCCGGCGCCGTGGCTGCGGTTCCCGTGGGCCGTGGTGTGGGTCGGGGCGGCTGTCTTCCAGGCGCTGCCGGGCCAGAACAGCGGCGCGGGCGTCGCCAGCGATCTGACTGCCGGGACCTCCGGCGCCCCCGCGTGGCTCGCCAGTCTCGACAACTCGGTGGGCGCCTGGGCGGCGCACCACGGCTCGCTGCTTGTCCTCGTTCTGGTGTCGGCTGAGGTCCTGATTGGAATCGGTGCGCTCGCACGCCGGACGAGGACCGCGGCCGTCGTGGCTGGGCTGGCGCTGACCGTGGCGCTCTGGGTCATGGGCCAGGATCTCGGCGCGCTCTACAGCGGTCAGGCGACCGATCCGAACTCCGGACCCGTGCTCGCGCTCATGGCGATCGGATTGCTTGCCGGGTCCCGGGAGATCCCCGCGAATTCCAGTTAGCAGGGGGCCCGGACTCCCACTTGCGTGCCCGGAAGATTCACGCTGGCCCCGCAGACAGAGCCCCGTTCGTACGGAATGCTCCCGCCGGTTAGTCGCGAGTCACGCGATCATGGCAAAGGAGTTGGCTGCATGTCTTCAACAGCAAGCGCGCTGAATCGAGTCGTACCGCTCCCGGCAGGAGGGCGGGACAGCGTCCTCAACACCGAGCGGCTGCGGATCGCCCGCGAGCTGCACGACGTCGTCGCCTACAGCTTCGCGGCCATTGCGATGCACACGGGCGTCGCCGAGCACGTGATGGACGACCGTCCGGACCAGGTGGGCGAGGCGCTGCGCGCGATAAAGGCCGTGGCCGAGGAGGCATCGCGTGAGCTGCGCGCCATCCTTGGAGTGCTTCGCCGGGTCGACAACGGGCGATCGGCTGCCGCGAGCCGCGGAGTCAACGGACTTGACGCTCTCGCCGCAACGGCCTCGAGCGCCGGTGTCCCAACCCAGGTCACCATCGCTGGCAGGCCACGCCCACTGCTCGCCGCCGTCGATCAGGCGGCGTACCGCATCGTCCAGGAATCGCTGACCAACGTGCTTCGGCACGCGGCTCCGGCCAGGGCGTCGGTCCGGGTCGCCTACGAGCCCAGTCGGCTGGTCGTCGAGGTCGTCGACGATGGGCATCCGCCGCGGGACGCGCGCGATGCCAGTGGTGGCTCGCCAGGTAGCGGGCACGGCATCGTCGGGATGCGCGAAAGGGCCCTGGCCTTGGGGGGACAGCTCGAAGCCGGCAAGCTGCCGCGCGCCGGCTTCCGCGTGCACGCGTCCCTGCCGTTCGGGGGCACGTCGTGATTCGAGTGATGCTCGCCGACGACAAGCTGCTGATTCGAGCCGGCCTGCGGGTCCTGCTCGAGGGTGAGGAGGACATCGCCGTGACGGGCGAGGCCGGCGACGGCGAAGAGGCCGTCGCTCTTGCCCGCGACACGCGCCCCGACGTGATCCTGATGGACATCCGCATGCCTGGGCTTGACGGCGTCGAGGCGACGCGGCGCATTGTCGGCGACCCCCTGCTGAGCGGGGTGAGGATCCTGATACTGACCACCCTGGAGAGCGACGAGTACGTCTTCGAGGCGCTCCGTGCGGGTGCGAGCGGGTTCCTCGTCAAGGACGGCGACGTCGCCGAGCTCCTCCGCGCCGTGCGGGTGGTCGCGGCCGGCGAGGCGCTTCTGTCACCGGGCGCGACGCGCCAACTGGTCGAAGAGTTCACCGCCTGGCCGGAGCGAGCGCGGCTGAGGCCCGCCCTCCTCGAGGAGCTGACCGACCGCGAGCGCGAGGTCATGACGCTCGTGGCGTATGGACTGACGAACAGCGAAATCGCAGAGCGGCTCGTCATCAGCCCAACGACGGCGAAGGCGCACGTCAGCCATGCGATGGTGAAGCTGCACGCTCACGACCGCGCGCAACTTGTCGTGCTGGCCTACCAGACCGGGCTCGTCGTCCATGGCCGGTCTGCAGAGGCGACCGCTGCCGCCCGCATCGCCGGTCGCGTGGCGGCGTAACTCGACAGAACACCGCTGCGCATTGTCCGCCCCGCGCGGCCGGCGATGTATGTAGCCGCCGGTCGCCATGATGTGGGGTGTGGGGCGGGGCGTGGTCGTGGAGCAGGCGGCGTTGCGGCGCGTGGCGACGCTGGTCGTGCGAGGGGGAGCGACCGTTCGGTCGTGCGCCGCTGGCTACTCGCAGCCGTTCTAGCCAGCCGGGGGGTGCGCACTACGGCTCCCCGGCAGCGCGATTTGTCGCTGGCAGCGATGACAGCGCGGCACGCGCGCGAGACGATGATCACCCAGCGTCGAACGTATGAGGAGAGAACTATGGCCCGAACGCAAGCTCAGTACCAATATCGCCCGTTCAACGATCGGCGGCTCGGCGGGAACCCGAGAGGGAAGTTCGACGGGCACATTCCGCTCGAGGCTCAGAGCCACAGACCGCTGCTGGCCCTGGTGCACGGGTCGAGCTGCAACTGCCACACCTGTAGTCGGCATTCCGAGAGCTTCGGCCTTGCTGCCTGAGCGGCCTGCGTTGATCTAGCGCGAGGGTCCGGGCCCGCCTCGTACGCATCCCGAAGCCTGGTGGCAGAACCCTTGGGACGTCCTCGCCGATCGACGACGCCACGCACGCGCTGCGGCGCCAGGTCGCGCGCCGCGCCCAGATGGTGCGCCAGCGCACGCGCCTCAAGAACCAGGTGCAAATAGTCCGGCGGCCCCTGCCCTTCCCGCCGCTGCCGGTCCCGCCGCAGCCGCGCGCGGCCCCGGTCACTCGCCGGGCCGGTTATGGCCTAGACCTTCCTTGTAGTGACGTCTCCCGCCGCCGCGCGCGCGTGCACCCCGAGCCACGAGCGGGCGATCTCTTCGCGCGTGGCGAACCAGACGCCGTCGAACCCCTTTGCATAATCGATGAATCGGTCGAGCGAGGGCGAGCGGCCTGGCCGTCCGATCACTCGGCAATGCAGCCCGATCGACATCATCCGTGGATAGCGCTCGGACTCGGCGTACAGCACATCGAACGAATCGCGCAGGTAGGTCTCGAACTGCTGCGCCGTGGCCATGCCGTTGCCCAGCCAGAACGCGATGTCGTTCGCATCGGGCGTGTACGGCACGACCAAATGCTGATGGCCGTCGACCTCCGTGAAGTACGGGACCTCGTCGTTGTACGAGTCGGAGTCGTAAACGAACCCGCCCTCCTCGACGAGCAGCCGGCGCGTGCGTGTGCTCGGTCCGTAGCGGCAGTACCAGCCCACGGGCCGCTTCCCGCACACACGCTCAAACGACTCGACCGCGAGTCGGATGTGCTCGCGCTCCTCGTCCTCGCTCAGACGGAAAACTTCCTCCCACCGGTAGCCGTGGCTGCAGATCTCGTGGCCTTGCTCCACCGCTGCGCGCGCAAGGTCTGGGGCGCGCTCGAACGCGACCGCGCAAGCGAAGAACGTGCTCTTGACGTCGTGGTGCCTGAAGATGTCGAGGATGCGCCAGACGCCGACTCGGGAGCCGTACTCGTGCATGGTCTCCATTGCAAGGTTCCGGATGTCGGGCGGGAACGGATACTGCCCCCACTCAGTGAGTACTTCCTGTTCAGGGTCGCCCATTGCGAACGACCGCTCCGATCCCTCCTCGTAATTGACGACGAGCGAGATCGCCAGCCTCTTGCCGTCGGGAAAACCGGTCGTGGGCCGATTCGCTCCGTAGCCGACCAGGTCGCGTTCCGGTTCACTCATCTTTCCTGCGGCCTCCTCTCGGTGGTTTGCTATCCAGACAGCCCCCATGCCTTCAGGAAGCCGACGCGCCACTGGTCGCCGTAGCCGACGCCGTACTTAGGTGGAACGCCCGTCTCGTCGACGTCCGCGTCGTCGAAAACGCGAAGCGGGATGCTGTAGTCGCCGTCGGCGATCGGTTCGACGCCGGTGATCAGACGCATCGCCTGGTCCATCGCCGCGTAGCCGAGTTGGGTCTCGTTCTCGCCGACGATCATCGCGACCGTGTCGCCCGTCTGGATCATGCGAAGGATTCCCGGGGTGCCGTTGAAAGACGCGACCTTGACCCTCGTGATCCCGCCGCCAAGCTGGATCGCAGGGACGACGAACTCCGACATTGCGTCGTACAAAGGAAGGACGTAGTTGAGATCGGGGTTCGACGCGACTGCCGTCTCCGTCGTCGTCCCGATCTGCGTCGCCCACTGGGAGAGCGGGACGTTCACGAACCTCGTCTTGCAACCGTCACCGCAGTGCTTATCGAACTCATCCTGTGCGGCCTTGCTGTTGATGTCGCCCGCGATCAGCTCGTTCGAGGTGATGACGAGCACGTTCGCGTCGCATTTCGTCTGCTTGATGATCCAGTCGGCGTCGAGCCGTGCGGCCTCGGCGTACGGCTGGCCGACGCGCGCAGCCGTGTTCGGCTCAGCGTCCTGGGTCAGATCACGGTCGACGACCGTGACGATCGGGATGCCCGCTCGAGCGGCAGCGGCTGCCTGTTCCCTGAAGTAGATCGGGCCGATCGTGCCGCCCGACAGGACGATCGCGTCCACTTTCTGCGAGATCGCCTGCTGAATCCCCTGGATCCACTGCGTGCGCTGGCCTTGGTTCGGATAGTCGATGAGCTTGATCCCGACCTTGCCGGCCACGTCCTTCATCCCGGCGACGATCGTGTTCGTGAACGGGTTGCTGGAGCTTTCCTGGATGCTGAAGATCGTCTTCCCGGCCGCTTTCTTCGCATCGAAGGGATCTCCCGGGTACGCCCAGTCAGCGATCCCCTTGTGGTCATCGATTTGCTTGGCCACATAGTGGAGATCGCACGCACTCGAGATGCCTGTGGTCGTGCCATTGGCCCCCTTGTTCCGACTGTTTCCGCCGCAGCCAGGGGCGAGTGCGGTGAGCATGGCGGCGACGATCAACAAAGCGAAGGTGAACGCGCAGCGGCGGCCCGGCACTGGCTTGCGGGGCCTGCTCCTCACTTCGCCTCCGTTTCGCCCACTGCGTGAAGATCAGCTTGTGAACAGGAGTTGCCACCGCTTGCGTCTCTCACGCCATCCCCTTTCCAGCTAGTCCTCCGGCACGCCGCTGTCGTGCTCCTCGCGCCGCCGGGCAATCTGCGAGAACGTAACCGCCAACACGAGGGCGCCGCCGTAGAACATGTCCTGGAGCCACGACTCGAGCCCGAAGAGGGTCAGCCCGGTGATCCCGGTGACGAGGAAGTAGACCGCGATGAACGATCCCCATGGGTTGAACCGGCCGGGGACGATGCTGGTCGCCCCAAGGAACGCCGCCGCGAAGGCAGGCAACAAGAACCCCGCGCCCGACACCGGGTCGGCCGCGCCTGTGATCCCCGCGTACAGGACGCCGGCGGCGGCCGCAATGACGCCCGAGGCGACCAGCGCCCCGCAACGCAGGCGTCCCACACGCAGACCGCTGAGCCGGGCAACGCTCCGGCTTCGCCCAACGAACAGCAGTTGTCGGCCGAGCGAGGTGTACTCGAGGAAGTACCAGAGCACGATGACGAGTGCGAGGCCGTAGTAGAAAGCAAGTGGGACGCCGAGGAATCGTTCGACGACGACCGGCCCGGTGAGCTGGGAGGAGATCCCGGCGAACGTCTGCGAGTTGCTGATCCACTGAACGACGCCGCCGAGGAACGTTCCCGTGCCGAGCGTGACGATGAACGAGTCGATGCCGAAGATGACTACGAACGCGCCGTTGACCAGGCCCACGAGCGCTCCCATCAGGAGCGCGAGCACGATGCAGAGGTATACGGAGACGCCGTACTCGGTGTTCAGGATCCCGATCATCATCTGCGAGAGCGTCAGCACTCCAGTGATCGACAAGTCGTAGTCGCCCGCGGTCAGCGGGATCAGCAGCCCGCACGTGAGCACGACGAGGACCGCCTGCGAACCGAGGATCGCGGCGAAGTTGGACGACGTGGCGAACGTGTCCGGCTTGAGCGCGCTGAAGACGACGATCACCACGATCCACGCGCCGACGAGCGCGAATCGCTCAACGAACTCGCCGACAGTCATACCTCTGCGCAGCCGTTGCGCGAGTGAAGGGGTCTCGGCGCTCATTTACGCATCTCCTCCCGCGTCGAGATGGCTACCGGTGTGACTCTCACCGATGGCGTAGCACTGCTCCGCGATCCGCTCCTTGGTGACCTGATCGCCCGTCAACTCGCTCGCGACGTGTCCGCGACCGAAGACGACGACTCGGTCGCAGACCGCCGCGAGCTGCTCGTAGTCGGCGCTTACGCAAAGCACAGCCGCGCCGTCGGCTGCGGCCTTCCTCGTCAACCGGAAGATCTGTTGGCGGGCTCCGACGTCGACGCCCTGCGTCGGCTCGTGGAGTAGCAGGAGCGATGGCTTCGTCTGCAGCCACTTTGCGAGCATCGCCTTCTGCTGGTTCCCGCCGCTCAGCGACTGGTACTTCAACCGCGGGTCGGGCGGCCGGACGTCGAACTGTTCCAGCAGCTTGCGCGCGTCGCTTCGCATGCGCCTTCGATTCAGACCGACGCGCGACTGGTACTTGTGAAGAACCGGAACCGTGACGTTGTCGCCAAGGGACAACGAGCCGACGGTTCCGTCGCGCTGGCGGTCGGCGGGAATCAGCGCGATGCGCGCCTCGAGCGCACGGCTCGGGCTCATCGCGCGGAGGTCGTAGGTCTTCCCGTCCAGATCGAGGCGGCCAGCGACGGCGGATCTCGCGCCAAACACGTAGTACGGGATCTCCTCGAACCCGCTGCCCAGTAGCCCAGTCAGGCCCACGACCTCGCCTTGACCGACCGTGAGCGACACGTCTCGCGCATATCGGCCTGTCAGGCCTGTGATCGATATCGCCTTGCCCGCCTCCGTCTGCTCGCGTTCGATCGAAAGCGCCTGAAGCCGTCGGCCGATGATCATCTCGACGAGAACCTCGTGACTCGCCTGAGCGGTGTCGACGGCGCCGCGAAGCTTTCCGTCTCGCAGCACTGTGACGCGGTCGGTGATCGCAAGGATCTCGTCGAGGTCGTGGGAGACGAACAGGATGCTGGCGCGCGTCGCGGCGATCTCCCGGACGATCGCGAAGAGCTCGTCGCGGTCGCTTGCCGGCAGGAAGACGGTCGGCTCATCGAGGACGAGTAGCCCGTATTCGGACTCGTCATCAGCGGTGTTCGCGCGGATCTCCTCGACCGCTCTGACGATCGCGAGCAGCGCCCGGTCGGTCGGGCGCAGGTCGGAGACCTTCGCGCGCGGATCGAGCTTGAGCCCGAAGGACTTGAAGGTCTCCTGTGCCCGGCGCCGTTCGCGCGCCCAGGAGAGCCGCCATCTGTGCTGAGAGGTCAGGTCGCCGACGAGGAGGTTTTCGACGACCGACAGCGAGCGGACGAGCCCGAGATCCTGGTGCACGAAGCTCATGCCGAGACGGCGGAACTGACCCGGATGTAGCGGGAGCGAGACCGGCCGGCCATTGATCTCGAGCTCCCCGCCTGCGTCCGCTGCGTAGAAGCCGGAGAGGATCTTGATCAGGGTCGACTTGCCCGAACCGTTCTCTCCGAGCAGACCGTGCACCTCGCCGCGCCGAATGGTCAGATCGACGTCATGTAGTGCGCGAGCACCGCCGAACGTCTTCGAGATGTGCCTGAGCGCGACGACCGGCTGATGCTCGTGCGTCACTCGGCTTCCTCGTCCACCGAACCCGTTCCTTTCTAGCGGCATGGTTGCCGCTTGATCTCGCCCCTCCCGAACGAGGTAAGAACCACGGCAAACGTATCGCCTGGGCCTCTCAAGCTTCCTTTTGCAAGACGCTCCGAAACGTCACAATTAGGAGCGTGAGTCGGACGAGCCAGCCAGTCGCTGAGGAGTCGCGCGAGGCTCTCGAACGCCTCGCCGACGAGCAGGCAGCGCTCCGGCGCGTCGCGATGCTGGTGGCGGACGGCGTCCGACCCACCGAGATCTTCGCGGCCGTCAGCAACGAGGTCGGGCGGCTGGTCGGTACCGATTCGGCAACGGTCATCAGGTACGACGATGACGGTGAGGGGATCAGTTACGTCGGCTCCGCGAGCAAGGTCAGCGGAGCCTTCCCGCTCGGAGTGCACTGGAAGTTCCAGGACGGGATGGCTTCCTTTGAGGTGTACCGCACCGGACGCTCTGCCCGCAGCGGTGCACACTTGATTACCGTCGACGGGCCCATTGGCGACGTCCACCGTCGTATGGGCATCATCTCGGCGGTTGCCAGCCCGATCGTCGTTGAGGGTCGTCTCTGGGGCGCCATGGCCGTCCATGGCCAGGAGGCGCTGCCCCCGGACACGGAGGAACGGCTCGAGAAGTTCACCGAGCTCGTCGCCACCGCGATCGCGAACGCCGAGGGCCGCGCAGTCCTCACCAGGTTGGCGGAAGAGCAAGCGGCGTTGCGCCGCGTGGCCACGCTGGTGGCGCGTGGCGTCCGGTCGGACGAGATCTTCGCGGCCGTCAGCAACGAGGTCGGGCGCCTGGTCGGTACGGATTCGGCAACGGTCCTGAAATTCGACGATCAGGACGGTCCGGGGATCGTTTTCGTCGGCGTCGCGAGCAAAATGAGCGGGGCGTTCCCGCTAGGAGCGCACTGGAAGTTCGTGGATGGAATGGCTTCGGCAGAGGTGTATCGCACCGGACGATCTGCCCGCAGCGACGCCCAGGACTGGTCCAAAGTCGAAGGGCCCGTTGGCGAAACCCACCATCAGCTGGGCATCGTCTCGGCGGCTGCCAGCCCGATCGTCGTCGAGGGTCGTCTCTGGGGCGCCGTGGCCGTCCAGTCGCAGGGGCAGCTGCCGCTGGACACCGAGGAACGCCTCGAGAAGTTCACCGAGCTCGTCGCCACCGCGATAGCGAACGCCGCGAGCCGCGCCGCGCTCACCGCCTCTCGCGCGCGCATCGTCACCGCCTCGGACGAGGCCCGTCGCGGCATCGAGCGCGACCTGCACGATGGCGCCCAGCAGCGGCTCGTCACGCTCGCCCTCGAGTTGCGCATGGTCGAATCGACGCTGCCTCCAGAGCTGGACGAGCCCCGCCGGACGATCGGCCGTATCGCGGCCGATTTCAATCAAGTCGTCGAGGATTTGCGGGAGATCGCGCGCGGCGTCCATCCATCCATCCTCTCCGAGGGAGGCCTCCGGCCGGCGATGCGGGCACTCGCTCGCCGGTCAGCGATCCCGGTCCAGCTTCACACGGTCGTCGACCAGCGGCTGCCGGAGCCGATCGAGGTCGCCGCGTACTTCGTCGCATCGGAAGCCTTGGCGAACACCGCGAAGCATGGTGAGGCGTCGAGCATCGATCTCACGCTCGAAACCAGCAACGGCAGCCTGTTGCTATCGATTCGGGACGACGGCGTCGGCGGGGCCGATCCTACGCGCGGTTCGGGCCTGGTAGGCCTGACCGACCGCGTCGAGGCTCTCGGCGGGACGGTCGGCCTCGAAAGCCCCCCGGGGGCAGGAACCTCGCTTGTGGTCACGCTTCCGCTCGAAGCCGAGCCGATGCCGGGATAGGACCCGGCGCGCAGGGCTGAGAGCGCGACTAGGGGCTTTCAGACTCGCTGGTGCGCTGCTGGCGACGGTCGTGTATGCGCGGATACGCGATGGCTCCCCGGAGACTGGACCCCCATCTGCTGGTAGATCTCCCGCGCGCCATTGGCCGCCTGGAGCGCTCGGCTCGTCCTGGCGGTGTACGGAACAGTCACTCCCTCGGGCCCATGACGTGGGCGGCGCGGATCTCAATCATGGCCGAGTTCATCCAACCGCAAGGAGTCTCTTCCATGCACCATCTCACAGTCCGCCGGGGCCCTCGTACGGTCGCCGCGGCGGTCCTCACCATCGGCGCGCTGCTCGTCACCGCGGGCGGCGCCGTCGCGCAGTCCGGCTCGGGTGATGACGTGGCGGTCTCGCCTCCGCCGCCGAGTCAGCCGACGCGGGCGAACGGCGACACGAAGCACACGACGCGCCTGTACGGCAAGAGCGCCTTCTCGGAGGCGGTCGCGGTCACGCAGGAGGTCTACCCGGCCGACGGGCCGACCGGCGCGGACGACTCGTTCCCCGACGACCGGCCGCGGGGTCTCACGCTGGTCACCCCCGACGACCCGCTGACGGCGATCACCGCGACGCCGCTCATCCATTTCCCCGACAACGCTCCGGTGCTGTACGTCACCAAGAGCGGCATCCCGAAGATCACCCTCGACGAGATCAAGCGCCTCGCTCCGGTCGGGATCGGGCGTCACAACAAGGTCCAGGTCTTCGCGGTCGGCGCCGCGGCGAACCCGGGCGTGCTCGACGCCCTCAACCAGCTCAAGCTCAAGACCGAGACCGTCACGGCGGACGACATCCCCTCGCTCGCCGACAAGGTCGACCAGCTCTACGGCTCCATCGCCAACCCCGACCTGGGCTACCCGATCATGAGCCCGTCCGCGACCGGCGAGGGCAGCTCGATCGCCGACGTCGTGATTGGCTCGATGTCGCAGTACCAGTACCTCCTGCCGGCGACGCACTGGGTCTCGCACATGCCCACCGGCCTGTTCTGGGTCACGAAGGACAGCGTGCCGCAGGCGACGATCGACGCGCTCAAGCGGCGCAACGGGCACGCCCAGATCTACGTCTACGGCGGCCCCGACGTCATCAGCTCAGCGGTCGTCAGGCAGCTCAGCCAGTACGGGAGCATCTCGCGGGTCACCGAGGACGATGGCGTCGCCTTCAACAACCCGCCTCCCAACACGCCGCTCTCGACCGCGGTCGCATTCTCGAAGATGTGGGACCCGGTCGGCATGATGGGCTGGAACATCGTCGCCCCGGGCCACGGGTTCACGCTCGTGCGCCAGGACGACTGGCAGGGCGCGGTGGGGTCGGCGATCCTGTCGCACCTCGGCTTCCACGCCCCGCTCCTGCTCACCAACAGCAGCAACACGCTCCCCTCGCTGCTCGATAGCTACTTCAAGGAGGTCGCCCCGGCGTTCCTCATGACGCCGGCCGACGGGCCATACAACATGACCTACGTCATCGGCGATTACAACAAGATCTCCTGGAAGCAGCAGACCACGATCGACCACGACTCCGGGATGACCAACCGGCGCGTGCCCGGACAGGGCACCGGCGGCGGCTACCAGGAGCCGCGGTGAGTCAGATCTGACACCGCCTCACCAGACGGGAGCCGCCGGCCACGGCCGGCGGCTCCCCGTCGCCGCCGGCCTCCTCGCCGGCGCACGTCGTTGAGTCCCAGCGCGCCGGCGCCGCGGACCCTCTGCTTGTTAGGCCGGGAGCCGACGCGCACCCGCCGCGTGCGTCTACGACCCGTTCGGGAACCGCCTCGAGGTGTGCCAAGCGTTAGGCGCGACGGCTGATGTCCTTAAGGAGGATCGGCATGACCTACGTCCAGTGTCCAACTTGCGGGCTGATCGCCTTCAGCGTCGCGCGCTGGTCGAGCATCGACTACTGCGCGCGCTGCGGCACGAAGCTGCCGATGGGCCGCCGGGCGGTGCCGCCGACCACGTTGCACCCGCACGGGCGCATGCAGCCGCAGTCGCACCCACGGGACGTGGACGACGCGGGCACCTCGGCCGAGCGCCTGCGCGCCGCCGAGGGGGCCAACTTGCGCTCCCCGTCCTCTTCATGACTGTGATGACCCAGCTGTCGATCGATGTCGATGCCCTCTCCGCGGGCGAGCGGCGCGACCTCGCCAATGCGCTCCTGCGCGCTGCTTGGAGCGCGGTCCTCGAGGAGACGCGGATCCTGCTGCTCGACCTGCTCGTCGACGTCGACGACGCACTCCTCGGAGAAGCGGCGTGAGCCCGACGCTCGCCGGCTCGCGGTGTGCCCCGCCCGTGAACGACCACGCGACCACAGGAGGCAGCCGGCGTTCGCGCAGTTCGTCCAATTGGGAGCCGCGGCTGGTTGCGTGCCGGAACTGAGGCCCAACAGCAATCCCGGCTACGACGTCCTCTCTCGTGACTCGGAGGGGCGAGATCGCCCGATACATCGAAGTCAAGTCGTCGTCGGGTCTTGGGATCAGCTTGGCCGAAGGCTCAGTAACGGCGCTTGAGGACACGCCGTTTCGGTGGCCGGCGAAAGCCCGCCTGCGACAGCGCGGCGTTCACGCCGGCCAGTGCCATCGTCGACGCCAGGTGGGCGGCTCCGAGCACGTTCAGCCGCCGCTTGGCTTTGGCCTCGCGTTCAGGCGTCTCCGGTGAGGGCGTGCTGCCGTTCTCCAGGGGGATCGCGCCGCCGGATTCCATGCGCCCGAATCGAACGCCCTCGACTGCAGCCGCAATCCCCGTGACAGCGACAGCACACATGACAAGATCCTTGGCACGTGCGAGCGCCTGCTCACGCTCGGACAAGAGACTGTCTCGAGCCTCGCCGAATCGCGCGGGCACCCAGCTGGCGAGCACTCCTGCCAAAGCAAGCGAGTTGACAACTCCGTAGCGCTGCCACGCCTCGTTCACGACGCGGCCTCGCTCGTGCGGGCTGCTGACCAGGCTCAGCGCGGGATGCATAGCGACGCGGCCGAAAAGGTTGCCTCCGAGCAACGCGGCCAATGAGATGTCATGCACCGCCCGGCCCGCACTCGAGATGCCGTCGCTCTCCACGTGTACGCGCATGGGTAACGCGTAGCCGGGCCACCCCGGTGCCAAACCCCAACCGGAGCGGCTGCGACGCTTCCGCGCGTGCGCAGCCGGCTGGCCATCGGGGTGGCGGTGTTCGCGATCGCCTTCGCAGGCATCAGCCTGCTCCGCTCCGGCTCCGAGCTGCACCCACCGTTCCCCAAGCGAGATGCCGTCCGGGCGGCACTGCGCGACAAGGGCGTGCGGTCAGTCCTCGCGGGCAGCGGCTGGACCGACGCGCGCGTGATCGCGCTCGACCGCACGCACTGGCGCGTCACGTTCTTCGCGGGCCCGCGCTACGTGCTGGACGCAGCGGTGAACCCGGGCGGCCGCGTGGACGCGACAGAAGCCCACACGGCGGCGCAGCACAATCCGGGAGGCTCGACGATCGTCTGGAACCGGGCGGTTCTGTTCGGGTTGGCCGCGCTGTTCGTCCTCGCGGTTGCGATCACTCCGCTGCGGTCGCGACGCAATCTCGACGCAGTCGTCATTGCGGGGGGGTTCACGGCGTCCGCGTGGTTGCTCGACGAGCGCCTCCTTGCCGCACACGTGTACGTCGGCGCGGCGGCGCTGCTGTATGTGGCGATCCGCTGCCTGTTGGTCGCGCTCGACACGCGCCCGGCGGCCGCGGCCGTCGCTCCGGACCTCGGCCGGCTGCTGCTCCCGGTGACCGCCGCAACCGTGGTGGCGGCCGTGATCATCGTCGTGACCTCCACGGGCATCACCGACGTCGCCTTCGCTGCGCTGGCGGGCGGGACGCTCCTGAACCACGGCATCTCCCCGTACGGCCACATCCCGGTCGAGGTGGTCCACGGTGACACCTATCCGCTGCTCACGTACGTGCTCTACATGCCGTTCGCGGCCGTGGCCCCGGTGCGGGACAGCTTCGACTCGCTCGACGGAGCGCTGTGGCTGAACGCGGTCGCGCTGGTTGCCGCGGCGGCGATCATCTTCCGGCGCTGGGGCGAGCGGACGACGCTCGCGTGGCTGGCATTCCCGCCGGTCCTGCTCGCCGCCTCCGGCGGCGGCAACGACGTTCCGGCGGCACTGTTCGTGGTCGCTGCACTCGCGACCTTCGCACGCTCGGAGCTGAGCGTCGGCCTCCTCACCCTGGCGGGCTGGGTGAAGATTGCGCCGGCCGTCGCGCTCGTTGCGTGGATCGCCCGCCTGCGCGGTCGATCGCTCCTCCGGGCGCTCGCAGTCGTCGCGGTGCTGCTCGCCGCCGGCTTCGTCGCGATCCTCGCCTTCGGAGGCGCCGGCGCGGTCGACAAGGCGGTTTCGGCGCTGCGCTTCCAGCTGGAGCGCGGCTCGTGGTTCTCGGTCTGGCGGCAGTTGGGCGTCCCGGGCCTGCAGGTCGCGTGTCAGGCGCTCACGATCACGTTCCTCGTGATGACGGCGGTCGCCGTTCGCCGCCGGCCCGACCTGTCGTTCCGGCGCGCTGCGGCGCTTGCCGGCACAGCTGTCGCGCTCGTTCAGCTCAGCGCCAACTACTGGCTCTACGTGTACCTGCCGTGGCTGCTCCCGTTCATCCTCGTCGCGCTGTTCCCGCCAGCACCCCAGCGTTCTCCGCAGTCCGAACCGCCCGCTCCATGAACAGCTTCTGGTCGCGCCGAGCGAGTGCAACGAGGGCGCCCGGGCCGGAGGTCGCGACCTGCCCCAGCGCCCTGGCGGCGTGGCGCCCGCGGCGTCGTCCGAGCGCGCGCCCGTATGCGTAACGCCGCCTGATGAACGAGCGCCGCGTCAGCCTCTCCGCCGGGATCACATGGCGCACGCCCACGTCCGGTGCGTACAGCACCCGATAGCCACACGCCGCCAAGGCCCGCTGCGCCTGGTCCTCCTCGGAGAAGAACACGCGACGCCCGGAGTGGCCGAAAGCGGGGTCGAAGCCGCCGATCGCACGCAGCGGCTCGACCGCGAACGAGACGTTTGCGCCGAAGACGGTCGTCTCCTCGGGATCGAGCTCCTGCTCGTCGCTGCCCAGGTCCAACAACGTCAGGGCGGGCAGGATCGGCTGCGAAACCCAGGCCGGAGGCGGCACCGCCCAGCGCGGCCGGATTGGCCCGCCGATCACCCCTAGCCGTTCGTCCGCCGCCGCCCAGTGCCCAGAGAGGCGGGCCCACCAGCCTGGATCGACCACGGCGTCGTCGTCGACGAAGGCGATCGCGCCCGCTCCCTGGCCCGCGGCCCACTCCAGGGCGCGATTGCGCGCCAGGGACAGCCCCGGTCGCGGTTCCTCGACGACGGTGCCCGGCGCTTCCGCCCGATGGCGGGCCGCCTCCTCGCCTTGCAGGCCGCTTGTGACCACCAGAATCCGCTCCGCGGGCACCTGCGCGGCCAGAGCAGCGACGGACTCGGCGATGGCGCCGGGGCCGCGGTTCGTGCAGACGGCAACCACCGGCTCGCGGCTCACGGGAACCACCCTAGGTCAGTTGGCCCGCCTCTAGACTGTGGGTCACCCGGAGAGGAGCGCCGCGAGTTGCAGGAGATGGTCATCTACGGAGTGAGCTTCGACATGGTCGGCAAGCAGCCGATCGTGCTGCTGAAGACCCGCGATGGCAACAAGTTCCTGCCGATCTGGATCGGCCACCCCGAGGCCGCGGCGATCCTGATGAAGCTGCAGGGGGCGAACACTCCGCGGCCGATGACCCACGACCTGATCCACGACATGCTCGGCGAGCTCGAGGTGACGTGCAAGAGCGTGGCGGT
>DATBDN010000169.1:0-7787 GCA_036269895.1 Thermoleophilaceae bacterium
CCGGCGGCCCATGCGCGTGGCCGCAGCTGGACGGATGCGACCACCAGCGGGGCGCCGGTCAGGCGCGCGGCCGCAAGCCCGAACTCCACGGGCGCGCGATCGCGCAGCCTCGGCTCGTAGCCGACGAGTATCGGTTTGCGCGGAGCGCCGATGCCTTTGGTGGTAGGCCGGGGAACGGGCGGCTCAAGGGTCCGAAACTTGCGCGCGCGCCGACTGGGCCTACCTAACGAGTCGGTACACGAGAGAGGAGCCCGATGGCAACCCTGCAGACCGAGTCCGGAATCGTCCGCGTCCCCCGTGGGGTTTGGAAGGTCGATCCGGCCCACTCGAGCGTCGGCTTCGAGGTCAAGCACATGATGATCACCACCGTGCGGGGCCGGTTCCGCGAGTTCGACGGGACGATCGAGTCCGGTCAGAGTCCCGACGAATGCCGCGCCTACGGCTTGGTGAAGGCGGCCAGCATCGACACCGGGCACGAGGACCGGGATGCACACCTGCGTTCCGCGGAGTTCTTCGACGTCGAGCACTACCCGGAGATCCGGTTCGAGTCGACCGAGGTCGAGCATGTCGGTGGAAACGTCCACAAGATCCGCGGTGACCTGACGATCAAGGGCGCGACGCGCTCGATCGAGCTCGAGGCGTCTGTCGAGGGTGCGGGCCCGGATCCGTGGGGCAACGATCGTGTTGGCGTTGCGGTGCGGGGGACCGTGAACCGCAACGACTTCGGCCTCACTTGGCAGCAGCGGCTCGCCACCGGCGGATTGCTCGTCGGCGAAGACGTGACGATCCTGATCGACGCCTCCTGCGTGCGCGTCTCGGATTAGCGATGGTCGACTACGAGACGTTCATCAGGACGGTCGCCGCGGACGCGGATATCGGCTTCGGAGAGGCGGAGCGGGCGGCCCGCGCCATGCTCGAGACGTTGGGGGAACGCATCGCGCGGGGCGAGGCGCGCGATCTCGCCGCGCAGCTTCCCGCGGAGTTGAGCCCGTGGATCGCGACCACCACGGCCGCGGAAGGGTTCGATGTGGACGAGTTCATCCGCCGCATCGCGGAGCGCGAGGAGGTCGACGCCGTGACCGCCGAGCGCCACGCGCGGGCCGTCTTCACCGCGCTCAGCCGCGCGATCGACAGACGCGAGCACGACCAGATGGCGGCGGAGCTGTCGAAGGGCTACTGGCCCCTGCTGGCACAGGGCCCGCACGTGGACGTCGTGTCCGCCGACGCGTTTCTGCAGCACGTGGCCGAGCGCGCCGGCCTCGACGCCGACGCGGCGCGCGCGGCTTCCGACGCCGTGCTCGAGACGCTGGCGGAACGAATCGCGGCCGGCGAGGCCGAAGATCTCCGCACACGGCTGCCGGCGGCGCTGCACGAGCCGCTGCGGCGCGGTAGCGCGCGCGGCGGCGGCAAGGCGACAAAGATGGGCGTCGACGAATTCGTGCGCCGCGTGGCCGAGCGCGAGGGCGTGGAAATCGAACAGGCGCAGGGCCACGCGCGTGCGGTCCTCAGGACGCTGCGCGATGCTGTCGGGAGCGAGTTCGTCGACGTGACGGTCCAGCTCCCGCACGAGTACGAGTCCGTCTTGGCGCACTGACGTACGCCCCCGCGGGGCGCCTACAGGCTCACCGCGCATGCGCCGCGGTTTGCTGCTCCAGCCACTCCTCGAGCTGAGGCTTGCGCACGGCGCCGACCCGCCGGTCGACCTCCTCGCCGTGTTCTACGAGGAGCAGGGTCGGGATGCCGAGTATCCCGTAGCGCTCGGCGATCGCCGGGGCATCGTCGGTGTTGAGCCGGACAACCTTCAGCTCGCCGGCGCGCGTGCGCCCGACTTCGTCGATTATCGGCGAGACCCACTTGCACGGTCCGCACCACGGCGCCCAGAAGTCGACCAGCACTGGGATCGAGGCGCTGATCTCGGGGTCGAAGCTGTCGGCGTCGGCGTCGACGATCCAAGGCAGGAGCCGGTGGCAGTTCGCGCAGCGGGGAACGCCCTCGGGCTGTGGCCGCAGGCGGTTGCGCGTCCCGCAGTTGGGGCACGTGACGATCGTCTGTTGCGCCATCAGCGGCCTACGCCGACGGCGTCGGCAGCGCGCGCCGGCCTTCCGGTGGCGAGGAGGTCGCGGTATGCGGCCTCGTACTTTGCAGCCACCCGGTCGGGAGCAAATCGCTCGGCACTCCGCCGGCAGGTCAGCGGGTCGATCTCGCCCGCGCGCTCGACCAAGGCCGCCATCTCGTCCTCGTCCTTCACGAGGAAGCCGTTGATGCCGTCCTGGACGATCTCGGGCGCTGCGCCGTGCGCGAACGCCAGCACCGGCGTCCCCGCCGCGAGCGCCTCGACCATCACGAGCCCGAACGGCTCGGGCCAGCGGATCGGCATGAGGAAGGCGAACGCGTCTGCGAACAGGCGCTGTTTGCGAGCGCCTCCGACCTCGCCTACGTAGCGGATCTGCTCGCCATCGATGTGCGGCTGCACCTCGGTCGCGAAGAAGCGCTCGTAACGCGGCTGGACATTGCCGGCCAGCACGAGCGGCCTGCCGCTCAGCCGCGCGACCTCGATCGCGCGCTGCGGGCCCTTTTCGGGAACCATGCGGCCGAGCCAGAGCAGGTAGTCCTGCTTGTGGTAGCCCATCGGCCACGAGTCGATGTCGATCGGGTTGTGCACGACCGAGTGGACGTTGGCGCCAGTCGGCGCCTCGCCCGCTTGCGCATGGCTTATGCACACAAGCGCACCCTTCGAGCCGTGCACCGCGTAGTACGGCTTCGTATCGCGGTCGAAGGGACCGTGAACCGTGTGCACCAACGGGTAGTCCAGGCGGTCTGCCATCGCGAGTGCCGTATAGCCGCTGTGGTCGTGGATCACGTCGAACGGCTCGCCGTCGCGGGCCGCCTCGTCGAACAGCGCGAACGCGCGAGCGACATGGTCAGCCTCGAACAGTGCGACGCCGATGTTCTCGGGGTGCGCAGCAGCGAGCAGCGGCCGCACCTTCGCGCTCGAGCTCGAGCCGGGTGCGCAGAAGAGCTCGACGTCATGCCCCTGCTCCACCAAGGCACCGCAGAGCAGCTGCAGCACGAACTCGATACCGCCGTAGCCGGGCGGCGGAATCGGGATCCAAGGCGGCGCGAGCTGGGCGATGCGCAGGCGCGGCGCGGTCGTGCGCTCGACCCGCTCGCGCTCGGGCGCCGAAACCGGCGCCGTCTGAGCGACATCGTTGTGGGCGCGGCCATCGGAGCCGTCTTGCGGGCGACGGTCATTGGCGTCGGACGTGGACTCCACTTGACTCACCTTTCGTGCGCTTGCCTCCGACTTGCAGGTAGACCCGCCGACCGGACTTTCAAGCGACTCGCTTGACGCACGACCGAGCGGCCTAAGTAACAGAGTCATGCCGCAAGAGATCGAAATTTCCCCAGTGGATCCGGGCCGCTTCCGGGCCGTGCTGACACCAGACCGGCTGACTGCCTTCGACGAGGCGACAGCCGAGGCGCGCGAGCTGCTCGACGGCCGGGCTGTCTGGAACATCAACTCGACCGCACAAGGAGGCGGCGTCGTCGAGCTACTGCGCCCTCTCGTCGGGTACGCGCGCGGCGCCGGCGTCGACGCCCGCTGGCTCGTGATCGATGCCACGCCCGAGTTCTTCACGATCACGAAGCGCATCCACAACCGGCTCCACGGCGCCGAGGGTGACGGCGGCGCGCTGGACGACACCGCGCGCCGGCTGTACGAGGCGGTGCTCGAGCAGAACGCGAGGGGCATCGTCCCGAGGGTTCGCGAGGGCGACATCGTGATCGTCCACGACCCTCAGCCGGCGGGATTGATCGGGAGCTTCGTCGACGCTGGTGCGGCGCTGATCTGGCGCTGTCACGTCGGCCTCGACGCACCGAACGAGCGCGCTCGCGAGGCGTGGGCGTTCCTGCGCCCGTACATCCTCCCCGCGCACGCATACGTGTTCTCACGCGAGAGCTTCGCATGGGAAGGCCTGGACCGCAGCCGCATCGCGGTGATCCCGCCGTCGATTGACGCGTTCGCGCCGAAGAACGTCGACCTCGACCGAGCCACCGTCCGCGCCGTCCTTCGCGACACCGGCATCGTCGCCGACGTCGAGACGGGACCGCCGGCCACGTACGACCGCGAGGACGGCACGCGGAGCCGAATCGAGCGGCACGCCGACATGATCGAGGACCGAAAGCTGACCCCTGAGATCCCGGTCGTCCTACAGGTCTCCCGGTGGGACCGGCTGAAGGACCCGCTGGGCGTCATCCGGGGCTTCGCGGAGCACGTGTCGGCCGAGACCGGCGCCCATCTCGTCTACGCCGCCCCCGCCGTGCAAGCCGTCGCCGACGACCCAGAAGGCGCACGCGTACGCGAGGAGGCAATCGCGGAGCGCCAGCGGCTCCCGGCGGAGGCTCGCGGGCGGATCCACCTGGCGTCGCTTCCGATGGACGATGCCGACGAGAACGCGATCATCACGAATGCGCTCCAACGCCATGCGCGGGTGGTCGTGCAGAAGAGCCTCGCGGAAGGATTCGGGCTGACCGTCGCAGAGGCGATGTGGAAGGCGCGTCCGGTGGTCGCGTCGAGGATCGGCGGCATCCAGGACCAGGTCATTCATGGCGAAACCGGCTTCCTGCTCGACGATCCCCACGACCTGGCGGCCTACGGCGCGGCGGTCACGCAACTGCTCGAGGACGAGGCGGCCGGCAAGCGGATGGGCGAACGGGCGCGGGAACGAGCGCGCGGCCACTTCCTGAGCGTGCGGAGCCTGCTCGACTACTACGCGTTGATCCGCGACGTCCTGGCGGCCACGAGGGAACCCGTGGGGGCAGCGCGGGGATAGTCACCGCTCCTACGGCCCGATCGACTGGCTCAGGAGGCCCTTCTCGGCCAGCATCTGATCGACGACCCGATCCCAGCTCGCGGCGATGACGCCCGCCATCGCTTCCTCCTCGGCGCGGCTCTGAAGCGCCACCTGGGCGGTTTCGCTGTCCCCGGCGCGCAGGGCGACGCGCTCGAGCACCTCGTATGCGCTGATCTCGAGATGCTCGATCAGGAACGCCTCGCGAGCGTTCTCCGTGGCCTTGTCCTCGCGCACCAGCGCGCGCAGCGCGGAGAGGAAAGCGGCGAACTGGCGGCCCATGTCCTTGACGGCCGACCGTGTCTCGTGATGAGCTTTCAGCCGGGCCTCCAGGCGGGCGATCTGATCGAGCGTCACGGCGCGGTGCTGCCGGAGAGCCTTACGCAGGTCGTCGTCCTCGGTCGCCGTGATCAACACGTCGAGATGACGAAGGACGCTTTTCTCGAGCGCGTGAGTGTCAGCCATGTGCAAGTGCAGCTCGGATTCGAGGTCTTTGGTCAGAGAGGAGGACATGACGGCTTAAGTAGGTCGCCGCCGGGGCGGGGCAAGCGGCCAGAGCACCGCGCGGGACGGCGCGCCATCACACCCCGCGATCTTCAGCGGCAGGCAGGCCAAGAAGTAGCGGCCGGCGTCAGCCGTGCGCAGGTCGAGGCCCTCGATGACTCCGACTCCGCTGGTCAGGAGTGCGACGTGGGCAGCTGCGTCGCCGATCGACAGGTAGTCGATTCCCACCAGCCGCAGACCGCGCGCGATCACCGCATTCGCACCGCTCGCATCAAGGCGAACGAAGTCATGTGAAAACGAGTCCCGGTCCCACAGGCGCGAGTTCGTCGTCTTCAGCAGCACGCGTTCCGTGCCGGGCGGGAAGTCCAGAGACTCGATCACGTCCGAGTCGATCGCGCCGGCCGCGGCCGTCGCGTCGGCGACGATGCACGGCCCCACGAACGGGTCCAGAGGCACCTGGTCGGCGCCGGCGCCCTCGGGGATGAAGTGCCGCGGCGCGTCGACGTGCGTTCCGGTGTGCGCACCGAGCTCGAGCCGCGAGACGTTCGCCGGGTCACCGCGATCCAGTGACTGCGCGAGCTTGATCGAGACGCCGGGATTGCCCTCGTAGATCGGCATGCGCGGACGGATCGGCACGGATACGTCGAGGGGCGGGCCGGCGCTGTCGGTGATTCGAGCGATACCGCCTCTTTACGTAGGGCGTCCGCGCCGCGACACAAGCGGCTTGTCAGCGAACGCCCGCGGTCTATCTCTGTGGGGACGCAGAGCGAGGAGAGGGCGTATGCCGTGAGCAGCCACGTAACGGTCGACCGCTGGCAGTTCACGCTGACAGTGATGTTCCACTACCTCTTCCCGATCCTCACGATGGGGTTGTCGCTCTTCATCGTGTGGCTCGAGAGCGTGGCGTTCTTCGGGCGCGAGCGCTCCAGGCTCGCCCCGTTCCGCAAGACGGCGGCAGAGCGAAGCGCCTACCACAGCGCGGCGCACTTCTGGGCCAAGATCTTCGCTGTCAACTTTGCCGTCGGCGTAGTGACGGGGATCCCGCTCGAGTTCCAGTTCGGGACGAACTGGGCCAGCTTCTCCAACTTTGCCGGCGGGGTGATCGGGCAGACGCTGGCGATGGAGGGTGTGTTCGCGTTCTTCGCCGAGTCCGCGTTCATCGGGATCTTCCTCTGGAGCCGCGGCGTCGGCGGGCGCCTGCACTGGTTCTCGGCCGTGATGGTCTGGATCGGGTCCTGGATCTCCGGCTTCTTCATCATCGCGACGAACGCCTGGATGCAGCACCCGGTCGCCTACCGCATCGAGCACGGCCGCGCTCAGCTGCACTCGTTCTGGGGACTGCTGACGAACCCGTGGCTTGGTTGGCAGTACGCGCACAACATGAGCGGCGCAGCGATCACCGGCGCCTTCCTGCTCGCCGCGGGAGGCGCCTTCTACGCCCTGCTTGGCCGCCATCTCGACTTCGCCCGCATCTGCCTGACGGTGGGCGTCGTCGGCGCCTTGATCTTCACCGTGGTCCAGATCTTCCCGACCGGCGATCGGCAGGCCAGGCAACTGGCCCGCTACCAGCCTTCGAGCTTCGCCGCCGCGGAGGCGCTGTTCCACACCGAGAAGGGCGCGCCGCTGGTGGTCATCGGAAACCCGGATACCAGACGTCGCACGCTCGACTCGTCGATCGAGATGCCGCACTTCCTGTCGTTCCTGACGTCGCGGCGCTGGAACGCGACGCTCAAGGGCCTTGACTCGGTCCCGGTCAGCCGCTGGCCGGACTCGGTCCCGCTCGTCTACTACGCGTACCACATCATGGTCGGGCTCGGCACGATCCTGCTCTTGATCGCAGGGCTCGGCGTGCTGCTCTTGTGGCGCCGCAGGCTCTACACGTCGAGGCCGATGCTCTGGGCGCTCATGCTCGCGTTCCCCTTCACGTTCATCGCGAACATCGCCGGCTGGGCGACCGCCGAGACAGGGCGGCAGCCGTGGCTCGTCTACGGCCTGCTGCGAACCAACGAGGGCGCCTCCCCGCCGGGCTCGGTGCCGGCAGGGACGGGCATCTTCACGCTGCTCGGTTTCGCCGGGCTCTACCTGTTCCTCGGGATCCTGTTCCTGATACTGATCGTGCGGATCGTCTCGCGCGGGCCGGAGGATCCGGAGCTCACCACGACGTCGACTCAGGCGGCCGCCTGATGCAGACCGCGTGGTTCTGCTTCCTGGCGCTGATGATCACGGCGTATGTGGTGCTCGACGGCTTCGACCTGGGCGTCGGCGCCATGCACCTGATCCTGGCGCGCGACGAGGCGGAGAGGGAGGAGGCCACGGCGGCGATCGGACCCGTGTGGAGCGGCAACGAGGTGTGGCTGATCGCGAGCGGCGGCGTGCTGTTCATGGCGTTCCCGCACGCGTACGCGGGCGCGTTCAGCGGGCTCTACTTCGGGT
>DATBDN010000170.1:0-15952 GCA_036269895.1 Thermoleophilaceae bacterium
GCGAGTGGCTCCAGCAGGCCACGCTCGCGATCCGCGCGCGTGTTCCGCTGGAAGTGCTGCGCGACACGATCCAGCCGTTCCCGAGCTTCTCGGAATCGTTCCTCTACGCGCTCCAGAAGCTGGAGTCGCGCGCGCCGGTCGGCGCAGGCATTTGACCTGTAAGGCGTTCGTCGAGCTGGTGACGGACTACTTCGACGGCGCGCTGTCGGAGGCGGACGCGATGCGCTTCGAGCAGCACATCGACGAGTGCATCTGGTGCGAGCGCTACCTCGACCAGATGCGGATGACGATCGAGACCGTCGGCCGCATCGACGAGGCGATCCCGCCCCACGCGCGGGACGCGCTGCTGGACGCGTTCCGCGAATGGAGGCGGTGGCCGCCGCTAGGCCGTGTGGACGACCTCGTACGTGAGGAAGGCGAGTCCGTCGCCGATCGTGCGGACGCTCACTAGGCGCAGAGACTTCTTGTCGCAGCTCGCGGCGAAGAGGCGCTCGCCATCCCCAAGCACGACCGGGAAGACGACCAGCCGCAGCTCGTCGACCAGGTCGTGTTCGATCAGCGTTCGCCCGAGCTTGTAGCTGGCGTAGACCAGGATCTCCCCGTTGAGCTTCTGCTTCAACTGCGAGACCTCGTTCACGACGTCGCCCTTGAGCACCGTCGCGTTGCTCCAGCGGGGCGCGTCGACGGTTGACGACGCGACGTACTTCGGCATGCTGTTCAGCCGGTCCGGCCACTCGCCGGTGCGAGACGGCCAGCGCGCTGCGAACCACTCGTCGCTGCGACGGCCCAGCAGCAGGGCCTCGGCACCGAGCGCCTCTTCGAACGACACCCTCGCCCACTCCTCGAGGTCCTTGCCGCCGTGCTCGCCGAACCAGCCGCCGAGCCTGAAGTCTTCCTGACCGTCGGGGTCCTGGACCACGCCGTCGAGCGAAACGTTGGTGCTGATCACGATCTTTGCCATGTCGGTTCTCCTGTGATTGGGCTGTTGGGTGCTGCGTTCGTCGAGGCGGTCGCGGCAAGGAGAATTGAGCGGCGAATTTCGAGGGGCCCTGACGTCCTTACCTTGAGAGGATGCGACCGTGACCGAGCAGACCCTTGCGCGTGCGCGCGCCGGCGACGAGGACGCGTTCCGCGAGCTGACCGACGCTTACCAGCGTGAGCTGCGGGTGCACATCTACCGGATCGTCGGGTCGACTCAGGATGCTGAGGACCTGCTGCAGGAGACGCTGCTCGCCGCTTGGCGCGGGCTCGAGCAGTTCGAGGGCCGCGCATCGGTTCGCTCGTGGCTGTACCGAATCGCCACCAACCGGTCGCTCGACGCCCTGCGGGCGAGCCGCCGCCGCCCGGAGGAGCAGCAGATGGTCCACGTGCCCGAGCCGACCCGCTGGAGCGAGCCGCTCTGGCTCGAGCCATACCCCGACGTCCTCCTGGACGGGATCCCGGACGAGGCGCCCGGGCCGGAGGCGCGTTATGAGACCAAGGAGGCGATCGCGCTCGCGTTCATCGCCGGCCTCCAGCATCTCCCGCCGCAGCAGCGCGCGGTGCTCGTGCTGCGCGACGTGCTGGGCTACCGCGCCGCGGAGGTGGCCGAGATGCTCGAGATCAGCGACGCCTCGGTCAACAGTCTGCTGCGCCGCGCGCGCTCGGCGTTCGACTCCCGTCTGCCGGCGACCGGCCGCGAACGCGCGCCGCTCCCGGACTCGAACCTCGAGCGCGAGATCGTCGCCCGCTTCGCCGAGTCCGTCGAGAACGGCGACGTCGACGGAATGGTCACCCTCCTCACCGACGACGCGTGGCTGACGATGCCGCCCCTCCCACACGTCTACCAGGGCCACGACGCGATCGGGGCATTCCTCCGTGGCCGAGAGGAGCGTCGTGGTACCCCGCTACGGGTCGTTCCGACGCGCGCGAATACCCAACCTGCGTTTGGCTGCTACCTGCCCGTGCCGGAAACCGGCATCGCCCGCGCGAGAGGTCTGTTCGTTCTGACCATCGAGGCCGAGCAGATCTCCGCCATCACGTGGTTCGCCGACAACAGCATCTTTCCGCAGTTCGGCCTGCCACGGACACTCCGGTAAGCGCCGGTGAAAAGTGGAGACGGTGGGAATCGAACCCACGTCCGCGGGCGCGTAATGGACAGCTTCTACGAGCGTAGTCAGTGCTCTTGATCTCGCCTCGAGGTCGCCGCACTGACGGGGTTATTCGAGGCCAGCCTCCTTCAGTGTCCCGGTAGCGCCGAAGGCGCTCGCTACCGGTGAGCTCGATTTCTGAGTCCGGACATCCACACCTCGAGCACAGTGTGGGCCGAACAGCTCACCTCTAGCTAGTTGCTAGGCAGCGAGCTTGAACTCGTGATTGGAGTTCGCACTTGCATTTGTTGCCGCGGTTTAACGAGGCCTGCGGCACCTCGACTCGCAACTGCCCACACGAACGTCCACGTCGAAGCCTGTCGTCCCCGTGAGCTCCTATAAGTCTAGAGAGCGAAGCCAGGCTTGAACGGCCTCGGAAAGCGCTCCCGGATCCTGCTTGAGACTGTGGTCGCCGTTCACCCGCACGACCTGACGCCGCGGCCCCGCCGGCGGCACCCCGAACGGGTCGCGCTGGCCTTGGACGACGAGCACCGGCACGCTCACGACGTCCAGTTCCGGCAGCCGGCTGTCGGGGACTGCCCCCGAGCTGCGCGCAGGCGGCTGCAGCGGGAACGCCAGGCACAGAACCGCGGCGGCGCCCGTCGCCTCGGCCGTCCGGCATGCCACGCGCGCCCCGCTCGAGCGCCCACCGGTCACGAGCGGGAGGCCCTGGAGTTCGTACAGGTCCGCCAGCACCGCCGTCCACGCCTCGTCGAGGTGGGGCGCCGACGGCGCGCTGCGGCGCCCCGCCACCCGATACGGCTGCTCCACCAGCGCCACGCTCAGGCCGGCGTCGAGCGCGGCGCGTGTGGCCACCTGCAGGTCGGGCGCGCTAACGCTGCCACCGGCCCCGTGGCCGAGGACGATCGCCCCGCGCGCGTCCAGCACGTGCTGCAGCAGCACGCGCGCGGTCCCTCGCGGCGTCTCGATCGCGCGGATCACCGCGGTCCTAGGACCAATGTCCGGGTTCTGGAGTGGTCTCGCACTGCGACAATTAGTACGTGGAGTACTACTCCCCTCCGGCGCCTCCGCCTGGCGAACCGTACGTTGCCCCGCCGCTGCAGCCGGAGCGTAAGAGCCTGCGCAACCGCCTCGGCGGCGTGATCGCCGCGATCGCGGTCTTCCTCGGCAAGTTCAAGGCTGTCCTTCTGCTTCTCCCGAAGCTCAAGATCCTGTCGACCTCGGGCACGATGCTTGTGTCCGTCGCCGCGTACGCGCTCATCTGGGGCTGGCGCTTCGCCGCCGGCTTCGTGCTGTTGCTGTTCGTGCACGAGATGGGTCACGTGATCCAGCTGCGCCGCGAAGGCATCAAGGCCACCGCGCCGCTGTTCGTGCCGTTCCTGGGGGCGTTCGTCGGGATGAAGCAGTTGCCAGACAACGCTGCCGCCGAGGCACGAGTCGGGCTCGCAGGCCCGGTGCTCGGCTCGATCGGCTGCCTGGTGCCGCTCATCCTCTGGAAGTCGACGGGCGACGACTTCTTCGCCGCGCTCGCGTTCACTGGCTTCTTCCTCAACCTCTTCAACCTGCTGCCGGTCCTGCCGCTCGACGGCGGCCGCGCGATGGCTGCGCTGTCACCGTGGATGTGGATCGTCGGGTTCGGCCTGCTCGTGGCTGCGACCTTCTTCTTCCCCAGCCCGATCATGCTGCTGATCCTCCTGTTCGGTGGCATGGAGACCCTCCGCCGGTGGCGCTCGCGGAAGAGCCCCACCGCGCAGGCCTACCACCGCGTTTCCGGCCGCCACCGCGCCGCGATCGCCGTGGTCTACCTCGGTCTCGCGGTCGCTCTTGCGATCGGGATGCACGCCACTCACGTCGTTCGGACATTCGGCGACGTCTGACGCGTGAGTCTGGACGGTTCGATGTGTCTTCGAGTACAGAGGCCATGGCTGCGCTCGTAACGGATTCGGGGCGGAAGATGCCTACGCGCTTGGCGGGTAGCGCGATCCTGGCCTGCCAGACCGACGACCGGCTCGTGACGCTGGTCCGCTCCGGCCACGAGCGAGCGTTCGAAGCGATCGTCCAGCGCTACCGCAGCTCGCTCGTGCGCTTTTGCGGGCGCATCCTGCCGGAGTCGCGCTGCGAGGACGCGGTGCAACAGGCGTTCATCAACGCGCACGCCGCATTGCTCGCGTCGGACGACGCGGTCCAGCTGAAGCCGTGGCTGTTCACGATCACGCGCAACGCCGCGCTCAACATGCTGCGCCAGAACGGCTGGAACTACGAACAGATCCCGCTCGACTTCGACGGCGTGCGCCAGCCTGACCAGGTCTTCGAGCAGCGGATTCAGCTCGAGAGGACCGTCGCCGCCCTGAACGAGCTGCCGGACCGCCAGCGCGACGCGCTGGTCATGCGCGAGTTCGAGGGGCGCAGCTACGACGAGATCGCGGTCGCGCTCGGCGCGAACGACGGAGCCGTCCGCCAGCTCTTGAACCGCGCGCGCATCACGCTGCGCAGTGCTGCAGCGGCGCTGGTCCCACATCCGCTGGTCATGCGCGCCGCCGCCGCGCTGCCGCCTTCCGATGGACGCGGGGCAGCAGAGATTCTCGGTGGACTGGGTGCTGCCGGCGTCGCCAAGGCCAGCGCGACCGCGTTGGTCGCCGGCACGCTGGTGGTCGGAGCCGTGGAGGCTCCGCTGCCGATCGGCCACGAGACCACTCGCGGACCGGCGACGCACAGCCAGGCCAAGCGGCACGCGGGGGCGAAAGCTGCGGCCGCGGGATCCAGCCAAGTCAGGCCCGCTGCGCTGTACGCCGCTGCGGGACGCAGTCTGGCCGGGTCATCTGGCTCTCGCCACGAGTCAGGGTCCGACCACTCCGGCTCGGGCCATTCTGGTCGCTCCGGCGATGACGGCTCGGGCGACGGGCACCGCTCCGGTAGCGGCGAAGGTGACCACTCGGGATCGGGCAGCAGCGGTTCGGGTGGCAGCGGGTCGACGCCCGGCGGGTCCGGGGGCTCCGGCGACCGTTCTGGAACGAGCGGTGGCAGCGGGTCGGGCGACCAGGTCAAGGCCGTGATCGAATCGGACGGCACGAGCGGCGGCTCGTCCGGCTCGGGCTCGACCAGCGGTGGGTCCGGCTCCGGATCGGGGTCGAGCTCGGGCTCGGGCTCGGGAGACAGCGGTTCTGGCTCCACCGTCACGTCGCCCACCTCCGGGTCGGGCTCGAGCGGGTCCGGGTCGAGCGGTTCCGGCTCGAGCGGCTCGGGCTCCGGCGGCTCGAAAGACCTCTCCGACCACTGAGCCGAACTCTCGCGCGTGAGTTTTCGCAGGGTTCCCGTGTCTCAGAAGCACAGCCGTATGAACGACCGAGTTACGGAGGCCACATGAGACTTTTCATAGCACTGATCGCAGCGGCCATCACGGCGTCTCTGCTCGTGATTCCCGCCGGCGCGCTGGCCAAGAGCCGCGACCGCGACCACGACGGCATGCCGGACAAGTGGGAGAGGAAGCACCACCTGAACGTCCATGCAAACGACGCGCGCAGGGATCCCGACCGCGATCACGTTTCCAACCTCTCCGAGTTCCGTCACGGCACGAACCCGCGGAAGGCGGACACCGACAACGACGGCATCAACGACGAAAACGAGCTGCGGGACCAGACCAACCCGCTGAAGAAGGACAGCGACGATGACGGCGTGGGCGACGCAGACGAGGTTGCGGGCACGATCGTCTCGTTTCGGAACAACGCGCTGACGATCCAGCTGCCCGGGAGCGGCGCCGGGACGATCTCAGGAACCGTCAACGATCAAACACGCATCGAGTGCGATGACGACGCGAATGACGCCGCGGCACAGACGACGACCGCGCGAATGAGCCGCGACGGCGACGGTGACGACAACAGCGGGCCCGGAAGCGACAGCCGCGGCTCCGACGACGGCCCGAACCACGATGCCGGCGACGACGAAGCTCAGTGCACGAGCGCGGACCTGAAGCAGGGCGCGCGCGTGCACGAGGCCAAGCTGACGAAGGCCGCTGACGGGAGCAACGTCTTCACGAAGATCGAGCTCGTCCCGGCCGGCTCCTGACCAACCCGACACGAACCCCGGAAGCGCGACGAGGGGCGCGGCGCGAGCCGCGCCCCTCGGTTTGTCAGCGTTCTTGCAGGGCCTGCTGGATCTCGCGGCGCGCGTCCTTCTCCTTCAGATAGCGCCGCTTGTCCTGAACGTTCTTGCCGCGCGCCAGCGCGATCTCGACCTTCGCGCGGCCGTCCTTCCAGTACAGGCGCGTCGGGATCAGCGTCAGGCCCTTCTCACTCGTGCGGCCGATCAGCCGCTCGATCTCGCCCCTGTGGAGAAGCAGCTTGCGCGAACGGTCGGGGTCGTGGTTCTCGCGTGAGGCCGGCGCATAGGGAGCGATGTGCATGTTGTGCAGCCAGACCTCCCCGTTGTTGACCGTTGCGAATGCGTCCTTCAGCTGCACGCCGCCGTTGCGCAGCGACTTGACCTCGGATCCCTGCAGCTGCAAACCGGCTTCCCACTTCTCGAGGAAGTTGTACCTGTACGACGCCTGCCTGTTCCGAGCGATGTCAGCCATCGGTGACCACGTATAGGTCTACTCGACCGCGAGGCGCATCGACTCTGTCGACCTGCACGGTAAGCGGATCGCCCAGCCGCATGGCACGTCCGGTGTGCTCGCCGATCAGCGCCGTCTCGGCGTCGTTCAGCTGCCAGCGATCGCCGCGGATGCGCCTACGCGGCAGGAAGCCTTCGAAGCCCTCCTCCCCGAAGCGGACGAACACGCCGGCACCTATCACCCCGGTGATCTCGCCGTCGAAGACCTGGTCGTGGTCCTCGCGCAGACGCCGTTCGAGTAGGAACGCGAAGCAGACGTCCAGCGCGGACCGCTCCACGCCGAGCGCGCGCCGCTCGGCAGCCGAGGCGGCGGCGCCCGCTTCGTCCATCTCGGCCATGTGCGGACGGACGTCGTCCAGTCCCAGGGTCGCCAGCAGCCCGCGGTGCACCACCACGTCGGGATAGCGCCGGATCGGCGAGGTGAAATGGCAGTAACACGGGCTCGCGAGCCCGGCGTGGCCCAGGTTCTGGGGCGAGTAGTAGGCCTTCTTCAGCGCTCGCAGCACGAGCGACGGGAAGATCGTGGCGCCGCGACCGGTATTGCGCACGTATGACGCCACCATGCGACTGATCTCCCCCACCAGGTCGGCCGCCTGCTGCGGCGTCATGTCCTTCGGGATCGGCGGCGCCGGCACGTCCAGGGACTCGAGCTTCGCGACGAGCGATTCCACGGCGCGCGGATCTGGACGCTCGTGGACGCGGTAGAGCGTCGGCACCTTGCGCTCGGCAAGGAACTGCGCCACCTGCTCGTTGGCCAGGATCATCAGGTGCTCGATCAGCCGGTGAGCCTCGGTCTGCTCGTCGTGGTGGACCGCCACGACGTCACCGCGTTCGTCGAACTCGAACGACGGCTCGGTCGACTCCACCTCGAGCGCGGAGCCGCGCTCCTGGCGCGCGTCGTGCAGGGTTGCGGCGACGCGCCGGGCGACGGCCAGCGGCTTCCCCCACGGATCTTCGGCGCGCTCGCGCCCGGCGAAGATCTGGTCGACCTGGTCGTAGTTGAGGCGCGCGTCGCTGCGGATGATCGAGCGGTGGAAGGCGACGGAGCGCACGGCGGCGCCGTCGATCTCCATCTCGACGGTCACCGCGAGACGGTCGACGTGCGGGCGCAGCGAGCACGCGTCGTTCGACAGGGCCTGCGGCAGCATCGGCTCCACCGCGTCCGGCACGTACACGCTCGTGCCGCGCCTGAACGCCTCGAGCTCGAGCACACCGTCGGGGCGCACGTACGCGCTGACGTCGGCGATGTGGACCCAGATCCGGGCGCGGCCGCCACGCAGCTCCTCGGCCGAGATCGCGTCGTCGAAGTCGCGCGCGTCGATCGGGTCGATCGTGAAGGTCGTGAGCTCGCGCAGGTCGCGCCGCTCGCGTTCCTGTAACGAAGATGCTCTGACCCCGTTTGTTACGACGTCCTCGGCTTCTTCTTCTACGCGCCGCGGGAAGCTTCGGCGCAGGCCCTGATCCAGCATCAGCGCCTCGAGGACGTCGCGCGCGACGTTCGGGCGGCCGATGCGGCGGGTCACGCGCGCGCCGCGCTTGCCGCCTCCGACCAGCACGATGTCGCCGACGCGGGCGTCTCCCTGCGCGCGGCCCGGTAGCGAGATCCGGTCGCCCGAGTCGAACAGCGGCTCGGCCACCACCAGCCGGCCACGTTTGGTCAACACGCACACGACCGGGTCCACCGGACCCCGTGCGGGCCGGCTCACTGGAGCGCGCGCTGCAGCACGTTCAGTGCCTTCGGCAGGGCTTCGTCCTTGGACGGCGTCTTCGGATTGTCAACAGCCTTGACCTGCGGCTGGATTCCGTCCTTCGGGAGCGGCTCGCCGTGGGGCAGGTAGTAGCGGCCGACCGTCAAGTCCAGAGCCCCGCCGTTCTCGAGTGTCTCGATCTCCTGGAAGACGCCCTTGCCGAAGGTCCGGGTGCCGACGACCGTCGCGCGGCCGCGATCGCGCAGCGCGCCGGTGGTTATCTCCGAGGCCGAAGCGCTGCCGCGATCGACCAGAACGACGACGGGGATCTTCGAGTTGATCGCGTCGCCCTCGGCCTTGTACACGTGCTTCGGCTCAGCGCGGCCCATCGTCGACACGACCGTGCCCTTGTCGATGAAGACGCTCGAAACCAGCACGCCTTCGCGCAGCAACCCACCCGGGTTGCCGCGCAGGTCGAGCACGATGCCCTTGGCGCCCTTCTTGAGGTCCTTGTCGACCTCTTCGCGAACTTGGCCGTGCACGCCGCTCGAGAAGCTCGCCACGCTGACGACCGCGAACTTCTGACCGTTGCGGGTGACGACCCGGCTCTTCGTCTCCGGGACGTCGATCTTCGCGCGTTTCACGTGGAAGTGGAGCGTCTTGCCGTCGCGCTTGACGGTCAGGTTCACGAATGTGCCGGGCGGGCCCTTGATCTGGTCGGTCGAGCTGTTGATGCCCTGGCCGGCGATCGAGTGACCGTTGACCTCGGTGATCACGTCGCCAGGACGCATGCCGGCCTGGCGTGCCGGCGCTCCCGGGAACGTGTCAGTGATGACGAGACCCGCCCTCGTGGGGTGCACCGACATGCCGACGCCCTCGAACTTGCCGGACAGGTCCTCGTTGAAGCTCTTCGCCTCCTTTGGACTGAAGTAGCGCGAGTACGGGTCCTTGAGCGAGGCGACCATGCCGCGTAGCGACTCCTCCTCGAGCTTCGCCTTCGAGACGGGCTTGTAGTAATGGTTGACGATCGTGTCGATCAGGTCGGCGCGCACGGCCGGCCCCTCCTCGACGAGCGAGTCGCGCAGCGGTCCAGGCAGCGCCTCCGGGTGCCCGCCCAGCCAGATGCCTCCCGTCAAGACGAGCAGGAGGACGAGCACGAGGGTGGCCGCACGCACCCGGTGGATGAAAGCAGGGGGAGCTTTCTAGACCCTAAGGAAGCGGCGCAGGGTCAAACCGCTGCCGATCGCGGACACAGCGACGCACGAGAGCATCAAGAAGCCGATCAGCATCCGGAAGTCGATCGTCTTCGGAGCGGCCAGGAGTGCGAAGCGCTCCTGCAGCGGATCGACGAACGTCGCCTTGGCGATCATCAGGCACAGCACTGCGAGCAGGCCGCCCATCAGGCCGACGACGACGCCCTCGATCACGAACGGCCAGCGGATGAACCAATTGGTCGCGCCGACCAGCTTCATCACCTCGACCTCACGGCGGCGCGAGAAGATCGACAGCCGGATCGTGTTCGCCACGAGCGCGATCGAGGTGAGCACGAGCAGCACGGTCAGGCCGGCCGTCAGGAGCTTCACCAAGCCGGTCGCCGACAGGATCTTGCTGGTCTCGTCGCGGCGGTTTCGCACCTCGTCGATCGCGGCCAGCTGCGGCTTGCGCTTGCCGGTCTTCGGGTCGACCGGCGCCAGGCGGTCGACGATCTGGCTGATCTTGTCCGGGTCGTTCGGCGTAACCCGGAACAGGTTCGGCAGCGGGTTCGTCCCGAGCAGATCGTAGGCCTCTGGGTGCTTCTTCTTCTCGTCGGCCAGCGCCTGCTGCTTGGTGATGAACTGGATCTTCTTGACGTTCGGCGTGGTGGCCAGCGCGTCGCGCAGGTCGTGCAGCTGCTTCAGGTTGGCGCCGTCCTTGGCGTAGATGTCCACCACGACCTTGCCGCGGATCGAGTTCGCCGTGCCGGTGGTGGCCTGGACGATCGGGATGAAGACGCCCAGCACGAGCGCCGTCATGAGAACGGTCAGGACCGCGGCCAGGCTCGGAGCCGCGTTGCGCGACAGCGACCGGAACGCCTCCTTGAGGAAGAACGCGACTCGCATCAGTTGGGATGCCCCTCGGCGCCGATCCCCAACTCGCCGCGGAGGCGCACGGCGAACTCGCTGGTGGACTCGTCGTACTGATACATGCCGGCTTGCTGGTCGCGGATGATCCGGCCCTGGTTCAGCTCGATTACGCGGCGGCGCATCTTGTCGACCATCTCGCGATCGTGGGTGGCCACGACGACGGTCGTGCCGGTGCGGTTGATGCGGTAGATCAGCTGCATGATCCCAATCGAGGTCTCGGGATCGAGGTTGCCGGTCGGCTCGTCCGCCAGCAGCAGCGGCGGGTGGTTCACGAACGCGCGCGCGATCGAGACGCGCTGCTGCTCGCCGCCGGAAAGCTCGTCCGGATAGTTGTGGAGCTTCGTTGAGAGCCCGACCAGGCGCAGAATGTCGGGCACCTTGCGACGGATCGACTCCCGGGTCTCACCGATGACCTCGAGCGCGTAGGCGACGTTGGCGTAGACCGTGCGGTTCGGCAGGAGCTTGTAGTCCTGGAAGATCACGCCGATGTTGCGGCGCAGGTAGGGCAGCCGCTTCGCCGTGACCTGGTCCAGGTCGCGGCCGGCGACACTCACGCTCCCGGAGGTTGGCTCCAGCTCCTTCATCAGGAGGCGGATGCAGGTGGACTTGCCGCACCCGGTGGGGCCTACGAGGAAGACGAACTCGCCGCGGCCGATTCGCATCGTCACGCGCTCCAGGCCGACGTGACCGCCGTCGTAGACCTTCGTTACATCCTCGAATCTGACGACGGGCACGGAGGTCTCCGCGCCCGCCGTCCGAGCAGATTTCTTCGTCAGCGCATCGCGCGCTGCGGCCTTGGCGTCCGAGATCGCCACGGCCTATTTCTTAGCGGACGAACTCCTTCCGGCCGCAATCTTTCCTGCAAACCCGCTTTACGAGGCGTTTCCGTTCGAGCCGAGCGGAGCCGGCTCGCGGCCCTCGCCCTCGTGCGCGGCCTCGACCGGCAGGTCCTCGCCCTTGGCGGTCAGGCGCTCATTGGTCACGGCTGTCTCGACCTTCTCCGGCGTCGGACGCTTGGTGGTGCTGCGCGTGCGCTGCTGCGTCTGCGGAGTGTCCGCGCGCGTCGGCGCCGGCGTCTTCGGCAGGTGGAGCAGGTTCTCGACGCGCTTGACCTCGGGGATCGCCGTTGCCAGGCGCTCGAGCTCCTTGACCATGTCGGGGTTCCTCGCCTCCCCGCGCAGCCAGACGACGCCGTCAGCGGCGTTCACATCGATCTTGCCCTTCGGGACGCTGTCGTCGCGGAAGATGACGGTCTCGACCTTGCGCGCGATCGCGACGTCGTCGAGGTCCTTCGGCGTCTGGGACGCCTGGGGGCCGGCGGCCTTGCGCGGGCGCTGCGCCTTGCGGGCCTGCGTGCGCTTGCGGGGCCGCGACGTCGGGGTCGCTTCCGACTGCGGCGCCTCCGGCTGCTCGTCGGCGCCGACGAAGGCGTCGCCGATCTGGACGACGGTGCGGAGTGGGATGAGCGAGTACTTGACGGCGGTTCTGATCGGGTCCATAACGACCGGTTATCCGCTCACGGCGTTACGAAACGCGATACCTCGTAAAGAGATGGCCGTGCGCTTCGTGGACGGTGACGAGCTCGAGTTCGACCGGCTTCGGGAGCGGCGCGCCTTCGACGAGGGTGAGCCTTTCTGCCGCCCCCGCAACCGTGGGCGCGACCGTCAGAAACAGCTCGTCTATGAGGGATTCGGCGAAGAGAGTGGCGTTCAGGGTCGGGCCTCCTTCGCAGAGGAGTGAGCGAATCCCTTGGTTGCGGAGCGCCTTGAGGCCTTCGCGGACATTCGCAAGGAGGCGGACGGAATCCGGGTCTTTCGTCAGTAGCGGCAGATCGTCGGGCAACGCCCCGCTCCGGGTCGCGATTACGCACAGCGCCTCCGGGCGCACGTCCTCGCGCTCGCGCTTTGCCTGCAGGTCGGCGGTTTTGGTGACCGGGCCGTAGCGCTCGGCGCGGACTGTGCCCGCTCCGACCAGGATGCCGTCGGCCTGGGTGCGCAGGTGGTGGAAGAGCTCGCGGTCGACAGGGGCGCTCATCGGGGCGGTCTCGCCCGCGAGCGTCGCCTTCCCATCGGCGGAGCTGACCATGTTCAGGGCGATGAATGGGCGGTCGGCCGGCGCGCGGTCGCCGAAGCCGAGGCCGCTGGCAGCCTGGTCTACCGAGACGGTCGCCTGATCGGGGAATAGGCGCCGGAGATCCACGGCGGCGGAGCGTAATGCGCGGCGGCGGCGCAGGCTGCGCGCCGTCTGCGCGGCTGCGCGGAGGCGGCGTCGGCTGCGCGGAGGCGGCGGCTACGGGTTTATCGCGACCATGCGCTCGATCGGCACGAGCGCGCGCTTCGCGATCTCCGGATCGACCGTCACGCGCTGGTCCGGGCGCATGTCGCGCAGGCAGTCGCGCAGCTTCGGCAGCGTGATCATCTTCATGTACTGGCAGACCGCCTGCTCGTTGGCGGGGATGAAGGTCTTGTCGGGATGCGCCTTCTCGAGCGGGTAGAGCATGCCGGTCTCGGTCGCGACGATGAACTCGTCGTTCGGCGACTCGTCGACGTGCTTGATCATGCCGCCGGTCGAAAGCATGTACGTGTTGTCCGGATCGATGTCCCCGCAGGCGGCGTATTCCATGACCGACGTCGAGCAGCCGCACTCGGGGTGGATCAGCAGATCGGCTCCCGGGTGCTGCTCGAGCGTCTGTTGGATGTCCATCGGCCGGATGCCCGCATGGACGTGGCACTCGCCGATCCAGACGCGCATGCGCTTGCCGGTCATGCGCTCGACGTACGAGCCGAGGAACATGTCGGGACCGAACAGGATCTCGGTGTCGTCGCCGTGCGTCTTGTAAATATGCTTGACCACCTCGACGGCGTTGGAGCTGGTTACGCAGTAATCGGTCTCGGCTTTGACCTCAGCCGTGGTGTTCACGTACATGACGACCACGGCACCCGGGTGCTGCGCCTTCCAGTCGCGCAGTTGGTCTGCCGTGATGCTGTCGGCCAGCGAACAGCCGGCGTTCGCATCGGGGATGTAGACCGGCGTCTGGGGCGACAGGATCGCGGCCGTTTCCGCCATGAAGTGGACGCCGCAGAAGACGATCGCGTCGGCGTTCGCGGCCGCCGCGTGACGGCTGAGGCCGAGGCTGTCGCCGGTGTAGTCGGCGACGTCCTGGATCTCCGGCACCTGGTAGTTGTGGGCCAGGATGACCGCGTTCTTCTCCTCCGCGAGCGCGCGGACTTCGCGCTTGAGCGCGGGGAGGTCTTCGAGTTGCAGAAGTGGCTGCATGCCCAAACGGCCGCCTTTCGACTTTATGTTCCGGCGTACCGCCGCTGCGCGATCGGATGGCCGGAATGAAGCCCTTGCGAGCTCTCTCTAAGTGTAGAGGAGGAGGCTCAGGTCCAGGGCTCCCGCTGAGTGGGTGAGCGCACCGACGCTGATGTAGTCGACTCCGGTTTCGGCTATTTGCCGCACCGTGTCAAGGTTGACTCCCCCGGAGGCTTCGACGGTTGCTCTTGTGGCGCTCCGTTCGACCGTCTCCCGCAGGTCGTCGTCGCTCATGTTGTCGGCCAGGAGGTGGGTGGCTCCGGCGTCCAGGGCTTCGTCGACCTCGTCCAGGGACGCACACTCGACAACGATCATGATCGCTTTCGGCGCCTTCTCGATCGCGAGCGCGGTTGCCTTGCCTACGCCGCCGGCCATCTTGGAGTGGTTCTCCTTGATGAGGATCGCGTCGTCCAGGCCGAAGCGGTGGTTGAAGCCGCCGCCGACGAGGACTGCCTTCTTCTCGAGCTCCCGCATGAGCGGAGTGGTCTTGCGTGTGTCCAGGATGCGTGCGCCAGTGCCATCGACGGCCTCGACGTAGCGTGCGGTGAGCGTGGCAACGCCGGAGAGGCGGCCGAGGAAGTTGAGCGCCACGCGTTCCGCCGCGAGGATGGCGCGGGCATTGCCCTCGATAGCGCAAACCGGCCCACCGTCAGTCCAGGTCCCCTCGCTGGAGAGGGCCATGAAGCGAAGCGACTTGTCAACCTCGCGAAAGACAGCCTCGGCAACGTCGAGTCCAGCGATGACGCCAGGCTCCTTCTGGTCGATGCGGGCACGAGCCTCAGCGTCGCGCGGGACCGTGAGCTTCGAGGTGGCATCCCCCTTGCCGATGTCCTCAGCAAGGGCCTGCTTGATCAGGTCCTTCATGCGCGCCTGAGCCTAGTCGCGGGCAGCGAGCGGCCACGGGACCGGGCGCACGCGGCACGCATCGGCCGGCTCCCCCGGGGGGCGGCATCGGGCGCGGGCACCATCCGCCGCGGGGGCGAATCGGCGTTCGTTGGGGACTTATGGCGGCTATGGCAACCAAGAGTCCCCAACAAGACGCTTGGGAGCTCGCTCGAAGGCAGCATGGCGTCATCACTCGCGGACAATTGCTCGCGCTCGGCTTCTCTGGCGCGGCAATCAAGCACCGCCTCGCGCGCGGACGACTGCGCCGGATCTATCCGGGCGTCCACGCGGTTGGGCAGCTCGAACTCACGCAGGAAGGCGAGTGGATCGCCGCGGTGCTCGCCTGCGGCGAGACCGCAGCGCTCAGTCACGACAGCGCCGCGGCTCTCTGGCAATTGAAGGCTCCGCCGGGCGCAATCCACGTCTCCGTCCTAATCGACAGCCGCTCCCGCGGAGGCATCATCGTCCACCGACGAAGGGCGCTGAAGACCACGACGCACAAGGGCATCCGTGTCACAACGCCGGCACAAACGCTCATTGACGTTGCTGGGGAATGGCCGGCTAGCCGGCTTGAGCAGGCGATCGGCGAGGCGGACCTCCGGCGCCTTGTCGGCCTGAGGGCGCTGCGAACAGCGGCGACCAAGGCCGGCAAATCGGGGGCTCCGCTCAGGGCCGTCATCGATCGCGCGACCTTTCGCGTCACGCAGTCCGAGCTCGAGCGCGAGTTCCTCAGGCTCGTTCGCCGGGCAGCCGTACCTACGCCTGAGACGCAATATCGCCTCGACGGAATGCGGGTCGACTTCTACTGGCCAGAGATCGGCCTCGTGCTGGAGGCCGACGGCGGCAGCTTCCATCGCACGGCGGCCCAACAGACGAAAGACCGGCAACGCGACCAGACGCACATCCGCGCCGGTCGAACGCCTCTCCGGGTGACCCACGCGCAGGTCTTCAAAGACGCGGCCGAGACGACCGCCCTCTTGGTCGCCGTAGTCCGGAGGCTTGGTCGCCGTAGTCCGGAGGCTTAACTAGCGCCGGATGCGGATCACGATCGCGCGGGCACGGCGGATGGCTCTGCATGCGCAGGGGTTGGCGCTGCCGCCCCAACCCGGCACGACCGTTGACCAGGTGGTGGCCCGCATCGGCTGCCTCCAGCTCGACCCGGTCGCCCCTGTCGCCCGCTCGCCGCTGCTCGTCCTGAACGCGCGCATGCGCAGCGGGGCCACCGACGAGGCGATTGCGCGCG
>DATBDN010000171.1:0-6394 GCA_036269895.1 Thermoleophilaceae bacterium
GCTCTCCGCGTCGAGTTCGAATGCCGCTAGCGCGCCCGTCGGAAACTTCTCGATCAGACGCTCGGAGCCGGGGGTGAGCCTGAGCGCTAGGTCTTGGAGACCGGGGTTATGGCCGACGACGAGGACGGAGCCCACGGTATCGCTCACTGCCCGGACTCGTGCCAGAAGCGCGTCGCTTCCCGCCCCGTAGAGGCCCTCTTCCACTTCGACCGGCGGGTCGTCGAGCGAGGAGGCGATCAGCTCGAGCGTCTCCTGCGTACGCTGCGAGGACGAGGAGAGCACGAGCTTTGGTCGGATCTCCCGGCGCCGGAGCTCCTTCGCCATCTTCTTGGCCGCCTTGCGGCCGCGCGGCGCAAGAGGGCGCTCCTCGTCGGCGAGGGAGGGATCCGACCAGCTCGACTTCGCGTGACGTAGGAGGTAGAGGCGTTTCACTCCGGTCGTCAGTCTGAAGGCAGGCGTGCTCCGGGACACGGCATGATCGTCCCGATCACCGCTGGGGAGGCGATCCTTTGAAGCGGGCTATACGCTTGCCGCTCGGACGTGGCGGACGGCGGCACCGAGCTGTTCGGTGCGGGCAACGAACTGGTGTGCGCCGAGCTGCCGGACGAGCGCCTCGTCCTCGGGAGCGGGCTCCTCGATCTCGAGCGACACGTTGCGGAGGGCGTTGATGTTGGTGTCGCCTTCGCCGTAGCAGCGGCGGAGGCCGCTGGCCCTGCGGACGGCGGGCGAGCGAAGAGGCGTGCGCTCGACGCTCATGCGTGCGTGAAGCTGGGAGACGGACATCTCGCGTGCTTCTTCCAGGTCGGGTTGTCTTACTGGGTTGGTCGCGACGTCTTGTGTGGTCGGGCCCCGGCCGCGTGCGGCCGGGGCCGTCGACGCTGCTACGTGGCGAGTGGGGCAGGCGCGGCTTCGGGCGGCTCCTGCGCCAGGTCGCCCGCGGGACCGGGAAGCCACTCGAGCGACTTGGGCAGGTACCAGTTCCGCTCGCCGAGCAGTTTCATCGTTGCGGGCAGGAGCACTGCGCGGACGATTGTCGCGTCGATCAGGATCGCCGTCGCGAGTCCGACGCCGAACTGTTTGAAGAACAGCATCGAGAGGGTTGCGAAGATCGAGAAGACGGCGACCATGACGATCGCTGCGCTCGTGACGACGCCGGCGCTGGACTTGATCCCGTGCGAGATCGCGTCATCGATGCTTGCGCCGCGATCGAACGTCTCGCGGATCCGGCTCAGGATGAAGACGTGGTAGTCCATCGAGAGGCCGAAGAGGATCACGAACAGCAGCAGCGGTATCACCGGGTCGATCCCTGGTGCAGAGCTGAACCCGAGCAGCCCGCTGCCGACGCCGTGCTGGAAGACGAGTACCAGCACGCCGTAGGCGGCTGCCACCGAGAGCAGGTTGAGCACGATTGCCTTCGCGGCGATCACGATCGAGCGGAAGGCGACGAGCGTTAGCGTGAACGCGAACAGCAGCACGAACGCGAACACGAGCGGGAGTTTCGATTTGATCTGGTCGTTGCCGTCCTTCCACTGGGCGGTCCAGCCGGTGACGCCCGACTCGACGCCCGGGACTGCGCCCACCGTCTCCGGCACGACCGTCTCGCGCAGGCTTGCGACGGCTGCGTTTGAGGCGGCGTCTGCTCCCTTTCCGTTGATCGGGACGGTGATGTTGGCGACGGTCGCGTCGTTGCTGACGTCGACGGTGATCGGCTCGTGCGCCCGCCCGCTCGCAAGCGCGTGCTGCTCGAGCCGGGCGATCGACTTTCGGACTGCCGGCGCGTTCACGTTCGCGGCCTTGACGACGACGTTGGCAGCGATCGCCTTGCCGGGAAATGCCTTCTGCATCTGGTTGTAGGCCTTCACGGCGGGCAGCGAGTGCGGCAATGTCTCCGGTCCGAGAGTGGCAAGGTGGAGTTGGAGAGCCGGCAACGCGAGCGCGACCAGCAAGCCTCCGGCGAGGACTGCAGACAGTAGTGGACGACGCAGGACGCGGTCGACGATCGAATCCCAGATCCGGCCTTCGCCGTCGTCGCGGCGGAGCCGGCTGACGAACGGCACGCGGAGGCGGTCGACGTTGTCCCCGAGCCTCGAGAGCAGCGCTGGGAGGACCGTCAGCGAGCCGAGCATCGCTGTGGCAACTACGGTCATCGTGGCGAGACCGAACGAAGCGAAGGCTGTGTCACCGGTCAGGAACATGCCGGCCATCGCCACCATCACGGTCAGCCCGGAGATGAGCACCGAGCGGCCGGAGGTCGCCGCGGCGGCTTCGATCGCCGCCTGCTGGCTGCGACCGGCGGCCCGTTCCTCTCGCACTCGCTTCAAGTAGAACATCGAGTAGTCGACGCCTACGGCGAGGCCGACGAGGAGCACGATTGCCGGGACCTCGTTGGCCAATGGGAGCAGGTGGCTGGGCAGGGCGAGCACTCCGAGCGTCGCGAAGACAGCGGTCAGCGCGAGCAGGAGCGGAATGCCGGCGGCGACGAGCGCTCCGAAAGCGGCCAGCAGGATGATCAGCGTGATCGGAATCGACAAGACACCAGCCTTTGCCAGGTCCTTCCCGAACGTGTCAGCGACAGCTGCCTCTGCGCTTGCTTCGCCGAACTCGCCGATGAAGAACTGCGGGTGAGCCCGCTGCGCTACGGCGATCCGATCGAGGACCGGCTTAATCTTGTCGGCCGCCTTGCCGGCGTCGCCGCGAACGTCGAACTCGACGAGCGCTGCATGCCCGTTCCTTGCGATCTGGCCTGTGTTGGCAGTAGCCAGCGGCGAACGAACATGCTGAACGGCTTGCAGCCTGGAGACCGTGGCGACGACATCGTCGATCGCGGCGGTGAATACGGGATCGCTCACTCGCAGGGAGCGGCTCTGAATGAGCACGCTCTCGCCGGCGGGCTGCTTGAAGCCGGCATCGAGAATCCTGTCGACGCGACCGGACTCGCCCGGCCCGGGCGCGTTCAGGTCGATGTTCTTCGAACCGACGATGCCGGCGAGGCCGAAGGCCACCACCACGAAGGCGAGCCAGCCGAAGGTGGCGGTCTTCCAGTGACTTGCGCTCCAGCGACCCATGCGGGCGGCGAGATTGGAGTGGGGCCGTGCCTGCGACATGCTCCGTTCCTCCTTCGTTCGATGACACCGCCGAGGCTACGAGCGCATGACCGAGAGGTCGTCGGAGCGAGGTCGCATTCGAGTTCGTACCAGCCGATGATTCCGGCTCCTACTCAGGTAGGAGACCCCGGCTTCCTCGACAACCTCGAGTCCTGCGAGCTTGCGGCCCGCAGGACTCGACGGCAGCGTTTGTGGACCGAGCAGCCGATCAACCGGTGGCGGCGTGCGGCTTCAACGCCTCTTTGGCGCTCGCGGCGAAACGATCGTGGATCTGCCGGTCCCAGGCGATGTCGAGGCCGATGACTGTGAGGTTTGCACCGACGGCCGCCCCGATGATCGTGGTGATGACGGCCATCAGCCCGGCTCCTGCGTTGAAGCCCAGCCAGGCGCCGATCAGCGCTCCCGCTGTTGCCCCCGAGAGACCGATGGTCTTGGTCCTGGCCGCCCAATCACGATTGACCCAGGCCCAGTACGTCCCGAGCCCGATCGGCAGACCGATAGAGAGGACTGCGAGGAGCTCGCTGTCGAGCGGCACGGTCGGCAACGCCTCGACCACGACGATCACGCCGATGAACCATCCGCCGAGGCCGAGCACCAACGGGTAGACGGACCGGAGCACGCCGCTCGCCTTGCGTCCGAAGCGTCCGCGCTTGTGCACACGGCGCCACATCAGCACCAGCGAGAGGACGGTCAGGAAGGCGAGACCGATCATCGTTCCGGCGATGCCCTTGCCGAGCGCCGTTTGCGTGACGTTGGGGGTGAAGTCGACGCGCGCCGGGGTGTAGAGCGACGTGTCGACCTTGCCGCTGTCGAAGAAGGCGTTCAGCAGTCGCGTGCTCGCCTCCGGCTCGTAGCCCCAGAACGAGGTCGTGTGTCCGAGGTCGCGCAGCACGACCTGGTGACCGTTCGGGAGGTGCGGCAGCAGCTCGCGTGTCGCGACCTGGGGCGGGGCTGCGAAGTCGAGCGTGCCGCCGACCAGGAGCGTCTCGACGTTCGAGTCGCGCACCTGGGTGTACTCGTTCTCGGTCGGGTTCGCCGGCCACGCGTGCATGAGGCCACCACCGGCGAAGAGGAAGTCGGTCGCCGGATTGCCGAGGATCGAGTCGCCTTGGTTGCCGGCCGCGTAGTAGCCGTCAGCGGCTCGAGCGTCGGATCGACCCACTGATGCCATTTCGCCCCACACGAACGCCGCCGGGAAGGCGAGATCGGCCAGCGTCGATTCGAACCAGAGCCCGCTCGAGTCGCCATGCGCGGCTGCGAGCCAGGCGTTCAGGGTCATGGGGCCCGAGAGCGGCGTCGAGTCCGAGGTCGATTCCATCAGGCCGAAGAAGGACGCGATCCGGGCGTTGCCCTTCCTGATCGGCAGGAACCAGAAGTGACTGGGCATGTGCGCAACGGTGTGCCTGAGCGATGCGGAGAGGTTGCCGGTGCGCTTGCTGCACGTCGCGTCTTGGGCGCACAGGCTGGCGTAGCGGCGGGTTTGCTCGTCGATCGTCTTCGGATCCCAGAGGAAGTGACCGGGCGGGTTGACGCCGATCATCACCGAGCGGTGGATCGCCTTCGGGTAGCGCCAGGAGTAGATCATCGCAGTGCGGGTGCCGACGCTCTGGCTCAGGAGGTCGATCTGGTGGTAGCCGAGCGCGTTCCGCGCCGCCTCGAGGTCGTCGACCCGCTGGGGCAGTCCGTACCCGGCGAGGTCGACGCCCTCTCCCTGCAGCCGTGTCGCGCACGCGCGGAACGCCTGCGAGTCGGCACGGAACGACTTCTTGCCGAGGAAGTCGGCGGAGTGCTTCAGCGCCGACACGACCTCCGGGCACTGGAGCCGCACGGAGCCGTCCACGCCGCGGTAGCCGACGAGAACGACATCGTGCTTGTCGGCGACGCGACTGGCGTCTTTGAACGTCATGTTGGTGATGCCAGGGCCACCCTGAAGCCAGAAGATTGCCGCGCCCGGATGCGCTGAGCGAGCGCGGATGCGAGTCACCGGCAGCGCGATCAGCCGAGACTGCGGGTTGGCCCGGTTCTCGGGCACGACCAGCGTTCCGCAGTCGGCGGCGTAGCTGCCCTTCGCGGTGCTGTAGCGGCACGGCTTCAGGACCAACTGGCCGGCGTGCGCGCCCTTGGGCACAGAGACGGAGCCGCCGGCAGGGGCGAATCGGAGATAGGCGAGGCCCAGCACCATCAGTCCGATCACCGTCAGGGCGATGATGCGGGCGAGGGTGAAGGTGCGAGTGGTGGGTTGCACGAGTGGCTCCTTCCTCGTTGGTTGCATGCCGCGACGCTAGGAGCACACCGGGCGCGGCGGCGTCGTCAGAAGGCCGTGTCCTGGCTCCGACTTCGCGCCGATTCCGTCTCCTACTCCGGTATGAGGCGGCGCGGGAGCGCGTGCAGTAGGTTCGACGCATGCACCGAGTTCGGAACGCCGCGCCTGAATACTGGTTCGAGCTGCTGATTGCGGCCATGGCGATCGCCGGGATGCTCGAACTCGTGGTCGGGCGCGACTCGCCGGGCGCGCCGGGGATGAGCCTCTGGTACTCGATACCTGCGGTGGCGATCCTCGTTTCTCCGCTCTTCGTACGCCGGCGCTTTCCCTTCGCCGCTCCCGCCGCCTACTGGCTCATTGCCGCCGCGCTCACGTACGTTGACGGGCTACTGATCCCGTTCATCGGCAGCCTCGGCGTAATCGGTCTGGCTACCGCGTTCCTGCTCGGAAACCTGCGTGATGATCGGCAGGCGGGAGCCGGCCTCGCGATTGTGCTCGGATGTATCGTCGTCGTCGTCGCCAACATCCCTGGCGCGCAATCGGCCAGCGACCTGGTCTTCATTCCCTTCAGGTTCGTGGTCGCTTGGGTCGCCGGGTACGCCCTACGCGCGCGTTCGGAGCAGGCCGAGGCGGCGGAGATGCGTGCGAGCCTCGCCGAGCGCGAGCGAGAGGCGGCGGAGATGCGCGCGACCCTCGCCGAGCGCGAGCGAGAGGCGTCCGCACGGATCGCAGTGGCCGAGGAGCGCGCACGCATCGCGCGCGAGCTCCACGACATCGTCGCCCACGCGATGAGCGTGATGGTGCTCCAGGTCGGAGCCGTCCGACACCAGCTCCCGCCCGCACTCGAGGAGGACAGGGAGGCGCTCGGACGCGTCGAGCAAGCCGGCCGCACCGCCCTCGCCGAGATGCGCCGCCTGCTCGGGGCGATGCGCAGCGACGGAGAAGGCGTCGAGCTCCATCCCCAGCCGGGCCTCGATGCCCTCGAGTCGCTCGTCGGAGACGTCAGAGGCGCCGGGCTTCCGGTGCG
>DATBDN010000172.1:0-2670 GCA_036269895.1 Thermoleophilaceae bacterium
GATCAGTTAGCCGCAGAACTTTCCCCTCGGAAATTGACCCAAAGTGGTCCCTTTAGCTGCAAAGGCCTGCTTGTATCGTCCTGCGCCTTGCTCGGTGGGACAACTAGCCGAAGGGACTGTCGTACTTGACCGATTGGGCGCTGCTGACGAACCACGCAAGGCTCCTGCTGGCGATCGAGAGGGAGCCCGGACTGCGCGTGCGCGAGATGGCGGAGCGGCTGGGCCTCTCAGAGCGCGGGATCGCGCTGATCCTCCGTGACCTGCGCAGCTCGGGCTGCGTCACCTCTCGTCGGGAAGGCCGGCGTGCGTTGTACGCCGTCGTCCACGACAAGCCGCTCCGCGGCGACGACCTGCAGCACCGCACGGTCGGCGAGTTTCTGCGGCGTTTCGCGTAAGCCCCGTCACTCCGGCGGGGGATTGCGCCGAGGGGCGGCGAACACCATGCTCTGAATGCGGTTGTTCCTGGCTCGCCTCGGCGGCCGAGGCAGCCAAGACGCCGCTGCGGCTCTTGGACCCTTCGTTGACATATAAAGCGCTGTCACGCGACCCGGCTTCCCTTGAGCCGGGGCCTCAGTCGCGCACCGTCGTCGTCGCAGGCGGCTTGGCGCTCGTTCGTGCAGCGCGGAGCAGTGTGCTCGCGCGCGCAGGACTCGTCGTCGCCGCCGACGTGGGCGATGCGTCGCGCGCGGCCAAGGCGGCGGAGCTCTACGGAGCTGCGATCGTCCTCGTCGATTTCGGGATCCCCGGCGGGTGCGTCCTCGCTGTGCGCCGCATCGCGGAGCGCGCACCGACCGCGGCGGTTCTCGTCGTCGCGCCCGATCTCGACCAGGATGCGCTGCTCGCCGCGGTTCGGGCCGGCGCCGACGGCTTCGTCGTCGAGACGCTCGGCGCGCGCGGACTCGTCCGTGCCGTGGAGGTCGCCCTGCGCGGGGAGGCGGTCATCCCTCGGGCAGGCGTCGGAACCCTCATCGAGCAGCTGCGTGGCGGCACGCAGGAGCACACCTCCGTCGACGGGCAACCGTTCCAGCTGACACGCAGGGAGGCCGACGTGATGTCGCGCTCCCGTGAGGGCATGACGCCGAAGGAGATCGCCTCCGAGCTCGACCTTTCGGCCATCACCGTCCGCCGGCATCTGTCGTCCGCTGCCCGGAAGGAACGGCAGGCACGCCCCCTGACTCTCGCGCTCGAATCGACGTCCTGACCCGCACGGGCCCAAGGAGATCAGACTGTCTGCGCGGGGGCGCGCCTGCTCTCTCCCATTAAGCCTGAACGCGTCGCCGTGGCCGACCCACGGAGGTCCTGGTCCGCTTCGACCCAGGTCCCGTTCAGGTCATGATCAGCGCTGTGGGATCGCAGCGCTTTACCTGCGCGCGTAGGCCCGCAGGAGCTCGACGGCGCCTGATCGGTCGCTGGCGCCGAGCTTGCCGAGGAGCAGTCCGACGTGTCTGCGGACCGTGATGGGGGACACGCCGAGACGGTCGGCGATCTCGTTCGTCGAGTATCCGTCGCGCAGGAGCTCGCCGACTTCCCACTCGCGCGGCGTCAGCGTCACGGGCCCGCCGGGCAGCGTCAGCCGGCGAACCGCGCCGCGGCGGATCTCGTCGAGGAGGTAGGGGATGAGCGACCGCGAAAGCGGCAGCTCGCCCACGTAAGAGCCACGAAGGGCGGTGGCGAGCTGCTCCCCGGTCATTCCCTTCAGCAGGTAGCCGGAGGCGCCGCGGGTGAACGCGCTCACGACGTCCTCCTGGCGGTCCGAGCGACTGAGAACGATGACCTGTGTGCCGGGCGACGCCTTCGTGATTCGTCCGATCGCGCTCAGGCCCTCGAGTGGAAGCTCGATCTCGATCAGGCAGATGTCCGGCTTCAGGCGCGTGGCCGCGCCGATCGCCGCAGCAGCGTCGCTCGCTTCCCCGACGACGAGGAACCCTTGCGACTCGAGGCCTTCGCGAACCGAGCGGCGATGCGGGAGGTCGTCGTCCGCGATGAGGACGGACGGATGCGCGGCGTCGGCATTCCCCCCGGTGGTCGTGCCAGTGTCCATCTTCCCCTGTCTGCGGCGGGAACTCCGTTCAGGTGAATGTAACGCCCAGGCGAGGCTGCCGTGCGGACATCCGTAGGGACAACCTCGCGACGTGGGTTGCGCCTAGATGTCGAACGAAACGCCCTGACGGAGGCACCGCAAGAAGAGGATCTCGTTGTCGATGACGCAACCCACGCCGCGACTACCTCTTTCTTACATCCGGATTCGCTTGGCGGCCAGTGAGCGGGCGCTCGGGCTTCGCAGCGGTACGCCTGCCTAGTCCTCGACACGCTCTACGACGAGGATGTTGTACGGCGAGCGAGGCACCCCCGGTGCGTGTTCGAGAAGTCTGACGCGCCACGGGCCGGACCCGTTCGACAGATAGAGCTCTTGGCCTTCCACCGGCTCTTTGTCGGGAACGCCATAGACGTAGTTCTTCATGACCACGGGCCCATCGAGCGACCCTTCGCGGACGGTCCATGTGTACTGCGTCACGCTCGGATTCTCGCAGGTCTCCCCTAGGACTTGGCGGAGACCGGGTGCCCGCCGCGCGGTTTGCCGCCGATGTCGTGCAGGACGCGGGCGATCAGCCAGACCCAGCTGAGCAACAGGTACGTGAGCGTCGGGATCAGGAGCGCCAACACGGCTGC
>DATBDN010000173.1:0-8365 GCA_036269895.1 Thermoleophilaceae bacterium
CCTCGTCGCGCACACCGCCGAGCGACATCCGGACGAACTCGCGCCCGGTCGCGCGGGCGATGGACTCGCCGATTGAGGTCTTGCCGGTGCCGGGCGGTCCGATCAGCGTCAGGATGGCGCCCGAGCGCTTCTTGTCCTCGATGCCGCGCTCCTTGCGCAGCTTCTGGACGGCGATGTACTCGACGATGCGCTCCTTGACGTCCTCGAGACCGGCGTGGTCTGAGTCGAGGACCTCCTGGGCGTGCTGCGGGTCGAGGCGCTCGTCGGAGCGCTTGCCCCACGGCACGGCGACCAGCCAGTCCAGGTAGGTGCGGATCATCGACGACTCGCCCGACTGCTCGCCCATCCGCTCCAGGCGGCTGAGCTCCTTGTCGGCCTGCTCGCGCACGGCCTCGGGCATGTCGGCCTCGTCGATCTTTGCGTGGTAGTCCGCAATGACGTCACCGTCGTCCTCGCCCAGCTCCTTGCGGATCGACTCCATCTGCTTGCGCAGGAAGTACTCGCGCTGCTGCTTCTGGGCGCCCGACTCGACGTCGTCGCGGATGCGGCGACGGACCTGCAGCTCTGCGAGCCGCTCGGTCTGGTAGTCGAGCGCGCTCTGCAGCCGCTCGGTCACGTCGAGCGTCGCGAGGAGGTCGACCTTCTGCTCGAAGCTCAGGTCGGGGGCGTAGCCGGAGGTGTCCGCCAGCGCGCCGGGATCGGTGATCGAGCGGACGAAGGCGGCAATGCGGCCGTCGTCGCCACGGAGCTCGAGGAGCTCGTCCACGACCGCGCGGTACTCGCGCACGAGGTCACGGGTGCGGCCATCGACGGGGACGTCATCGTTGTGCTCGGCCACCTCGACGAACAGGAGCCCCTCGGGGCTGGTGTGCGCAGCGCCGGCAACGCCACGGGCCTCACCTTCGAGGACGGCGCCGCCGACGCCGCCGGGCAGGCGGACTGTCTGCGCAACGCGCGCGATTGTCCCGACCTTGGCGAATTCGCCGTCGTGGCGCGGGACCAGGAGGACGCGTTCCTCCCCGTGGGTATCGACCGGGAGTGTGACGTCCATCGTGGGGAAGACGACTGTGTCATCAAGAGGAATCAGAAGAAGAGTGCTCATATGGCCTCGAAGGGTATCAGAAAGTTGAGTAGTCAACAATAATTTCCACGCACGAAATCTGAGTACGCAGGACTCAGGCTAGCTGAGCGACTTACTGCCTGGGGTCAGACCCCGGCGCCGTCCCGTAGATTGCGCGCCTTGCGACTCGTCCGACTCATCCGGGGCTGCGTCGCTCTTGCCGCCGCTGCCTTGCTCGTTGTTGCCTGTGGGGGCGCGTCTGGGTCGTCTGCGACGACTTCGAAGCCGCCGGCGACTGCTTCTACGTCCTCTTCCGCTCCCACGGCCTCGCCCTCCCCCGGGGCTTCGAGTGCTGCCACGCCCAGTGGCTGGACCACGTTCGGTGGCTCGTCGTCGCGCGCCGGGGTCGCGCCTGGTGCTCCTGCCCATCCCAGCCTCCGGCGGCGCTTTGCTCGTGGTGTCGACGGCCAGGTCTATGCGCAGCCGCTCATTGCCGGCGGCCGCATGTATGTCGCCACCGAGAACAACACCGTCTATGCGTTCACGAGCGGTGGACGGCTCGTCTGGCGCCGCCACCTCGGCGCGCCTGTCCCCGGCGGCGATCTGCCGTGCGGGAACATCAACCCATCCGGCATCACCGGGACACCGGTAATCGCTGCCGGTCGCATCTACGCCGTCGCGTTCCTTCGCAATGGGCATCGGCACGTGCTCTACGGCCTCCGCCTGTCCAACGGCCACGTCGCCGTCCGGACGAACGTCGACACCGCCAACCGCATCGTCGAGCAGGAGCGTGGGGCGCTGCTCGCTCGGGGCGGGCGGATCTACGTTCCCTATGGCGGCCTGTTAGGCGACTGCGGCCCCTATCACGGCTACGTCGTCTCGACCACAACGAGCGGCCGCCATCGCATCAGCTTCCGCGACCCCGCAACCGAAGCCGGGATCTGGGCACCCGCCGGCATCAGCCAGCAAAGCGACACGCTCCTCGTCACGACCGGCAACGGCGGCAGCGGCACGCTCGGATACGAGAACGCGGTCATCCGCCTGTCACCAGGTCTTCACCGCCTCGCCTGGTGGGCGCCGACGGACTGGCGCAGCCTCTCGGCGGGCGACGTGGACGAGAGCTCGCTCGCGCCGCTGCCGGTGTCCGGTGGGCGAGTCGTCCAGATCGGCAAGGACAGCGTCGCCTACCTGCTGCGTCATTCGCTCGGTGGCGTTGGCGGCGAGGAATCCTCGCGACGCCTCTGCAGCGGCGGGGCGTTCGGCGCGGATGCGTTCCGGGCGCCACTGGCGGTCCTCCCCTGCGGAGGCGGCCTCTTCGGATTGCGGATCGACAACGGCCGCTTCAGCGTCCAGTGGTCAGCCGGCCAGGGCGGCCTGATCCCGGTCATCGCCGGCGACAGCGTCTTCGCCATCAGCCGCGGCGGCACGCTGAACCAGCTGCGGATGAGCGACGGCCACACCGTCAGGAGCGTCGGCGTCGGCGCGGGCGCCACCTCGTTCCCCGCGCCGGCTGCCGCCGGCCATGTGCTCGTTGCGCCCGCCGGCCGCGGCTTCGTCGTCTTCGGGATCTAGTCGCCCGCGCGCGCGTCGAGCCACGCCAGCGTGTCGGCCACGACGGCGTCGCGCTCGGGCTCATTCAGGATCTCGTGGTACAGCCCGTCGTAGCGCTTGATCGTCTTGTCCTGCGACGGCGCCCGCTCGTAGACCAGCTCGCTTGCCTCCGGCGGCACCAACTCGTCGCCCGTGCCGACCTGCACGAGCAGGGGCACGGTGATCCGCGGGATCGATTCCGGGAAGCGGCCGACCTCCTGCGCCATCTCGTGGACGGTACGCGCCGGCAGCTTGCCGTGGCAGTTGAGCGGGTCGGCGTCGTAGTCGCGCACCACCTCAGGGTCGCGGCTGACCGTGCGTGAGTCGATCTGGTAGACGCCGAGCCGCGGCGCGATCGCCGAGAGGACGTGGCCGGCCATGCGCTGCACGGGCGACGCCGCCTCGAGCACCGCGACCGGAGCCGACAGGAGCAGGCCTTGAATCTCGTCTTGGCGCCGCGTCGCAAACGCCAGCGCGATGAAGCCGCCCATCGAATGCCCGAACAGGAACGGCCGCGCCCCGTCACCCGATTCGCGCGCCGCTAGCTCGAGCAGCGTGCCGAGATCGAGCACCGCTTTGTCCACGCGGTCGATGACTGCGCGCGGGCCCTCGGACCTGCCGTGGCCACGGTGGTCGAGCGCGTACAGCGCGTAGCCGCGCGCTGCGAGCTGCTCGCCCGTCCACGCATAGCGGCCGCTGTGCTCCGAAGCGCCGTGCGCCATGCCCACGACCGCGCGCGGAGTCCCGTCGGGAAGCCACGCCTGCCAGAAGATCCTGACGCCGCCGGCGCCGTCGAAGTGGCCACTGCGGTGCTTCACCGCCGGGCACCCTACCCGCGTGCCCGGCCGAGCTCAGTGATGCATGGGCATCTGGGGCATGGGCCGGCTGCGCTGCACATGCCCGAGCTTCAGCACCGTGCTGGTAGCCAGCGGCGTCCAGCCGTCCCTACCGACGAGCACGACGCGAACTCGCGCCGGGCGCGCGACCCGGAAGCTCGCCTGCGATATGTAGTCAAGGCGCGCGCTCACGGTAGGCCACCAGCCGAAGCGCTCACGCAGGTCCTGCTCCACGAGCACGTGCGCGTACGGGAGCGCCGGCTTGACGGTCACGGCGATCCCGCGTCGGGTCGCGCGCACGAGCACCTTGCGGTCAGAGACGATCAAGTGACGGGCCGCGCTCGCACCGCTGTTGATCGCCGCGCGGTAGTCACCCGTGCTCTGGGCGGGGACGCTGGTCTTCCAGGTGCCATCGGCGGCGGGCGCGGCAGTCGCGATCGTCTGGAACGCGCCACCGGTCGAGCGCTCGATCCGCACCCGCTGGCCGGGGTCGGACGTGCGCCCGTCGAATTCGACCGGGTCGCCCGCGGGAACCGCCGCCGTCGGCAGCACACCGAGGATCACCGGCTCGACGTTGACCTGGCCCACCATGCCGGCGTGGATCGTGCAGTGGTACGCGAACAACCCCGAAGCGTCGAACTCCTGCGCAAACGTCGCGCCGGGCGCGAGCGGGGTGTCGAACGAACCGTCATCGGCGGTGACCGTGTGGTTGCGCTCGGAGACGTTCGTCCAGATGACGCTTTCGCCGGGCAGGATGTCCAGCGTGTCCGGGCCGAACGCCTGGAACTGGACGCTGACGTCGTGAGAGTCGGCGGCCGCCGAAGCCGGCAGCGCGAGCGCGGCGGCGGCCACGAGCAGAGCCGCGAGCCTCATCGCCGCGACACCCGGTAGATCCCGATCATGCCGCGCATCATGTGGTCCTCGACGTGGCAGTGGTACAGCCACGTGCCGGGATCTTCCTCGCGCCAGCGGAAGCGGAAGCTCTCGGCCGGACCGACCGTCTGCGTGTCACGCGGCCCGTCCGCCGTCATCCAGCGGTGCCCATGGACGTGGAAGGTGTGGTGCTCGGAGCCCATTCCCATGACGTCCCACTGCACGAGTTGCCCGACCGTGGAGTGGAAGACAGGCGTGTTGCCAACGAACGCGCGCCCGTCGATCGCCATGAACTTGCCGAACGGCGAGAACACGACCTCGAACTCACGGTCCGGCGCCTGCTCATGGCGGCCAAGGATCGAGAGCATGCCGAACATGCCGCCCCCGATTGAAGCCTCCATCGACTGCGAGTGGTCGTGGTACGGCCACACGCCGACCGAGTCCTTGCCGGCGGTCAGCCTGTAGACGTAGGACTGCCCGAACTTGACGTCCGCGTCCTTGCCGGAGAAGCCAGGCAGGTACGCGCCGTCGGAGCTGGGCCGGTAGTGCACGCCGTGGAAGTGCATCGAGTGCGGGTCGCGCCGCAGCGTGTCCATGTTCTTGAAGTGAATGCGCAGCTTGTCGCCCACGCGCGCGTGGATCAGCGGGCCGGGGATGAGGAGCCCGTCGGAGTTGGACCGCGCGGCGTTCTGCAGCGGCGCGCGCCAGCGCGGGCTGTAGCGGCGGTAGACGACAGTGGGGAAGATCGCGTCGCCCGGGTCGACCGGCATGTTCATGATCGCGTCGTGCCCATTGGGCGCGATGTTCCACGTAGTCGGCACGGCCGCGATCCAGTAGTCGATCACGCGCGCGTGCGCGACGCCTGGTGCTGAAAAGAGCGCGAGAGCCCCGGCCAGCGCCAGGGCCCTCGCGCAACGACTGAGGTTGATCAATTGGTCTCGCCTACTGGACCTGGATCTTCCCCTGCATCCACGGGTGGATGATGCACATGAAGTAGAGCTGCGTGCCCTTCTTCGCGGTCACCTTGAAGGCGATGTGCTCGCCCTTCTTGCCGGGACCCGTGACGCCCGAGTCGCCCGCACGGTCGAGCTTAGGCGGCGTGTTCTGCCCGACGCCGTTCTCGAGGTACTGGAACTTCGGCGGCGCTTCGCTGTTCGGGTCGGCACCGTGGGCCTTTTCGAGCTTGTTGCAGAGAGCGCAGTTGAAGACCGCCTTCGCCGTGCGCGGCAGGTCCTTCTTCTTGACGACCGTCAAGGTGTGCGGACCCTCGTCGGCAGCATCGTTGACCACTGTCAGCGTGCCACCCGACTTCACCGTGTAGACGTCCTTGTTCCAGCGCAGGCCGTCCTGGACGTAACGGTTCGGGACGACCTTGAGCGTCTGGACGGCTTTGACCGTCGCCTTCTTCGGCGCGGCAGCGATGTTCGCGGCGACCGCGACACCTGAGGCACCAACACCGACGGCCAGGCAGACAGCAACCCCCGCCAAGACCTTGCGGTTCTTCATATGAGTCCTTTCCGTGTTTCAGCACCGTGGGCCGGCGGCGCACCATGCGGAGCCCAGACGCCCACCATAAGTCCAGTTACCTACAACGCGGATTAAAAATTTGACCCTTAAACGGGCAGTCGCGGTCAGGCCGGTTACCTCGCTTAGGTCACCAATTCTCGCGACTTGACATGCAGCCATCTGGCTGCGTAATATATGCAGCCAGATGGCTGCCTTTGAGGAAATGGACGACGTCTTCCGGGCGCTCGCCGATCCGAGCCGGCGCCGGCTGCTCGACCGCCTGAACGCCCGCAACGGCCAGACGCTGCGCGATCTCTGCGCCGGCCTGGACATGGCGCGCCAGTCGGTCAGCAAGCACCTGGCCGTCCTCGAGGCCGCGAACCTCGTCACGAGCGTTCGTCGTGGCCGGGAGAAGCTCCATTACCTCAACGCGGCCCCTATCAACCAGATCGGCGAACGCTGGATCGCGTCGTACGAGCGCGATCGCATAGAGGCGCTAGCCGATCTCAAAAGAGCACTGGAGGACACCACCGCCGTGGACCAACCAACGTTTGTCTACTCGACCTACATCCACACGACGCCCGAGCAGCTGTGGCAGGCGCTGACGGAGCCCGCGTTCACTCGGCGCTACTGGGGCGTGACGTTCGACACCGACTGGGAGCCCGGCTCGACAATGACCTGGCACCAGCGCGGAACCGCGAGCGACGACCCGGAGCAGGTCGTGCTGGAGTCGGACCCGCCGCGCCGCCTCTCGTACACGTGGCACACCATGACCGACGAGCTCGCCGCGTCACTCGACATCACCGACGATGCGCGCGAGCGCATTGCCGCCGAGAAGCGCTCGAGGGTCACCTTCGACATCGAGCCGCTCGGCGAGGTCGTGAAGCTCACGGTCGTCCACGACGGCTTCGAATCGGGCAGCCTGATGGCGTCGATGGTCAGCCAGGGCTGGCCGAGCGTCCTCTCGAACCTCAAGACGCTGCTCGAGACCGGCGAGACGCTCCCGAAGACCACGGAGCCCGTGCCGCCGGCTCGCCTCGGGCTCACGAAGGAAGGAGTCTGACGTGAGCGACATGCACACGATCGACCTGGGCGGCGCTGCGCTGATGACGGCGATGATGCTGCCGGCCGCGATTCCGGCGTGCCTGAGGCGCATGCACTACAGCGTGGCTGCCGGCGCGCTCTTCGCGGTCGCGTACCTCGCGGTGTGGAGCGCGTTTGGAATGGCGGTCAGCACCCTGCTGCCGCACGGAATGCTCATCGCGGGTGGTGTGATGGTCGCCGCCTGCATCTTCGAATTGACGCCGGTGAACTCAAGGAGGCAAATACGTTGACACAGCACGCAACAGGAACACGTGAGGAATGGCTGGCCGCCAGGCGCGAGCTGCTCGATGCCGAGAAGGAGCTCACGCGCCGCGGCGACGAGCTGGCACGGCAGCGGCGGGAGCTGCCGTGGGTGCCGATCGAGAAGGACTACCGCTTCGAGACCGAGGAGGGGAGCGTGTCGTTCGCGGACCTCTTCCGCGGCAACTCGCAACTCCTGATGTACCACATGATGTTCGGCCCCGAGTACACGGGAGCCTGCCCCGTCTGCTCGACGATCGCGGACGGCTTCAGCGGCTCGGTCGTGCACCTGCAGAACCACGACGTGACGATGATGGCTGTCTCGCGCGCACCGCTGGAGAAGATCCAGGCCTACAAGCGTCGGATGGGCTGGACGTTCCCGTGGGCCTCTTCGTCCGGGGGCGACTTCAACTTCGACTTCGGCGCGTCGGTCACCGAGGAGCAGCAGCGGAAGGGCGGCTACGAGTACAACTACCGGGAGGTCCCTCCGATGCCCGGCTGGGAGCCTGATCCGGCCGGCTTCGTCGACCAGATTGCCGCGATGACCGGAACCGACGTACCTACGTACACGCGCGAGTCGCCCGGCATGAGCGCGTTCGCCTTGGAGAACGGCGTGGTGTACCACACGTACTCCGCGTACGCGCGCGGACTCGACGCCATGTGGGGGATGTATCCGTGGTTCGACCGCGCGCCGAAGGGCCGTAACGAGACGGGTCCGTGGTTCCGCCGCAAGGACGAATACGGCGAAGGCTGAGCGGATCGGCGAAAGACGCACACCTGAAAACCGGGGAGTCGACCAGGGGGGTACCGGGCGCTCGCCGGCCGCGATCCCGGGCGACTCGAGCGAGCGGCGCTCATCCCGATCGATCACGTGCTGGTCACCGCGGGAGGGCCCCATTACGTTCCGCTGCTCGAGATGAGCTCGGACGAGGTACGCGATGGGGTCAGCGATCACGTGGTGCTGGCGCTCGAGGTTGCGCGCAACGCCGTTGGCAAGGTCAGGCCCGGCGGGACGCTCCTGTTCATGGGCGGCACTGGCGCGCGGCGCGTCAGGCGCGGGCTCGGCATCGCGCCCGTGGCCACCGCCGCGATCCCGCCCTTCGCGGCTGGGCTCGCGCTGGAGCTCGCGCCGATTCGCGTCAACGTCATCGCCGCC
>DATBDN010000174.1:0-13603 GCA_036269895.1 Thermoleophilaceae bacterium
TCGGTGCCTGAGCGAAGGGCGCCGCGCCTTCCTCAAGCGCGTCGCCGGCATCGAGGCCGGCGCGGAGTGCGACCGGCTCACGCCGTTGATCTCGAAGGTCGCGGACGGCGAGGCGTCGCCAGAGGAGATGCGGATCGTGCGCCCGCACCTGAAGGGCTGCCTGGCCTGCAAGGCAACGCTGCGCGAGTACCGCGAGACGCCGGCGCGGGTGGCTGGTCTCGTGCCGCCCGTGGTCGCGCTCGCGGGCGGCGGTGGCGGTGCGACCGGCGTCCTCGCGCGGCTGCTCGATCGATTCGCCTGGGTGGGCGACCGCTTCGCCGCGTTGGGCGATCGCGTCCAGGGCATGGGCGATACAGCCGGAGCGAAGGCGGCGGCGGTCGCCGCATCCGCAGTGGTGATCGCCGGCGGTGGCGCGGCCGGTATCGACGCGATCCACCACGACGCACCGAAGGTCGCCGACTCGGCGTTCGCCGCAGTGGAGGCGCCGTCCGCGGCGGCGCAGTTGGCTCCTGCGGGGGTTGCGGGGGTTGCGGCGGCCTCGGCGCCCGCGACCGAGCCGCCCGGTCCCAGCACGGCCGCGATCGATGCGGTGAAGACCGCTGATCGACCGCCCGCATCGGGTCACGAGGAGGCACCGACGCCCTCGCCGCAGCCGGCATCGCCCGAGGCCGCCGCGCCGGCGGGGCCGAAGCCCGAATTCGACCCCGGCACGACCACCGGATCGCCTGCGCAAGCCGCTCCGGCGCCGGCGGAGTTCACGCCACCCGCCACTTCGCCGCGTCACGCGGGCACCCAACGCGCGGCCTCCACGCACCCGCAGGGATCGAGCGGGGCAACCGTCGGCGAGTTCAGCCCCTGACACTCCCACCGGCGGCGAACGTGGTCGTTGTCGCTGCAAAGCGCTACTCTGCGGCCGTCAACTGCCGAATCTCGAGCGCTCCGGCGTTCGGGAGCGGGGGAACCAACTGCGGCCGCGAAGCGGTCGCTGGGGCGAATCGCCGCCAGTGCGCGGCGTAGCGCTGATCCTGCAGCGCGAGCCCGTCAGCTCACCTCGTAGGCGATTTCAAGGAAGAAGGAGAAGCCGTTGTCCGAGATCCAGCGTGACCTCGCCTCGACCGAGCTTTGGCACGTATCACTTGAACGTTCACTGCGCCGCCGCGCGCTGGCGCCGATTGCACGAAAGAGGGAGGCGCGGCGCAAGCGCACCTCGCTCGTGGCAGGCGCCGCGGTTGCGACCGCGCCCATGCTCCCCAGCCTCGGCGCGGCCGACGCGGCCTCGTCGCACGGTACCCACGACAGAGCCAATTCGCACAGGCTCCAGGACCAGGTGCACGAGCGGATCCTGCTCCGGCGCGGCGACGCGAACGGCTCTGTCGGCGCAGTGCAGCGCGCGCTCGACATCACCGTCGACGACATCTTCGGGCCGCAGACCGAGGCGGCTGTGCGAGCGATGCAGCAACGGGCGCAGCTCCCCGCCACCGGCAAGGTCGATGCCCGCACGTGGCTGACGCTTTTCCCGCACGACGCGATCATCGCGGTCACAGCACCGACCGTTCCGGGCGCGGCCCGCAGCGCGCAGCCCACGGCGCAGTGGGCCGCGGTAACGGTTCCGACGGCCTCGAAAACCGATGCCAAGGCCAGCCGGACGACGCCCGCGGTTGCGACCGCATCGGCGGCGGAGACCCCGGCGGTGTTCGGTCATGGCTCGGGCGGTGTGCATGCATCCTTGATCGGCGCCTCTCAGCACGAGGCGACCGCGGCGCCGGAATCGGCAGCCCCACAGTCGCCGTCGCCGTCCTCGCCAGATCCGCACGCCACCACGCCTCGCGCAACGACGCCCGCGCCTACGACGGTGTCCCTGCCAGGGTCGACCGGTGGACAGGCGATACAGATCCAGGCGCCGACGCCGGGTTCAGCCCAGAGCGCGGCCGACATGGTCGCGGAGATGCTCGCGGCGGCTAACGCGATCGACGCTCATCACTACTCGTATAGCTGGGGCGGTGGGCACAACTCGTCGTTCAGCGGTCCGTACGACTGCTCGGGTGCGGTCTCTGCGGTCCTGCACGCGGCGGGGCTGGTGTCGGCACCGATGGTCTCCGGCGACTACATGCGCTGGGGAGCCCCAGGGCCAGGCACCGTCACGATCTACGCGAACGCGGGCCACGTGTACATGTCGATCAACGGCAAGTTCTTCGGCACGTCGTACGCCAACGCCGGCGGCGGCGCCGGGTGGTACAAGGGCAGCGCGCGGCCGGGCTTCGTGGTCGTGCACGTCCCGTTCGAGAAGATGCACCTGCGCACCAGCGCCGCACGCGTTCAGGCGGCAAAGGCGCGGCGCCAGCAGCGCCGCCAGCCGACAGCCGTGGCTGCGGTTCAGCCGCGGACGAGCGGCAGCACGGTTGCCCCGGCTACGGGCAACGGCGGGACGGCCTACGTCGGCGCGTCCGCGCCGGCGGCAGCGCAGCCGCAGAGCGCCCCGGCCGCTACCCCCGGAGCGACGACTGTCGCGCCATCGGCCGAGACGCCGGCGGCTGTCGCACCGTCGGCTGGCACGCCTGCGACCGTCGCGCCGTCGGCTGGCACGCCGGCGACCGTCGCGCCGCCCGCCGACGCACCGGCGAGCGTCGCACCGTCATCGAGCGTCCCGGTGCCCGCGGCCGTGCCGTCGCCAACGTCTGACGCCGCACCTGCACCTGCACCCGCCCCCGCCACGACAGCGCCGGCGGCCGTACCGCCCGCACCGAGCACCGCTGCGCCCGCGCCGACCGCCTCGACGCCGGCCACCGCCCCGTCGTCTGTCGAGCCTGCAGATGCAGTCACCCCGACACCGCCGGCCACGCAGCCGGCAGCGGCCCCAGTGGATCCGCCGACCGGTGATGCCGCCGGTACGCCAGCAACCGACACGGCAGCCCCGGCGGCGGATCCGGGGGCGCAGAACCAGGCGAGCGCACCGGCGACCGCGGCGAGCGACACGAGTGCGTCCGCGCCGGCAGCGAGCGAGTCCGCTCCGGCTGCCGTGCCAGCCGCTGCTTAAAAGCCGGACCGACAACACGCAGAAGATCGTCATCGGCGCGGGAGCGGCGGCGCGCCTCGCGCCCCGCCTAAGCTCCCCGCCGATGCGGGCCCGGCATCTGCAATTGCTCGCCGGGATCACCATCGCCGGCGCGCTCCTTCGCTTCCTCACGCTCGACGTCCAGAGCTACTGGCTCGACGAGGTCGCGACGGTCAACATCCTTCACAAGGGCTTCGGCCACATGTTCTCGGCGATCGCGTCCGGCGAGTCCACCCCGCCCCTCTACTACGTCGTCGCCTGGGTGTGGGCGAAGGTCTTCGGCACCGGCGAGGTCGGGCTGCGGTCGCTCTCCGCATTGTTCGGCACGGCCACCATCCCGCTCGCGTTCGTGCTCGGCCGCGACCTGGTCGGCAGGCGGACGGGGCTGGTCGCGGCTGCGCTCTGCGCGTTCAACCCGCTGCTCATCTGGTACTCGCAGGAGGCGCGCTCCTATGCGTTGATGATCCTGCTGACCGGCATGTCGCTGCTCGCCTTCCTGCGCGCGCTCGAGCACGGCGTCCCGCGCCGCTATGTGATCTGGGCGCTCGTCTCGGTCGCGGCCGTCGCCACCCACTACTACGCCGGGTTCCTTGTCGGCGCCGAGGCGCTGTGGCTCGTGTGGCGAAGCCCGGTTCGCAGGCGCGCGGTCTTCGCTTCCGGTGCTGTCGCCCTACTCGCCGCGGCGCTGTTGCCGCTCGCGCTTCATCAGCGCTCGACGGGCGCCGCCGCGTTCATCTCCCAGTCGTCGCTCGCGCGGCGGCTCGCGCAGGTGCCGAAGCAGTTCGCGGTCGGGTATCAGGGGCCGCTCGAGACCGCGATAACGATCGCCGCGCTGCTGCTCATCGCCTACGGCGTGGTGTTGTTGGTCACGGCCGCACGACCGCGCGACCGTTCGCGTGCGCTGATGTTCGCAGCGCTGGGGGCAGCCACGATCCTCGCGCCGTTCGTGCTCGCCATCATCGGCCCCGACTACCTGATCGCACGCAACGTGATCGCAGCGTTGCTGCCACTCGCCGTGACTCTGGCCGCTGGGTTCGCCACCCGACGAGCAGGCGTCGTGGCAGCGGCGCTGCTATGCGCGCTCGGGCTCGTCCAGGTGATCGGCGTGGACACACAGGAGCGCTACCAGCGCGACAACTGGCGCGCCGCCGGAAAGTTCATCGGCAAGGGCAACATGCCGACGGCGGTGATCGTCACGCCGGCATCGGGCGCCGTGCCGATGCTCCACTACCTGCGCGACGGCCGTCCGACGCCGGCGAACGGTGCGGCCGTGAAGGAGATCGCCTTCGTCGGGATGGCGGCGCGTCTACCGGGCGAAGCGCCAAAGCCGCCACGGCCGCCGGCGGTCGGCGCAGCGGGCTTCACCGAGGTCAGGCGGAAGCAGGGCTCCACTTACACGGTCGTGATCGAGACGTCGCCTGTCGGAACGACGGTGCCACCGCAGGTAGGCGCGAGCTCCCTGGACGGGCGCCCAGCGGTGACGCTCTACCAGCCTTAGCGACGCCGAAGGACGTGCTCGTCGCCGCGCCGAAGCGTCACCTTCGTGGCGTCGAGGTGCTCGAGGATCGCCTGCGCGTACTTACGCGATGTGGCTAGCTCGTCGCGAATGGACGCGATCGTCGCGGACCCATCGCGTTCGCAAACGGCGACCACGCGTTCGACGAGGGAGGCAAGCGCCCCAGCATCGAAGTGAAGGTTCCGCGCGACGCGACCGACGGATCCATCCGCCTCGAGAGCGCGGAACGCGGCCGCCGCAGCCGCCGGATCAAGACCCGCAGCCGCAGCGATCTCCGAATCGGTCCGCGGCCGCTCCCCATCCGCGACAAGAAGCTCCCGAATCGCTAGCGCCGCTGGATCCAGAGGCGTGGCCGCGGACGTATGCGCGTGAGCATCCGAATCCGCGAGCACGCCTGAATCCGCGCGCTCGTCCGCATCCCCGCCGTCGCCCGCATCTGGATCCGCCCCGGCTTCAATCGCCTGCAGCCGCTCCACGACTTCGGGACGCGGGCCGTGCCTTCGTGCTGCTGGATCGAGCACGATTCCGCCGCCAATCGTGTCCGGTGGGGCCAGTTGCCTCAGGATGACGCGGTCGCCGCGCGTGGCGACGATCGGCGATTCGAGTCGCAGCTGGACGTAGTCGTTGCCGAGCGGGTAGACGCGCGCTGGCGACTCGCGCGTCCCGTGGTGCACGTGCAGGCGCGTGCCCGGTGCGAGCGGCGGCACATCCACTTCGAGCGCCAGCCGCGCGTCGACGATGAACGCGGGCCGAACCGCGTCGCCGCGTACCACGACGTCGCCTCGCGAAACCTCGTCGCGTCGCAAGCCGACCAGGTTCAACGCGACGCGCTGCCCCGCGGCCGCCCGATCGACCTGCATGTCGTGCACCTGTACGGAGCGCACGCGCGCGCGCAGCCCGGCCGGTTGGACCTCGACCTGGTCGCCCGCCGCGACCGAGCCAGACCACAGCGTGCCGGTCACAACGGTTCCAATCCCTTGCAGCGTGAACGACCTGTCGACATGCAACCGGGCCGCGCCGTCGCGATCCACCGCGCGCGAGGGCGTCGCGGACGCGGCACGATCAAGCGCGTCCCGGAGCTGGTCGAGCCCGTCGCCCCGAAGCGCCGCGACCGGCACGACCTCAGCGCCCGGCACCAACTCGCCCGCCTCCAGCGCGGCCACGGCGGGATCGGCCACGTCCGCCTTCGTGATCGCAACTACGCCATGGCCAACGCCGAGCTGACGCAGCACCGCCATGTGCTCGCGGGTCTGCGGCATCACCCCGTCATCCGCCGCGATGCACATAAGGAAAAGATCGATCCCGGTGGCCCCGGCGACCATCGTCCGCACGAAGCGCTCGTGCCCCGGGACATCCACGACCGACAGCAGCCGCCCGCTCGGCAGCGCGAGCTGCGCGTAGCCGAGCGCGATCGAGATGCCGCGCTTGTGCTCCTCCGGAAGCCGGTCCGTGTCCTTGCCCGTGAGCGCCCGGACGAGCGCGGTCTTCCCGTGATCGATGTGCCCGGCGGTGCCGAGCGTCAACGGCGCCTCAGCCAAGCGCGTCGACTACCGCGGCAGCAGCGAGCCGCGCCTCGTCGTCGGTGAGCGTCCGCGGATCGAGCAGCAGCCAGCCGTCACGGGTGCGGCCGACGACGGGCGGATCGGACGCACGCAGCCGCCGTCCAAGCTCGTCAGCGCCGATCTCGCCGGGATCGACGGCGCAGGCCGGGCCTTCGAGCTCCAGTAGCGGAAGCGCCCCGCCGCCGACCTTGGCGGACGCGCGAATGACGCGCGCACGCGCCGGATCCCCCGCCGCGGTGATCGCGCGCGCCATCGCGTCCGCGCGCGCCTGCAGCTCCGTCTCGCCCGCCACGAGCATCCGCAGCACCGGAATCTCGCGGATCGCTTCCTGTGGGTCTCGGTACAGCCGCAGCGTCGCCTCCAGCGCCGCCAGCGACAGCTTGTCGATCCGCAACGCCCGCGCGAGGGGATGCGCCTTGCACGCCTCGATCGCTTCGGCGCGACCCACCATCAGCCCCGCCTGCGGCCCGCCAAGCAGCTTGTCGCCCGAGCAGCAGACGACCGCGGCGCCCGCCGCGACCGATCTCCTCACGGGTGGCTCGTCCGCCAGCTCCGGAACGCCCTCTGCCAGCGCGCCCGAGCCGACGTCGTCGATCACCGGCACGCCGAGCGAGCAGAGCTCCTCGATCGAGGGCTCCTCCACGAAGCCCACGGTCCGGAAGTTCGACTGGTGCGCGCGCATCACCGCAGCAGTCCGCTCGCCGATCGCCGCCCGGTAGTCCTCCAAGCGTGTGCGGTTCGTCGTGCCAACCTCGACCAACTCGGCACCCGACTGCGCAACCACGTCGGGCACGCGGAACGACCCGCCGATCTCGACCAACTGCCCGCGCGAGACCACGAGCTCGCGCTCACCCGCAAGCGCAGCCGCTGCCAGCAGCACGGCACCCGCGCAGTTGTTCACCACCATCGCCGCGTCCGCACCTGTCAGCTCGCGCAGCAACCCCTCTACATGGGCCTGGCGCGATCCGCGCACGCCGCCATCAACGTCGTACTCGAGGTTCGAATACCCCTGTGCGGCGGCACCGACGGCCCGACGGGCCGCCTCGGCAAGCGGCGCCCGTCCGAGGTTCGTGTGCACGATCACACCGCTCGCGTTGATCACCCGGCGCAGGCGGGCCCGCGCATCGCCCGTCGCCCAGCCCCGCGCCGCAGCGACCAGATCCCCGGCCTGCCCATCCGCGCGGATCCGCCGGCGTGCCTCCTCGATCACGGCGCGCGCAGCCCGTACGGCCGCAGGGTGCTGCACGCCGTCAAGCGACGCCGCCAGCTCCTCAACCGACGGCAACGCGCGGAGCCGCTCCGCTACCTCAGGGGAGGGTGCCTTCGACCCAGCCACCGGCGCCGCCTTCGATCTCCTTCTTCCAGATGGGCGCCTCGGCCTTGATCCGGTCGATTGCCTCGCGCGCCCCCGCGAACGCCTCGCCGCGGTGGGGCGCCGACGCGGCGACGATCACGCTCGGCTGCGAGAGCGGCACCAGGCCCACCCGATGCTCGGCCGCGATTGCCGTCAGCCCGTGGCGCTCCTTCACCTCGGCCAGGATCGACGCCATCTTCTCCTCCGCCATCTCGACGTAGGCCTCGTACTCGAGCGCGTCGACCTCGCGTGTGACGCCCTCGAACACGACCACCGCGCCCGCCGCCGGATTGCGGACCAAGCCGGTCAGCGCGTCGATGGACAACGGCGCGTCGGTCACCCGCGCATGCACCAGCACCGTCTCGCCACCACTCACCGGCGGCACCAATGCCAGCTCGTCGTGGGGCGACAGCACCACGTCGGCGTCGGCGTACTCGCGGTTGACCGCCATCACGACCGGCACGCCCGCCGCGACGTCGCCGAGCGAGTCGATCGCGTCCCGAACCCGCGCGCCGTCCGGCAACTCGAGCGTCACCTCCGACGCGCCGGCGCGCTCGCGCAGCATGGCGAACAGCCTCACCGTGACCTCCACGATCTGTGATGCTACGGCGCGCCATGCCTCCCTATCCCGTGCAGAGCAAGACCCTGTTCATCACCGGCGGCGCCAACGGGATCGGCGCCGAAGTCGCCCGCCGCGCCTGCGCCAAGGGCGCCAACGTGGCCCTCGTCGACGTCGACGGCGACGGCGGCCGGCGCCTTGCCGATTCGCTGCCGAACGCGATTGCGATCACAGCCGACGTCCGCGACTACGGCTCCATCGAATCCGCCGTGACCGAGACGGTCGACGCCTTCGGCGGCATCGACATCGCGTTCGCAAACGCCGGTATCGAGATCGCCCACTCCGCGCGCGGCGTGCCGCTGGTCGAGATGGAGCGCATCGCCGACATCAACTTCACCGGCGTCTTCCGCACGGTTCGCGCGACGCTCCCGCACGTGATCGAGCGCCGGGGCTACGTGCTCATCACGGCATCGCTCGCCGCGATCCTGCACGCGCCACCGATCAGCCATTACGCCGGCACCAAGGCCGGGGTCGAGGCATTCGGCAACGCGGTGCGGATGGAATACCGCCACAGCGGCGTCGACGTCGGCGTCGCCTACTTCGGCTTCATCGATACGCCGATGGTTCAGCGCGGCAAGTCCGACCCGATTCTTGCCCAGTTCGAGCAGGAGAGCGGGCAGAACTTCGTCGGCAAGACCTACCCGCTCAGCGGCGCCGGGGCCACCGTGATCAAGGGGATGGAGAACCGCTCGCGGCGCGTGATGTATCCGCGCTTCATCCGGCCGATGTACGCGCTGCGCTCGTTGATGCCGCGCTTCCTCGACCGCGCCGTCAAGGCCGAAATGGTCGGCCGGCTGATCGACGCGCTCGACGAGCGTGACCTCCGTCAAGGCGACCAGCCGGATCCCTCGCGCGAGCTGCATGACCGTCTGCTATCTTGATATCCAGATATGGACAGACGGCCGCTCTACGTACGACTTCCCAACGAAGCCGCTGAAAAGCTCGACCGTGCCGCCTTCGAGCTGCGCGTGGCCAAGCAGGACCTGGTCGCCGACCTGGTCGAGAACCACCTCGCCCACGTCGGCGGCACGCGCCGCGTCGTTGTCGAGAGCCTCGACGACAGCCTGACCGTCGGCCACCACTCGTTCACACCGCTCGAGGAGGCCGAGGTCATGACGCTCGATGAGGCCGCCACGCTGCTGCGGATCGACTCGGAGGAACTCGCCAAGCTCGCGGGCTCCGGCGACGTTCCGGGCCGCAAGCTCGGCGACGACTGGCGGTTCACGCGCAGCGCTCTGCTCAACTGGTTGGGCAACCCCGACGAGGAGGCCTGACACATGCCAATGATTCCGATGGTCGTCGAGCAGGACGCTCGCGGCGAACGCTCATTCGACATCTACTCGCGCCTGCTGCGCGAGCGCATCGTCTTCATCGGCACGCCGATCGACGACCAGATCGCCAACCTCGTCGTCGCGCAGCTGATCCACTTGGAATCCGATGACCCGGACAAGGACATCGCGATCTACATCAACTCGCCGGGCGGTCAGGTCTACGCCGGCCTCGCGATCTACGACACGATGCAGTTCATCAGGCCCGATGTCCAGACCATTTGCGTCGGGATCGCAATGTCGATGGGATCGCTGCTGCTGGCCGGCGGCGCGCACGGCAAGCGCTTTGCGCTCCCGAACAGCCGCGTCCTGATCCACCAGCCATCAGGCGGCTTCCAGGGCCAGGCCAGCGACATCGAGATCCACGCCCGCGAGTCGCTCGAGCTGCGCCACCGGGTGGACTTGATCTACGCCAAGCACACGGGCAGGACCGAGGAGCAGGTCCACGAGGACATGGAGCGAGATCGCTTCTTCAAAGCCGACGAGGCCATCGAGTACGGCTTGATCGACAGGATCCTCAGCCAGCGGAACGGCAGCAAGCCCTAGGCCGCCGCAAGCTCGCTCGTACAGAACGCGCAGCGCCTCGCGCGCACCGGGATGTCCGACAGACTTTCAGGGCATTCGCGTGTCTCCTCGTCGACCTTCGGCTCGAAGTCGTGCTTCCCAAGCGTGCGGCCCTTTTCGACCCCGTCCGTATCCTCCCCTCCCATGGCAACCGCCGAGCAGAAGCCGTCAATCGCCCCGATCGTCGGCCCCGACGACCCCCGCCGGTTCACCGACTCCGGCATCGAGGTGAAGCAGCTCTACACCGGCGACGACGTCGCCACCGGCCTGCCCGAGCGCCTCGGCGATCCCGGCCAATACCCGTTCACGCGCGGCATCCGCGAGGACATGTACCGCGGCCGCACCTGGACGATGCGCCAGTACGCCGGCTACGCCACGGCGGCGGAGACGAACGCGCGCTTCCGCTACCTGCTCGAGCACGGGTCCACCGGCCTGTCGATGGCCTTCGACCTGCCGACCCAACTCGGCCGTGATTCCGACGACCCGCTCTGCCTGGGCGAGGTAGGCCGCACCGGGGTCGCGATCGATTCCATCGAGGACATGCGCCGGGTCTTCGACCAGATCCCACTTGACCAGGTCTCGACGTCGATGACGATCAACGCGCCGGCGTCGGTGCTGCTCCTGCTCTACGAGCTTGTAGGCGAAGAGCAAGGAGTGCCCGCAGAGGCGCTGCGCGGGACGACCCAGAACGACATCCTCAAGGAGTACATCGCGCGCGGGAACTTCATCTACCCGCCCGTCCCGGCGATGCGACTGACGACCGACCTGTTCGCCTACTGCCACGAGCGCATTCCGAAGTGGAACACGATCTCGATCTCCGGCTACCACATGCGCGAGAAGGGCTGCTCGGCCGTGCAGGAGGTCGGCTTCACGCTCGCGAACGCGATCGCGTACGTGCAGGCCGCGATCGACGCGGGCCTCGATGTCGACGAGTTCGGCCCACGCCTGGCCTTCTTCTTCAACGGGCACAACAACGTCTTCCAGGAGGTCGCGAAGTTCCGCGCCGTGCGCCGGATGTGGGCGCGGATCATGAAGGAGCGCTTCGGCTCGACCAACGAGAAGTCTCAGACCCTGCGCTTCCACACGCAGACCGGCGGCGTCACCCTGGCCGCCCAGCAGCCGGAGAACAACATCGTGCGCGTGGCGCTGCAGGGGTTCGCGGCCGTATGCGGCGGCACCCAGTCGCTGCACACGAACGGCTTCGACGAGGCACTGGCGCTGCCGACCGAGCGCGCGGCGCGGATCGCGCTGCGCACGCAGCAGATCATCGCCCACGAGTCGGGCGCCACCGACACGGTCGACCCGTTCGCCGGCTCGTACTTCGTCGAGGCGCTGACCGACGAGATCGAGGCGCGCGCCCAGGAACTGATCGACCAGATCGGGGAGCTCGGCGGGTCGGTCGAGTGCATCACGCACATCCGCGCGCAGGTCGAGGAGTCGGCCTGGAGCTACGACCAGCGCTACGCCAATGGTCAGGACGTTGTGGTCGGCGTGAACAAGTACGTCACGGAGACCCAGGACGACGTGGAGATCCTGCGCGTGGATCCCAAGTCGGAGGAGGAGCAGGTCGACCGCTTGAAAGCGTTCAAGGAGAACCGTGACCAGGACGAGCTGAACAAGCGGCTCGAGGAGCTGCGCAAGACCGCCCGCGGGACGGGCAACTTGCTCGAGCCGATCCGCGCGGCGCTAAAGGCGAACGCCAGCATCGGCGAGGTCTGTGGCGTCATGCGCGAGGAGTTCGGCGAGTATCAGGAGGCTTGACACCTCCGTTCGTCCACCAGCTGCGCGTGCGCTACCACGAGTGCGACGCGCAGGGCATCGTCTTCAACGCCCACCACTTCGCCTACTTCGACGTCACGCTCACTGAGCTGTGGCGCGAGGCGTTCGGCTCCTATGACGCGATGGTCCAGGCCGGCAGTGACGTGGTCGTCGTCGACGCCCAGGCGTCGTTCCACAGCTCGCCGCGCTTCGACGACCTGCTCGACGTCGAGATGACGATTGCACAGCTCGGCAACTCATCGATGACGAGCGCGTTCGAGGAAAAGCGCGACGGCAAGCTGCTCGTGACCGGCCGCATGGTCCACGTCTTCGTCGACCCGAAGACGATGCAGAAGCAACCCATCCCGGGGACTGTGCGCGAGCGGCTATCTCGCTACGTTGCCTGAATGGCAGTCGAGAGCAGCGCAACCACCACCTGGCACGGGAGCCTCACGAAGGGCTCCGGAACCACCCATCCGCAGAGCGGCGCGTTCGAGGACGTCGAGGTCACCTGGGCGTCGCGCACGTCGCGCTCGGCCGGCAAGACAAGCCCGGAGGAGCTGCTCGCCGCGGCCCATGCGTCCTGCTTCTCGATGGCGCTGTCGCATGAGCTGAGCGAGGGCGGCAACGAGCCTGAGCAGCTCGACGTGTCGGCCACCGTCGGCTTCGTCCCCGGCGAGGGCGTCAAGTCGTCGCACATCGTCGTGCGCGGCCGCGTGCCCGGGATCGATCAGTCGCAGTTCGAGCAAGCCGCAGCCGGCGCGGGGCAGAACTGCCCGATCTCTGCTGCCCTCAAGGGCAACATCGAGATCTCGGTGGACGCGACGCTGGAGGGTCAGTAGAGCGCAGAGCTCAGCTTCATCCGGTAATTACGCGCCGTCGGGTCACCCTGGTCGTAGGTCGACAGGATCCCGACGACGGCGCGACGGATGTCGTCCTTCAGCCCGTCCGCCGTCGGGATCGCCGCGATCAGCGCGTCCAGCGCCTGCTCGCGGTTGCCCTCGTCGAGCAGCTTGAACGCGGCGTCATATCCCGGCTCCTTCTCGAGCCGGATCCGCGCCGCCAACGCCTCGGCGGTGAAGTCGCCGTCCAGGCCGTCGATCAGCTCGAGCGCCTCGTCGCGCTCCCCTCGGTCGAACAGCAGCTGCGCGAGCTTGACCTTCGCATCACGGCGGGTCGGGTCTAGCGCGAGCGCCCGCCGGAGCGATTGCTCATCGCCCGCGGCCACAAGTTGTTCGGCCTCGGACGGAACGAGAGCATCGAAGAAACGCTCCACCTGGGCCGGGGGAACCGCACCGACGAACTGGGCGGCCTCACGTCCGTCCTTGAAGGCCTTGACGGCGGGAATTCCCTGGATCTGGAAGGCGCGCGAGATGTTCTGGTTCTCGTCGGTGTTGACCTTGACGAGCTCGACCTTCCCAGCCCGGGCTTCGGCAGCGCGCTCAAGAGCGGGCGTCAGTTGGCGGCAGGGGCCGCACCACGGGGCCCAGAAGTCGACGACGACCGGAACTTCCCGGGAGCGGTCGATGACCGCGGCCTGGAACTGAGATTCGTCGATGTCGACGGCCATGCTTCAAGGGTACTTAGGCCGCGGCGGCGCATCATCGAGCCCTCCGCGCGGTCTGCGGCCCCGCCATCACGGTCGGCATCCGCATGACTTCGTCGACCGGCGCAAGCCTGAAGCGACGCGGGCGGGCGTCCGTACGTGGCATCGGGATGAGGACGTATTTGGTGACGCGCGGGGCCGGTTCCTTGTTCATGACGAAATCGTCCCCGCGCACACCCGCGCAGTCATGGGACCGCCGGTCGGAAGTTCAGGTCGCGCTCTTCGACCGCTAGGCCACGCGCCG
>DATBDN010000175.1:0-7164 GCA_036269895.1 Thermoleophilaceae bacterium
CGCCCGCTGCCTTCTGCACGATCCGCGCGACCGCGCGCGCACCCGCGGGGACCGTGGCCGCCGTCGTCACGTCGCCCGCGCCGATGTCCTCGTCGAGCGCCTGGCGCACCAGCGCCTGCAGCTCCGCCACTCAGGCCTCCGCGGGTGCGGCGGACGCCGCCGAGAGCAGGTAGGCGCGCACGAAGCCGTCGAGGTCGCCGTCGAGCACGCGCTGCACGTCTCCCATCTCGTAGCCCGTCCGGTGGTCCTTGACCATCTGATAGGGGTGAAGCACGTAGGAGCGGATCTGCGAGCCGAAGTTGACGTCCTGAGCCTCGCCCTTCTCGCGGGCGATCTCTTCCTGGCGTTCGCGCTCTTTGAGTTCGATCAGCTTCGAGGTCAGCATCGCCATCGCGGTCGCGCGATTGGACGACTGCGAGCGCTCGTTCTGGCACTGCACGACGATGCCGGTGGGCTTGTGCGTGATGCGGACAGCACTGTCGGTCTTGTTGACGTGCTGGCCGCCCGCGCCCGAGGCCCGGTAGGTGTCGATCTGCAGGTCGTCCTCGTCGATATCCACGTTGGACACCTCGTCCACGAGCGGCGTCACCTCTACGCCCGCGAAGGCCGTGTGCCGCCGCGCCTGCGAGTCGAACGGCGAGATCCGCACCAGCCGATGCACCCCCTTTTCGGCCGAGAACAGCCCGTAGGCGTTCTCTCCGCGAGCGATGAACGTCGCCGACTTGACGCCGGCCTCCTCGCCCTCGCTCGCCTCGACCATCTCAACCTTGAAGCCGCGCTGCTCGGCGTAGCGCAGCAGCATGCGCAGGAGCATCTCCGCCCAGTCCTGCGAGTCGGTGCCACCGGCGCCCGAGTTGACCGTGACGATCGCGTCGCCGGCGTCGTAGTCGCCGGAGAACAGCCGCTCCATCTCGAGGTTTCCCAGGCGCGCCGCAACGCTCGCGTACTGCTCGCGTAGCTCCTCGGCCATCGACTCGTCCTCGGTCGCAAGCTCTGCGAGCGCCTCGAGATCGTCGACGTCCGACTCGAGGCGCCGGTACTCGTCGAGCTTCCGCTGCGTCCGCGAATGCTCCGCCGAGACCTTCGCCGCCCGCTCCTGGTCGTCCCAGAAGCCGGGCTCACCCATGTCCTTTTCGAGCGCCGCAAGGCGCTCACTCAGCGCAGCTGGGTCAAAGGTAGTCCGCGAGCAGCTTCAGCTGGTCACGGAGCGACCCGATGTCGAAGTCGGCCGCGTCGGTGGACATGTATCCGAGGCTAGCGGCCCTACCATCGGCGTCGTGCCAAACCTGAACCAGCCTGAATTCGACGATGTCCGCGAACAGCCCGGCTTCAACGCGCGCCGCGCGCGCCTGGGACGCCAGGCCGGTGCGCAGCGGCTGGGCCTCTCGTACTGGGAGATCGAGCCCGGCCAGGCGGCGTATCCGTACCACGTGCACCTGACCGAGGAGGAGCTGCTGGTCGTGCTCGAAGGCCGGCCGCGGCTTCGGACACCCGAAGGGTGGCGCGAGCTGGAGCCCGGCGAGGTCGTCTCGTTCACGGCAGGCGAGCGCGGCGCCCACCAGCTGGTCAACGGCACCGACGAGACCGTCCGCTTCATCGCGATCTCCACCGCGGGCGCACCAGAGATCCTGCTGCAGCCGGACTCCGGCAAGCTCGGCGCACGCGACGCCGGCAGCCTCACGACGAAGTGGTTCCGCGAGTCGGAGGACGTGCCGTACTTCGACGGGGAGCAGCCGCCCGATGCCTGACGGCCTGCGCCCGCTCTTCGACCAGGTGGTGATCAAGGAGCTCGAGCCCGACCGCATGCGCAAGTCCGGCCTGCTTGTCCCGCAGGGCACGCATGACCTGCCCCCGAATGAGGGCATCGTGCTGGCAGTAGGCGACGGCCCGCCGGACATCGCCGACTTCAAGATGCCGGTGAGGCCCGGCGATCACGTCGTGTTCCCGCGGTCCGCCGGCGTCTGGGTCGAGATCGACGACGAACGCCTGCTGGTCTGCCGCGTGCGCGAGCTACTCGGCGTGATCGAGGAGAGTGACCCGTTCGTTCCAGAACGCGACTAGCCCCCCGATCCGCTCCACGCCCGGCAACGGCTCCGGGTAGTACCACGCGATGTCCTTGTGGCCGCCGACGGTGTAGTACGACGCCACTCCCTTGTACGGGCAGATCGAGTGGCGCTCGCTCTCCTCGATCGGCGCGACGATGTCCTCACGCGGGAGGTAGTACCTGGTCGGCAGCCCGTTCTCGAACAGCAAAATCGGGCGCGTCGACTCGGCCAGCAGCTGCCCGCCCTTCTCGACCCGGACATCGCGCGAGCTCTCCCGGAGATCGATACGGGCGAACGGGTCCCGCGCGTGGCCGAGCATCACTTCGTCCTCCTCGAGCCATTCGTCCGCCGCCTCGAACGGCACGTACACGAGGCCGGCCAGGTCGGGGTCGTCGAAGCGCTCGGCTTCGATGCCGTCGACGTCCTCGTCGTGGAACGCGTACCGCGGCACCGTCTTGCCCTCGAACCAGACGAGCACCGGCCGCCGCGTGTCGATTACGAGCCTGCCGTCTTTGTAGGCACGCACCCAGCGCTCACTCGGCTCGTAGCGAAGCCCGGCCCTCCATACGTCTCCCATGCGCGTCGCCATGGCGTTCAGTCAACCGGGCGCCCTGATCGTTACGCGACGTCACCGTGACCACGCTGATTGCGCCGGGCCGGGTGCCCGGCTTATGCTGGCCTCAATGGCCACCGTCTCTGCGGCGATTGCGCCGCCCGAGGTTCACGCACCTCCCGCAATCCCCGACTTCGAGATCGTTCCGAAAAAGGGCCTGCCGATCGTGGCCATCGTGCTCGTCGGGCTCGTCGTGGCGGTCGAGACGAACAAGCTCTGGCCAGTCGAGTTCTTCCACGTCGCCTTCGGCGCGATCTGGACCGCGTTCGATCTGTTCCTGGGCCTCGTGCTCGGTCCGATCCTCGGCCGCCTGAGCATCCCGGCCCGCATCGAGATGACCACGCGGCTGATGCCGAAGATGGTGCTGATCATGCCCACAGTCGTGGTCTGCACGCTCGTGGCCGGCTGGCAGCTGGGTGGGTTCGTCGGCCCGATCTACCAGGGCGCGCCGCACCACGGACTCATCGTCGCCTCCTACGTGATCGTCGGGATCATGGCGATCATCGCCTTGTCGATCCTCGAGCCCGCAAACGTCGCGGTCCTTTTCGAGCTCAAGAAGCCGCGGCCGAACCCCGCCGTCATCGAGAACTTGATGAAGCGTTTCATCTACACCGCGGGGATCCTGGGCGCGATGCAGGTCGCAACGCTCGTGATCATGACCAAGGTGGGGTCGGGATGAACGAGCAGAAGCTCCCGCCGGTCACACAAATCGCGGTCGTCTCGTTCGCGCTGATCATCGCGTCCGGGATCTGGATCGCGGCGCACCTGCCGAAGCACGTGCCCATCGGCCCGTCCGTCGTCCTGATCGCTCTGTCGGCGCTGCTCGTCGTGACGAACGTCGTGCTGCTGGCGCGGGTGCCCGGCTTCGAGTGGGACCGCTTCTTCGGCGTCGCCAAGTGGTCGTTCCTGGCCTACGCGATCATCTCGGGGCTGCTCTTGTACGTCTTCATCCACGACGGCACGCGCGGTGCCGAGCTCGTGGTGCTGACGCTGTCACTCGTGATCTTCGCGGTCCACGTGCCGCTACTGATCGGCTACACCGTGGCGCGCTATCCGCTGGTGTACGAGTGACGTCCTAGGCGAACGCGTTCGCGCCGTGGCATTTCTTGTACTTCTTGCCTGACCCACACGGGCATGGGTCGTTGCGGCCCACCTTCGGCTCCTCGCGCTTGACCTGCTCGATGCGCTGCGGCTCCTCGTAGTACTCCTCGCCGTCGACGCCGCCGGCGGCAGCCGCCGCCGCCAACGCGCTCGGCTGGTCGGGACCGCCGCCCGCGTACTGCAGCGAGCCCGTCGAGGTCGAGCCCGCCGGCGGCTGCCACATGCCACCAGGGGCCTGCTCCTGCTCGATCTCGACCTCGACGTTGAAGATGTAGCGCGCGAACTCCTCCCAGATCGACTGGATCAGCCCGCCGAACATGTTGTAGGCCTCGTTCTTGTAGGCCACGAGCGGGTCTTCCTGGGCGAACCCGCGCAGGTGGATGCCCTCGCGCAGGTAGTCCATGTCGTGCAGGTGCTCGCGCCAGCGCTCGTCGATGATCTGCAGCAGGATGAAGCGCTCGAGCTGGCGCATCAGCTCCTCGCCAAGCTCCTCCTCGCGCTCTTCGTACGCCTTCACGATGTCGTCGCGCAGCTCGCTGAGCAGTTCGGGCTTCGTGATCGAGTTCGGGTCGAAGTCCTCGCTGGCAAGGCCCGTCGGGTAGATCTGCTCGAGCTGCGTGAAGAAACCGTCGAGATCCCACTCCTCGACGAAGTCGCCGGGCAGGTACTCCTCGGCCATGCGCTCGATCGCGTCCGAGATCTGGCCCTTCGCGGTAATGGAGATGTCCTCGCCGTCGAGCACGCGGTTGCGGTAGCGGTAGATGACCTCGCGCTGCTCGTTCATCACGTCGTCGTACTCGAGGACGCGCTTACGGATGAGGAAGTTCTGCTCCTCGACGCGGCGCTGGGCGCCCTCGATCTGCTTCGAGAGCATCTTCGCCTCGATCGGCTCCTCCTCGCCCGTCTCCTTGTTGACCGGGCCGAGCCGGTCGAGGATCCGGTAGATGCGCTCGCCGGCGAACAGCCGGATCAGGTCGTCCTCGGCGGACAGGTAGAAGCGCGACTCACCCGGGTCGCCCTGGCGGCCTGACCGGCCGCGCAGCTGGTTGTCGATGCGCCGCGACTCGTGGCGCTCGGTGCCCAGGATGTAGAGGCCGCCGGCCTCGATCACCTGGTCGTGGTCCGCCTCGATCTGCTGCTCGATCGCGGGGAAGACCTTGTCCCACTGCTCGTCCCACTCCTCGGTCTCGGGCTCGACGCCGAGCTTGACGAGCTCGAGGTGGGTCTGGTGCTCCGGGTTGCCGCCGAGCTTGATGTCGACGCCGCGGCCGGCCATGTTCGTCGCGATCGTCACCGCGCCGGGGCGGCCCGCCTCGGCGACGATCTCCGCCTCGCGCTCGGCGTGCTCGGGCTTCGCGTTCAAGACGGTGTGCTGCACGCCCTCCTGGCGCAGCCGCTCGCTCAGCAGCTCAGAGACCTCGACGGAGATTGTGCCCACCAGGACCGGCTGGCCGGCCTCGCTGCGGTCGCGGATCTGCCTGACGACCGCGGACCACTTGCCTGCCTTGGTCTTGTAGATCTGGTCGTTCTGATCCTTCCGCTGCATCGGGCGGTTGGTCGGGATCTCGATTACCTGCAGCTCGTAGATCTTCATGAACTCGGTGGCTTCGGTCAGAGCCGTGCCGGTCATGCCCGCCAGCTTCTCGTAGCGGCGGAAGTAGTTCTGGTAAGTGATCGTCGCGACCGTCTGGTTCTCCTCCTGGATCGCGACGCCCTCCTTGGCCTCGATGGCTTGGTGCAGGCCCTCGGACCAGCGGCGACCCTCGAGGATGCGGCCGGTGAACTCGTCGATGATGCGGACCTCGCCGTCGATGACGGCGTAGTCGACGTCGCGCTTGTAGAGCGACTCGCCCTTGAGCGCCTGGATCAGGTGGTTGACCAGGTTGCCGTGCTCGGCGCGGTACATGTTGTCGATGCCGAGGAACTTCTCCGCCTTCGCCACGCCCTGCTCGGTGACCGCGACGGTCTTGTGCTTCTCGTCCGGCTCGTAGTCGAAGTCGGCGACCCAGTCCTTCTGCTTCGCCTCGTAGGTCTCAGGCTTCTTGCCAGGCACCATCTGCGGCGCAAGCTTGGCGAACGTGTAGTAGAGGTCCGCCGCCTGCTCCGGCTGGCCGGAGATGATGAGCGGGGTCCGCGCCTCGTCGATGAGGATGTTGTCGACCTCATCGACGATCCCGTAGAAGTGGCTGACGTTCTTGCCGGTGGCGGGGTCGATTCGCACCTGCGCGCGGTCGTCGGGGTCGACCGCCAGGTTGTCGCGCAGGTAGTCGAAGCCGAACTCGGAGTTGGTGCCGTAGGTCACGTCGGCGGCGTAGGCGGCGCGCTTCTCGGCCGCGTCCCGATCGTCCGACTGGATCACGCCCACGGTCACGCCCAGCAGGTCGTAGATCGGCTTCATCCAGTTCGCGTCGCGGCGGGCCAGGTAGTCGTTGACGGTGACGAGGTGGAGGCCCTTCTGCGGGATCGCGTTCAGGACGACGGCGAGGGTCGCGGTGAGGGTCTTGCCCTCACCGGTCTTCATCTCGGCGATGTTGCCGTCGTGCAGCACCATGCCGCCGATCAGCTGGACGTCGAAGTGGCGCTGGCCGAGGCTGCGCTTGGCCGCCTCGCGGGTCAGCGCGAACGACTCGGGGAGCAGGTCGTCGAGCGTCTCGCCATTGCGATAGCGCTCGCGCAGCTCGAGGTAGCGCTCACGGAGCTCGTCATCGGATTCGAGCTCGAGTTCAGCCTCGAAATCACCAATCCGAGAGACCTTCTTCTCGAATTCCTTGAACTTCTTGCCCTCGCCTACGCGGAGCGCACGCTCCAAAATCGTCATATAGACGAGGGTACCAACGGCCCTTCAAGCCGAACGGGCCTGGGAAGCGCCTTGGGAGCGCCTACAGCGCTACGTCGGTGGCCACCTGCGGAGGCGCATCCCTGCGGTGGGAGCGCTTGGCCTTGAGCCGCTTCAGCTGACGAGCGAGATCATCGGCGCAACCGTTCACGGCGCCGAGCATGTTCGTCGAGGCATTCCGAGCCCGAAGGGTGGTCCCCTTCAGCTGCAGAGTCGCCTCGGCGACCTGCGTGTCGGCAACCCGGGGATTGCGATCCTCGGAGAGCAGGACCTCGAGCTTCGCGACGGGTGACACCTGGCGAGCGATCTTGTCGAATCGCTTCTCCATGCGGTTCTGGAGGTCGTCGCTTACTGCCACCTTGCGCGCCTTGATCTCGATGCGCATCAGGGCCTCCTTCGTTGCTTCAGGAAATCGTACGACAGCCGTCCAGCGGGACACATTTCGTTGTTCACCGGGCTGTGGTTCGGGCGTATGCAAACCGGGTGACGTGGCGCGTACCGGCCGCTCGCAGAGCGGCTGCGCACGCCGCCACCGTCGCGCCAGTCGTGACGACGTCGTCGACGAGCAC
>DATBDN010000176.1:0-16213 GCA_036269895.1 Thermoleophilaceae bacterium
ATCACGCGGCACTCGATCTTCTGGCCCATGAACTCGTCGAGGTTCTGGACGCGGCGGATGTCGACCAGCGACGCCGGCAGGAAGCCGCGCACGCCCAGGTCGACGATCAGGCCGCCCTTGACGACCTCGATGACGGTGCCGATGACGGCCTCGCCCGACTCGGCGGCGCGCTCGATCGTGCGCCAGGCCTTCTCGAAGCGAGCCCGCTTCTTCGAGAGGATCAGGCGCCCGTCCTGGTCCTCCTTGGTCAGGACGAGGGCGTCGACGTCCTCGCCGAGCTCTACCTCGTCATGCGGATCGACCGACTTGCGGATCGAAAGCTCGTTGGAGGGAATGACTCCCTCGCTCTTGTAGCCGATGTCGACCAGGACCTCGTCCCGGTCGATTCGGACAACTTTTCCGCTTACGACGTCGCCTTCTTCGAAGTAGACGAACGTCGAGTCATAGTCGATTACATTTGCCGTAGGGGTGCTCATATAGGCGGCCTAGCCTAGCGGCGACGACAGTAACCGGCCTACGGCCTCCACGATCGGGGAGCGCGTGAGACAGTAGAAAGCTGCCGGTGCCGTTCGCCGCTTTCGCACTGGCCTTTTCGTCGGCGTTCGTGCACGCGTTCTGGAACCTGCTCCTCGCGCGGGCGCGGGACAGCGAGGCCGCTACGGCGGTGGCCCTGATCGCCGGAACGATCGTGTTCGCGCCGGTGGCAGCGCTCACATGGGGGCTTGACTCAGGGGTGTGGCCCTACCTGGCCGCATCCGCGGCTCTGGAGGTTCTCTATTTCGCACTGCTGGCAGCCGCGTACGACCGCGGTGAGCTGAGCCTGGTCTATCCCATTGCGCGAGGGTCGGCGCCTCTACTCGTCGCGATTTTCAGCGTCGTGCTGCTCGGCACCGAGCTGCATGGGTTGACGATCGCCGGGGTGGTTCTGGTCGCAATCGGAATCGTCCTCGTCCGCGGCTTCGGCGGCGGCGATCCCCGTCACATCGCCTTCGCGCTCGCAATCGGGGCGACGATCGCGTCCTACACGCTCTTCGACAAGGCCGGGCTCCACCACGCGAAGCCACTGACATACCTGGAACTGGTCATCCTGCCGGCGGCGTTCCTGTACCCGCTCTGGATCGGGCGCCGGAAGTCGCTGCGGGCCGAGCTCGGTCCCAGCTCGCTGCTCGCCGGCGTCGCGATGTTCGGTGCGTTCGGCCTGGCGCTGGCGGCCATTCGCCTCGCCCCCCAGGCTTTCGTCCCGGGCGTCCAGGCACTGCGCGAGACCAGCGTGGTCATCGCCGTCGCTGCCGGCGCGCTCTTCCTCGGCGAACGTATCAGCGCCACCCGGATGGTCGGCGTGATCGTCGTGCTTGGTGGAGTCATCGCGCTGGCCCTCGCCTAACCTCGCCCTCGTGCCGGTGCGGAAGACAAAGCGCGGAGCGGAGCGCACGCCCCTGGACGGGGACGCGGACGTCCTGATCTGCGGCGCCAGCTTTGCCGGACTGGCTGTCGCGCGCGAGCTCGCCGGTGCCGATAAACGCGTGATGGTGATCGACCGCTACGAGATCGGCGAGCGCCAGACCTCCGCGTGTGCCGCGCCGACGGCCTGGCTCGAGCGGCTTGGCGTGGCGGACTCGATCCGTCAGACGTTCGACGAGCTCCTCGTCCACACGCCGCACGGGACCGCACGACCGAAGCTGCCGTGGACGCTGTCGACGTTCGATTACCACGAGCTCTGCGTGCTGCTTGCCGCCCAGGGCGACTTCGAGTTCGAGACCGCGAAGGTCGATCGGCGCTCCGGCACCACCGTGCACACCGACCGGGGCGACCTCTCGGCTCCGCTCGTGGTCGACGCGCTCGGCTGGCGCCGGGTGCTGTCTGACGACGGCGTCTACCAGCCGCCCGACGCGCCGCTCTCACGCGGGCTCGAAGTGCATCCGGACGGTGAGAGCCCGCGCCTGGAGGTCTGGATCGACCGCCGCTATGTCCCCGCCGGCTACGGCTGGAGCTTCCCGGCCGGCAGCGAGCTGCGCGTGGGCGTCGGGTCATTCGACCCGCGCTTCCACGTTAAGGACACGACGGTCCTGCTGGCCGAGGACCTCGAGCTCGCAGCCGAGGGCTACCAGGGCAACTGGATCCCCCATCGGCTGCGGAACGCCACAGGGCCGGGGCCGGTCTTCTTCGCGGGCGACTCGGCCGGCCACTGCCTGCCGCTGACAGCAGAGGGGATCCGCACGGCGTTCTACTTCGGCATCGCCCTCGGTCGTGAGCTGCGCGCGGTTGTCGCGCGCAGGCAGTCGCGCGAGGCGGCGCTCGAGCGCTACGACCACTTCCACGAGCAGCACAGGTGGAAGTTCGAGACCCTGCTGAAGGGTCAGCGCCTTCTCCCCCGCATCCATCCGAGGCTGCTGCCACTTGCCTTCGGTCTCTTGAGCCGCAGGACGATTGCCGACTGGGCGTTCGAGCATTACCTGCGGGTCGCTCCGCCAGAGATGGCAGGCGAAATGCCTACCCGCGGCGAAGTGCCCGTCTGTGGCTAGGGCGACTCGCATCGCCGCGGTGTTCGCCGCGGCCGCAGCGGCGGTGATCGCCTGGCGCGCTGAGACGTTCTGGACCGGCGACTATCCGGTTGAGGCAGGCCCCGCAATCGACGCTCTCATCCATGGGCGGCTCCACGACTTCTTCGCGTCGCGACCGCTGATGGGGCCGCTGTCGCTGATCCTGCGCGCGCCCTTCGCCGCCCTCTCGCTGATCACGGGCGGCGGCGGCGCGCGCGACTTCTACGAGAACGCGTACCGGTTTGGCGTCTTCCCATGCGTCGTGGCAGCCGGCGTGTTCGGGATCTTCCTGGCGCGCGCCGCCCTGCGCCGCGGCGTGCCGCGCCATATCGCCTGGGGCGCGTTCGCGCTGGTCGTCGTGAACCCGGTCTCGTTGAAGGCGGTCACGTACGGGCACCCGGAGGAGATCCTTTGCGCCGCGCTGCTTGCCGGTGCCATGCTCGCGGCGCTGGAGGGCCGTGACGGCTGGGCCGCGCTGCTTGCGATCGCAGCGCTGTTGACTAAGCAGTGGGCGTTTCTCGGGCTGCTACCGGTGGCGTTCGCGATGAACCCGCAGCGGCTGCGGAAATACGCGCTGATCACCGCAGGCGTCATGGTCGCGGCCGCCGTTCCGCTCCTGATCGCGAACGCGAGCAGCTTCATCGAGCTGAACCGCCACCTGCTTGACACGACCACGGCCGACGTGACCCCGGCCAGCGCGTGGTGGCTCTTCTTGCCCGCGTCGCCGGGCGGCGACGGCGCGCTGCACACGACGCCGACGTGGCTCGGCAACCTGGGCCACCCACTCCTGATCGTGGTCTGCCTCGCGGTCGCGGTCGCGCTGGCGCCGCGCGTGCGCCGCGACCCGTTCGGGCGCGCGTTCGCATTGCTCGCGCTGGTGATGCTCCTGCGGGCGATGCTCGATCCGGTCAACAACAGCTACTACCACGTGCCGTTCTTCGTCGCGCTCGTCGCCGCGGACGCGCTCGGCCGCCGCTACCTCCCGACGCTCATAGCCGTCGCGGGCTTCATCCTGGTGATCGACCTGCAGCGCTGGCCGACTTTGCAGGCGGCGTTCTACCTGGCCTGGGCGGTCGGCTTCACGGCGTACCTCGTTACGCGGAGCTGCGGGGTAGACCTCGGCGAGCTCGTCAGAAGCCCCGGCGCTCGCGGTCAGGCCGCTGCGCAATCAGCGCATTCGTCTTCATCCGCCGCCAGAAGCTGAACAGCCAGATCGCGGCCAGGATGACGGCCACGACGGTCGCGGCAGCTGCCTGGCCGATGTTGATGGTCCCGATGATGACGAAGAACAGGTAGAGCACCGCCAGCCCGCCGCACATCGCGATCGCGAATGCGGCCATCTCGCGCATGCGCTCACGATCCGCCTCGCGGCGGAGCCCGCGGTCCTGACCCCTGCGGCGATCCTCACGGCGCACGTGCGACGGTTGCCGATCGAACTGCGAGTACTCCACGCCGAAGGGAATGTTAAGACAGTCAGGCCGCGTTTTCGAGCACTTCGAACGCCATCAGTACCGAACGACCAGGAAGGTGCCGGCGGCGAGCAGCACGATGCCGGCCAGCGCGGCACCGTGACCGCGTGCTTGGTCACGCCGAGGATCCCGAGCTGGTCGACCACCACCGCCGTCGTCAACTGGCCGGCGATCGTGGCCGCGGTCACGCCGCCCGCGCCGAGCGTCCGCACTGTGACAAGCACGGACGTGACCTACGCCGCGCCAAGGACGCCGCCCATCAGGTAGTACCAGCCGAGGTGGCGCGCCTCACCAAGCTTGCCGAAGCCGCCGCCGAACACGAGTGCCAGCAGGACGAGCAGGACGGTGCCGATGAAGAACGAGACCGACGCCGCGGGAAGGGTGCCGATGCGCTTGCCGAGTCCCGAATTGATCGGCGCCTGCAGCGCGATCATCCCGCCCACCACGGCGGTGAGCCCGACAGCGGCTGACTTGTCCATCACTTCGCCTCGAGCCAGTTGCTGCCGATCCCGACGTCGACCGCCAGCGGCGGGTCGAGCTCGAACGCGGCCGCCATCTCACGCTGCACGATTTCCGCGACCTCGCCCGCCTCGTTGTCCGGGGCCTCGAACAGCAGCTCGTCGTGGATCTGCAGGACGAGCTTGGTGCGGCTCTCACGGAGCGCTTCGTGACAGCGGACCATCGCGATCTTGATGATGTCAGCAGCGGTGCCCTGAATGACAGTGTTCACGGCCAGCCGCTCGCCGAGCTGGCGCGTCTGCCAGTTGCTCGAGCGCAGCTCGGGGATGCGACGGATGCGACCGAGCAGCGTGCGGACATATCCATCGGCCGTCGCCTGCCCGATCGTCTTGTCGATGAACTCCTTGACCTGCGGGAAGCGCCCGAGGTAGCGGTCGATGAACTCGGCGGCCTCCTCCTGCGGGATGTTCAGGCGGTCGGCCATGCCGAACGGCGAGAGCCCGTAGACGATCCCGAAGTTGACCATCTTCGCCTTCGAGCGCATGCCTGGATCGATCTCGCCCGGCGCGACGCTGAAGATCGTCGCGGCGGTCTCGGTGTGCACGTCGCCACCGGCGGCGAAGATGTCGCGCAGCGCCTGCTCTCCTGCGATGTGGGCAACGATCCGCAGCTCGACCTGCGAGTAATCGGCGGAGACCAGCTGCGTTCCCTCATCGGCGATGAAGCAGGCACGGATCTCCCGCCCAAGCTCCGTCCGGATCGGGATGTTCTGGAGGTTCGGGTTGGTGCTCGACAGCCGGCCCGTGGTGGTGGCCGTCTGGTTGAACGTCGTGTGCAGGCGATGGTTCTGGTCGAGCAGCAGTGGCAGGGCGTCGAGGTAGGTCGACTTGAGCTTGGTCAGCTCGCGCCAGCGCTCGATCTTAGGGATGATCTCGTGCTCGTCGCGGATCGACGCGAGCACGCGCGCGTCCGTCGAGAAGCCGGTCTTGCCGCGGCGTTTCTTGGACAGGCCCAGGTTGTCGAACAGGATCGTCGACAACTGCTGCGGTGAGCCGATCGTGAACTCCTCGCCGGCGAGCTTGTGGATCTCGCGCTCGAGCAAGCCGGCGTCCTGCTCCACCTTGCCGGCGATCTCGTAGACCTTCATCACGTCGAGCTTGATGCCGGCGCGCTCCATCTCGACCAGCACGTCGACCAGGGGCAACTCGATGTCGTGGAAGAGCCGCGTGAGGCCCTCCTCCTCCATCACGTCGCGCTGGTGGTGCGCGAGCGCGCGCGTGACGACGGCGGCCGAGGCGACGCCATCCGCGCCCTCGACCTTGCCCGAGAAGCCGGCGTCCTCCGCCAGCTCCTGCAGGTCGTAGTTGCGCCGCGACGGGTCGATCAGGTAGCCCGCGACCATCGTGTCGTGCTCGAGCGGCGCCCGGATGCCCATGGACTTCCAGTCGTGGGCGGTCGCGGGTCGGTCCGCCCACGCGAGTGACAGCGCCTCGGGACTTTCGGTCTCCCCGACGAGGACGTCACCGCCCCCGAACGCCGCGAAGCGCAGCGGGCCAACGGACGCGCCGTCGTCGTCGGTGTCGCGCCCCGTGGCAAGCGTGAGAAGCTCGCCGGACAGCGACGCGAGCTCGCCGATAGGCACCTCGACCGCGTTCGCTTCGACGATCGTCTCGGTCTTCCGCGCCGCGCCTGCCTCCTCGGTGCCCATGAATTCCTCGAGCCGCCGCAGCGGGTCGCGCAGCTCCCAGCGGCGGAACACCTCGCGCAGCTCGGAGCGGTCCGGTGGCTGCGCTGCGCACTCCTCGAGATCGATGTCGACCGGGACATCGCGGATGGACGTGGCGAGCTGCTTCGAGACGCGGGCGTCCTCGGCGTGGTTGGTCAGGTTCTCCTTGCGCTTGGCGCCCGAGATCTTGTCGATGTTCGACAACACTCCCTCGAGGTCGCTGTACTCCTGCAGCAACTGGGCGGCTGTCTTGTCGCCGATGCCGGGGACGCCCGGGATGTTGTCGGAGGTGTCGCCCTTGAGGCCGTAGAAGTCGGGGATCAGCTCCGGCGGGATGCCGTAACGGTCGATGACGGCGTGGCGATCGTAGATCTTCGTGTCGGTTATGCCGCGACCGGTCGCCATCACCTCGACGCCGGGCTCGACCAGCTGGAACGTGTCGCGATCGCCGGTGACGATCATCACGTCGATGCCCTTCTCCCTCGCCTGGGTGGCGAGCGAGGCGATCACGTCGTCGGCCTCGAAGCCGTCGACGCGCACGTTGCGGTAGCCGAAAGCCTGGACGAGCGGATCGAGCGCCGGCCACTGCTCGCGCAACAGGTCGGGGCGCGAGCGGCGCTCGGCCTTGTACTCCGTGTAGACCTCCTCGCGGCCGGACCAGCCGGCATCCCACACGACGAGCGTGGGCACCGAGCCGTACTCGGTCAGCAGCTTCACGAGCATCGACGCGAAGCCGAAGATGGCGTTGGTGGGCTCACCCTTGGAGGTCGCGATGCTGTCCGGAAGGGCGAAGAAAGCCCGGTAGACGAGCGAGTTGCCGTCGATAAGGAAGAGCTGCGGCGCCACCGGCCCATCGTATCCTTGGCCACGATGGCCACTCCGAGCGCTCAGTACTCGCTGCGTCTGCGCATAGAAATGGAACGAGGGCCCGGGTCGCTCGCCCGAGTAGCCACCGCAATCGGGGCCAACGGCGGCGCGATCGGGTCGATCGACGTGATCGAGGCCGGCCAGGCCAACGCGGTGCGCGACGTCGTCGTCGACTGCACTGGGCCTGACGCCGCGGCCGAGATCGTGGCGGCGCTCGAGGCACTCGGGCACATCAAGCTGCTCGAGGTCACCGACCGCACGCTCGAGCTGCACAAGGGCGGCAAGCTCTTCACCGGCCTCACCGCCGCCCTGAAGACGCGCGACGACCTGTCGATGGCCTACACCCCGGGCGTGGCGCGCGTCTGCTCGGCGATCGCCGAGGACCCCTCTAAGGCCTTCGAGTACACGATCAAGCGCAACACGGTGGCCGTCGTGACGGACGGCAGCGCCGTGCTCGGCCTCGGCGACATCGGTCCGGAAGCGGCCATGCCGGTGATGGAGGGCAAGGCCGCGCTGTTCAAGGCGTTCGGCGGGGTCGACGCCTTCCCGATCTGCCTGGACACGAAGGACCCCGACGAGATCGTCGAGATCGTGAAGGCCATCGCTCCCGGCTTCGGGGGCATCAACCTCGAGGACATCTCGTCACCGCGCTGCTTCGAGATCGAGGAGCGACTGGTGAACGAGCTTGACATCCCGGTCTTCCACGACGACCAGCACGGCACGGCGATCGTGGTCCTGGCCGCGCTGATCAACGCCTGCCGCCTGACCGAGCGGCGGATCGAGGACCTGCACGCGACTATGGTCGGCGCGGGCGCGGCGGGCATCGCCGTCGCGAGGATCCTGATGAACGCAGGGATCAAGGGGATCATCGCCTGCGACCGCGGTGGCGCCATCCACAGCGGCCGCGACGGCCTGAACTCCGAGAAGCAGTGGCTGGCCGAGAACACAAACGCCGAGGGCCGAGACGGGTCGCTGGTGGACGTCCTCGAGGGCGCCGACTTGTTCATCGGGCTGTCGGGGCCGGGCGTGATCCAGGCAGACGACCTCGGACGTATGAACAAGGACCCGTTCGTGTTCGCGATGGCCAACCCCAACCCCGAGGTGAAGCCCGAGGACGCCGCCCCGTACGTGGCGGTCATGGCGACGGGGCGCTCGGACTACCCGAACCAGATCAACAACGTGCTGGCGTTCCCGGGCATCTTCCGCGGCGCGCTCGACGTGCGCGCGCCACAGATCACCGAGGAGATGAAGATGGCGGCGGCACACGGCATCGCGAGCGTCGTCTCCGATGACGAGCTCAAGCCGAGCTACATCATCCCGAGCGTCTTCAACGCGGACGTCTGCCCCGCCGTCTCGCGTGCCGTCGCCGAGGAGGCGCGGCGCGAGGGCATCACCCGGACCGGCGCGCTGGCGCCTTCGTCGTAGATGCGGGTTGCCGTAACGGGGGCGACGGGGACGATCGGCCGCGCGGTCGTGCGCGTGCTGCGCGATCGTGGTGACGACGTGGTTGCGGTGTCCCGCAACCCGGCGTCGGCGGGCATGGACGCGATCGGCTGGGATGGCCTCGACCTGTCGGGCTTCGACGGCGTGATCCACCTGGCCGGCTCGCCGATCGACCAGCGCTGGACCGACGAAGGGAAGAAGAAGATCCGCGACTCGCGCATCGACGGGACGCGCAAGCTGGTCGAGGCGCTGCGCGCCGCAGACCCGCGGCCGCGCGTGCTGGTGTCGCAGTCGGCCGAGGGCTACTACCAGCGCGGCAGCCAGCCCGTCCCGGAGGAATCGCCGCCCGGCAGTGGCTTCCTCAGTGATGTCGTGCAGGCATGGGAGGCGGAGGCGCGCAAGGCCGAGGAGCTCGGGGTCCGCGTGGTCCTCCCGCGTACGGGCGTGGTCCTCTCGAAGGAGGGCGGCGCGCTGCCGAAGATGCTGACGCCGTTCAAGCTGGGCGTCGGAGGTCCCGTTGCCGGCGGCGCGCAGCCGTTCCCGTGGGTCGATGTGCGGGATGCCGCCGAGGCGCTCGTTTTCCTGCTCGACAACGACGCCGCGAGTGGGCCTGTGAACCTCGTCTCCCCCGAGGAGCACACGAACAAGACCTTTACGAACGTGTTGGGCCGCGTGATCCGGCGGCCGACGCTCTTCCCTGTTCCGTCGTTCGCGATCAAGATTCTCTACGGAGAGATGGGCTCGACCGTCACCCAGGGCTCGAATCCTGATCCGACGAAACTGCAGCAGCTTGGCTACACCTTCAAGCAAGCAAACCTCGAGAATGCACTCCGCAGCCAGCTCGACTGAGCCGCATCTGTCGCGCTGGGAGATCCTGGGCGCATGGCTCCATGTCTGGACGCCTCCCAAGGGACTCGAGGTGCCGCCGGTGCCATGGCGCAAGGTCGCACTGTGGGCGCTCGGCCTGGCGGTCGTGCTCGGCGTGGCGGCGGCGATCACGGTGCCGCGCATCGACCAGGGCAAGAAGGCAGGCGCGGCTGAACGCGCCCGTCAGACGCTGGCCGCCGACAACGCCGAGCGCGCGCGACTGCGGGCCGACCAGAAGGTGCACCGTGTCGCGGTCCCAGCGGGTGCGCAGGCCGTCCATACGCTCGAAGCGGCGGTCACGGCGGATGCCAAGGCGCGCGTCCGCGCCAAGACGATCACAGGCCCGGTGCTCTCGACGCAGTGCACGCCTGCCGAGCCGTCCGCCAACCAGTTCCCGGCGAGCCGCGTCTACAAGTGCTTCGTCGAGACGGCAAGCGGGATTCCGGGCGAGGGTAAGGACGTGCTCGGCACGGGCTACCCGTTCGTCGCGACGATCTACGCCAAGCAGCACAGCGCCGCCTGGTGCAAAGAGAACCCGCACGCCGACGAGAAGGGCTCCCGGGGCGACGTGCGCGTGAAGCTGTCCCCGGTCTGCGCCGGGAACCTCACGCACGTCCTCTAAGAGAGCCAGCCCCCGTACTTCACGGGCTTCGAAGGCGCCCAGCGCGCGTACGCGACGCCGGCGTCCGTCGTCTCCTCGTCCATCCCCGCTCCGTGCTTCTGAGCGATCTCGTCGACGGTGTAGGCACCCCAGTTCGGGCCGCCCATGTTCACCCGCGAGCTGGCCGCGACGATGACGCACTCGCGGTCGCCGGCGCCGATGATCGTGTGATCGCAGCCGACGGGGCAGTGCACGTAGTCCCATTGCTTCAGCGGCCGCTCCTCGCCCTCGACGAGCAGGAGCGCTTCGCCTGCGACCAGGAGAAACCCTTCCTCGTCGGTTTCGCGGTGATAGATCGATAGCGGCTGGCCGGGCTCGAGCACGGCGAGGTTGACGCCCAGCATCCGATGAAAGCCTTCCGCCTCCTCGGCCGTCCAGCCCGTGAAGGGCACCTGATGGCCACGGCCGTCGCGCTCGATCCAACGCGCGTCGCACGCGTTCAGGACCCACCAGCCATCGCCCTCTGGGACGAGGCCGGCATCGGTTTCCTGCATTCGCGCCTCGGGCACTAGGTCGCTTCGGGGGCGTCCGACTCCGCACGCGCCTCAGCGACCGTCTTCTGCTGCCCGCGACGCGGGATCGCTCCCTGGACCTTCCAGCGCGACTGGGGCTTTGCCGGCCACAGGAGCCAGACAACGACACCGACCGCGCTTAGCAGCAGGCTGGTTGTCAGACCCGGCTTCTCGCCGTAGCCCTTGCGGTCCGACAGCCATGCCGAGACCACGCACGAGATCAGCCACAGGTAGGTGAGATAAAGCGCCTTGACACCGAGATTTGCGAGTACGAAGTGGATCATGCGCCCAGGTATGCCCTTTGCACCTCGGGGTTTTCGCGAAGCTTGGCCGACTCGTCGGTGAGCGTGATCGAGCCGGTCTCGAGCACATAGGCGCGATTCGAGACGCCCAGCGCGAAGTTCGCGTTCTGCTCCACGAGCAGGATCGTGGTTCCCTGCTTGTTGATCTCCTCGACCGTCTCGTAGATGCGCTCGACCAGCACCGGCGCCAAGCCCATCGACGGCTCGTCGAGCAGCAGCACGGTCGGCCTGGCCATCAGGGCACGACCCATCGCGAGCATCTGCTGCTCGCCGCCGGACATCGTGCCCGCCTTTTGCTTCTCGCGTTCCTTGAGGCGCGGGAACAACTCGAACACGCGCTCGAGGTCGGAGTCGACGTCGGCGTCGCGGCGCAGGTAAGACCCGAGCTCGAGGTTCTCGCGCACCGACATGCGCGGGAAGATCTTCCGTCCCTCGGGCGACTGCGAGATGCCCAAGCGCACGATCTCCTGTGGCGCGGTCTCGCCGATCTCCCTGCCCTTGAAGCGGATCGAACCCACGCGCGGGGGCGTGAGGCCGGAGATGGAGCGCAGCGTCGTGGACTTGCCGGCTCCGTTCGAGCCGATCAGCGTGACGACCTCCCCCTCCTCGACCGTCAGCGAGATGCCCTTGAGCGCCTCGATGTTCCCGTAGAACGTGTGGACGTCGTCGAGCTCGAGCAGGGCCATCGCTATGCGGCCTGCTTTCCGAGGTATGCCTCGATCACCCGCGGGTTCTCGCGCACCTCCTGCGGCTCGCCCTCGGCGACCTTCTCGCCGTGGTCGAGCACGGTGATCCGTTCCGAGACGCCCATGACGACCTTCATGTCGTGCTCGATCAGCAGGATCGTGAGGCCGAGATCATCGCGCACCTTCTGCATGAACTCGGTGAAGCGCGCCGACTCGTTCGGGTTCATTCCGGCGGTCGGCTCGTCGAGCAGCAGGAGCTTCGGATTCGACGCGAGCGCCCGGGCCACCTCGACGCGGCGCTGGTCGCCGTACGAGAGCTGGATCGAAATCAGGTCGTGCAGCTTGCGGTCGAGGCCGACGTAGTCGAGCAGCTCGTGGGCTCTCTCGGTGACCGCCGTCTCCTCCTTCGTGACCCACGGTGGCCGGAAGATCGAGCCGAACAGGCCGGCCTTCATTCGCGCGTGTTGGCCGACCATCACGTTCTCGGTGGCGGTCATCGTGCCGAACAGCCGAATGTTCTGGAACGTCCGCGCAACGCCGCGGTGCGTGATCTGATCGGGCCGGTTGCGCGTGACATTGGTCCCGTCGAACATCAGCCGGCCGCCGGTCGGCTTGTAGAGGCCGGTCAGGATGTTGAAGAACGTCGTCTTCCCGGCGCCGTTGGGTCCGATGATCGAGACGATCGCGCCCTGCGGGATGTCGAACGAGACGTCGCTGACAGCGACGAGGCCGCCGAACGCCTTCGTGATGTTCTGGGCCTCGTAGATCGCCTCCGCCGCCACTATGGCACCACCTCGATGAGCTCCGTCTCCCCGGCGCCGATGCCCTCGGTCAGCTCCATCTTGCGCCTTCGCTCTGGCAGCAATCCCTCGGGCCTGATCAGCATCATGATCACGAGCAGGAAGCCGAAGATCGAGAACGACAGCTGCGTCAGGTCGAAGTGGAACCACGACTGCGCCTTGTCGTTCAGCACGTTCGGGATCAGGTAGCGGTTGACGAAGGTGAGGGTGACGGCGCCGAGGGCCACGCCCCAAATCGAGCCGAGGCCGCCGAGGATGATCATCGACAGCACGAAGATCGAGAACGAGAACTGGAACTGATCGGCATTGACGGTGTTGAGGTACGACCCGAGGAACGCACCGGCCATGCCGCCGAACGCCGCACCGGTCGCGTAGGCCATGAGCTTGGTCTTGACAAGCGGCACGCCCATGGACGCCGCCGCGACCTCGTCCTCGCGAATCGCAATCCAGGCGCGGCCCAGTCGCGAGTCGCGCAGGCGCGCGTTCACGAACAGCGTGACGATCGCCAAGCCGAGCGCGGTCCAGTACCAGGGTCGGAGGTCAAGCGACTGGAACGGCGCAAGGAACGGGAGGTCGAGCTTGTCGACCGGCGTAATGCCCTGCGAGCCGTTCGTCAACGCCTGGTTGCCGAACTTGATCTGGTCGCCGTTGAGCGCGAAGCGGTAAACGATCTCGCCGAAGGCCAGCGTCACGATCGCGATGTAGTCGCCGCGCAGGCGCAGAGTCGGCAGGCCGATCAGCATGCCCGCGACCGAACAGACGATGACCGCCGCCAGCAGCACGATCAGGAAGTTGGCGTGGATCCCGGGGATGTGCGCGATCGTGCTCGAAACGCCGATGTGGATGCCCTTGCCGTTGTTCACGCCATACGCGAACGCCGACCCGAGCCAGCCCATCGTCAGCGCGCCGAGCGCGTAGAACGCAACGTAGCCGAGATCGAGCAGTCCGGCGAAGCCGACGACGATGTTCAGGCCGAGCGCCATGACGACGTACGCGAGCGCGGTCGTCGAGGCGTCGATGAACCCCGACGCCGGGTCGTAGAAGAACGGGACTATCGCGACGATGCCGAGCACGAGCGCAGTCGCTACGTAGCGCAGGTTCGGGTTCTCGTTGAAGGGGCGCGTGAAGCCCGACCACGTGCGCCCCACAGTGCGAGCAGCGCTGGTCATCCTGCCTCCCTCGTTTCCTCACCGAGCAGGCCTTGCGGCCGGAAGACCATGATCAGAACCAGGTAGCCGAACACGATCGCGGGTGTCCACTCGGTTCCGATCCGGTTGTCGGAGATCTGCTGGATGATGCCGATGATCAGGCCGCCGAGCACCGCGCCCTTGAGGTTGCCGATGCCACCCATGACGGCCGCGGTGAAGGCGATCAGGCCTGCAGTGAAGCCCTGGAAGTACCAGATCTGCGTCTGGTACAGCGCGTAGATCAAGCCGGCGGCGCCGGCCATCAGGCCGCCGAGCACGAACGTCGCCGAGATCGTCGTGTCGACGTTGATGCCCATCAGCCGTGCGGCCTCGGGTTCCTGCGCGGTTGCGCGCATCGCCTTGCCGAGGCGGCTGTTGTTGACGAAGCCCCCCAGGAGGATCAGCAGCGGGATCGCTACGCCGATCGCCAGCACGTCGCCATGCGTTACGTCGATACCGAAGAAGCTGAAGAGCTGCTTCTGCGAGTTGATCAGATCCGGCACCGCCTGCTGCTGGCCGCCGTTCCAGAGCAGGCCGACGTTCTCGAGGATGAAGCTGAAGCCGACGGCCGTGATCAGCGGCGCGAGCTTCGGCGCGCCGCGCAGGGGTCTGTAGGCCACGCGTTCGATCAGCATGTTCAGGACCGCACAGCCCAGCGCCGCGATGATCAGCGCCGCAAGCAGGCCGAAGAACAACCCGGCCGCGCCCGTCGACGTGGTGAGCCCCAGCGTGGCGTACATGCCGACGGCGATGAACGACCCGATCATGAAGACGTCGCCGTGGGCGAAGTTGATCAGCTCGATGATTCCATAGACGAGGGTGTAGCCGAGCGCCACGAGGGCCCAGATGGAGCCGTTCGAGAGCCCATCTTTGATGTTCGTGCCCAACCGAGTGAGGCTCTTCTCGTTGCTCATCTCGATGAACGCGAAGTGCCCCCACCCCAGCAGGTCCCCGAGGGCGCAGATGACCGGCAGCGCCAGCAGCACGATGATCAGCCCGTACTTGCTGAAGAAAGCTCGCACCGGCGCCCAAACGTTGACCGTCCCGGGCGCGGAGACTCTGGGGGAGCTGGCTTCCATAGAGCTGAAGGTAAATCGGCGGGCGCCGAAAGTAAACGACCCCCGGGGAAATTCCCCGGGGGTCGTCGATTACCTCTTACTGACCGCTGCCAAGTGGACGGCCGTAGCTGTCCTTCTTGACGACGACCGTCTTGTCGTAGCTCAGCTTGCCGTTCTTCACGAAGAAGCGGCCGAACTGATTCGTCGTGACGTCGCCGTCCTTGTCGATCGAGTACGTGCCGAGCACTGACTTCTTGTCCTTGGTCTTGAACACCTGGTCGATCACCGACTGGCGGTCGGCGCAGTTCGCGCCGGCGCGCTTCATCGAGTCGAGCAGGAGGCTCACGGCCTCGTAGCCATAGATCGCGTACGGCTCAGGAGTCGCCGTGCCGTAGGCCTTCTTGAAGTCCGCGAAGAACTTCTGGCCTTCGGGCGGGTAGTCCTTCGGGTCGATCGTGCCGACCGTGATGTACGAGTTCTTCTGAGCGTCCGCGGGGAGCTTGCTCGTGAACGTTGTCTCCGCAACGCCATCCGGGCCGAACAGCTTGATGCCCGGGTTGGCGGCCCACACGTCCTTGTAGAGCTGCACGCCGTTCGACGCGGTGATGCCGCCGAAGAAGAACGCGTCTGCACCACTGGACTTGATCTTCTGCGCCAGAGCGCGGTAGTTCGGGGCCTTGATGTCGATGCCCTCGTTGCCCACGACCGTGATGCCGTTGAGCTTCGCGGCATCGCCCGTGGTCTTGGCAACACCCGAGCCGTACACCTGCTTGTCGTTCGCCTCGAAGAGCTTCTTGACGCCAAGCTCCTTCATCCATGCGCCCTGAACCGCGCCCTGGATGTGGTCCGCGGCGACGACACGCGCGTACGTGCGCTTGCCGGTCGGGTAGTACTTGCCAGGCGCGCCCTTGCCGCTCGGGCCCGGATCCTTCGTGAGCTCGAGAGCGGTGTTGGACGGGCTGATCTGCATCAGCCCCGCCTGGTTGGTGATCGGGATCGAGATCGCCGATGCACCGGAGTTGAACTCGCCGATGTATGCAACGACCGACTTGTCCTGAGCCGCCTTGCGGGCGTTGGACGAGACCTGGCCGGCATCCCACTGGCCCGCCTGGGCCGTGGAGTCGTCAAGTTGCTTGAACGTGATCTTGCACGGTCCGACCGTGTTGTTGACCTGGGTCAGGGCGAGCTTCTCGCCCTTGATCACGTCTTCGGTCTGAACGCGGTCGGTCGCGTCGAGCGGAAGGCTCGTGTAAACCGTCACGTTCTTCGTGCCGCCGGACGCGCTTGTCGAAGCCGCCCCGCCGGTGCTGCTACTGCTCTTGTTGCTCGAGCCGCAGGCACCGAGCGCCGATACGGCGACAAGGCAGCCGGCAACTGCTAGCCAACGAGATGCCAAAAGGGTTCCCTCCTCATAGGAAAGCCGTCAAAGGTGCGGGCACTCTAACCAGACGCTGCGGACGTTGCCAAGCCTTTAATCCGCTCGCAACGTGGAGTCCGCGCGTCGGTAACGTGCGCGCCCATGCGGATCGGCGTACTCACGGGCGGCGGAGACTGCCCCGGGCTGAACGCCGCGATCCGCTCGATCGTCCGCAAGGGAGTGGATCGCCACGGCCATGCGGTCATCGGGTTTCGCGAC
>DATBDN010000177.1:0-32232 GCA_036269895.1 Thermoleophilaceae bacterium
CCACTCGATCACCAAGCACATCCGCCTGATCCCGGACGGCGAGGTCCAGTTCGCCAAGCAGTGGGGGATGAACACCGAGATCCAGGACCTGCGCCGCGTGGTCCAGCGGGCGCAGAAGCGCGGTGGCAAGGTGGTTGTCGGCGGCCACTCGCTCGGCGGCTCGATCACCAGCGCGTACGCGACCTGGGACTTCGGTGGGAAGCCCGGTGCCGAGGGGCTCGCGGGGCTCGTCTTCATCGACGGTGCCAGCGGCCCGACGCCGATCACGAAGGACGACGCGGCCAAGCGGCTGCAGGACCTGCAGAACGGCACGCCGTGGCTCAGCTTCGGTGGCCTGCCCACGCCGTTCGCCGGTCTCTTCAACTCCCTCGGCGCGATGCTCGTGGAGATTGCGCCGAACGCGCCATCGATGGCGCAGGACCTGAGGATCCTGCCCGACTATCTGAAGCCGCCGGTCCCGGCCACGAACGTGGCGGAGTACGGCTTCGCGCTCGACACAGCGACTTCACCCGCCGCGTTGGTCGCGGCGCAGGCGCACCTCGGCAGGCTCAAGACGAGTGGCAACCCGCGCGGGTGGGATGACGCGAACGAGCTGACGCCGATTCGGCGTTACGCCGACGCTTTCTCGGGGTGGGGGCTGAAGGCCCTGGACGGCACCGCCTGGTACCACCCGCTGCGACTCACGATCGATGCCGGCGCGGTGGCCGACGGCAACGCGAACGACGCCCAGAGCGTGCTCGGCGTGCACGCCAGCCACGGGCGCGATCTGCCGAAGAGCCTGCGCATCTACGCCTTCGGAGCGGCGCTCGGCGGGAAGCGCGTGCTCGACGCGGCGAACACGCTGGCGGTTCAGTCCCACATCCCGCGCAGGCAGGTGCTGCTGGTCGACAAGCACACCACCTACGCGCACAACGACCCGAACACGGCCGCGCCGAAGCGCGACGTCTTCCTGAAGAAGCTGATTCCTTTCCTGACGTCGATCGCGCGCTAGCCGCGCGTGAAGCCGGCGATCAGCTCGGCGGCCTCGAGCGGCACGTCCAGTTGCGGCGCGTGGCCGATGCCGTCGAGCACGACCCAGTCGGCGTTCGGCAGCCAGCCGCGCTGATAGCGGGCGGCGGCTGACGGCCACGGCAGCAGGCGGTCCTCCGTGCCCCAGACGACCCGCACGGGGCAGGTGATCCGCTCGGCATCGAGCGTCCAGTCGTGCCGTAGCCCGTAGTCGACGAGCGCGGGCGCGGCGTTGCACTTCGCGATCCCGACGATCAGGTGCGCCACCAACTCCGCGGGAATGTGCTCGTAGTTGGCCGTCAAGAGTGCGGTCGCGCGTCGGCGCCCGTCCGGCGTCGCGGCGATCGCGTCTGCGTGGGCGGCCGAGGCGCGCACCTGCTGCTGCAGCTGTCGCTGGAAGATCAGCAACTCGCGGACCGACGCGTCGTCCTCCGCCCAACCGCCCGAGGGCGCCAGTGCCACCGCCGAGCGAGCCCGCCCGCGTGCCGCAAGCTGGAGCGCGACGAAGCCGCCGAGCGAGTTGCCGGCAATGTGCGCGTCGCCGAAGCCGGACTCGTCCATCGCGCGCTCGACTGCGTCCGGGAAGAGCTCGTGGCTGATCGGCCCTTGGATCGGGGAGCCGCCGGCATGTCCCGGCAAGGTCACGGCCAGCACGTCATGGCGTCGCTCGAGTGCGGGCAGGACGAGCTCCCAGCTGCCCCAGGTCTCCATGAATCCGTGCACCAATACCAGCGGCTCCCCCGACCCGCCGCGGTGCGACGGTGGGAACTGCGTCACTGATTGGAATTCGGCGAGGTGAGGATCATCGACCCGTAGATGTCGCCTGCGCGGGTGCGGAGCGGCATGACCCGCACGAGGCACTCGAACGTCTGCCCGCGGCGATTCACCGCCTGGACATGCTCTTCGATGGTCTGTTCCGAGCCGCCAGACGCGCGTGCGATCCCGTCCTCGAGCTCGCGCACCGGCAGGCCGATGTCGAGGTCGAGGAAGTAGGAACCCTCGGCCTCGTCGGCCCGAAGGCCCCAGAGCTCTTCCGACATCACGTTCCACACCTGGACCTTGTGCGCCCGGTCGATCACGACCACGCCGACGCGAAGGCTCCCGAGGATGCCCTCGAAGAACAAATTCAGGCGGTCGAGCTCGACGGCCCGCGTATTCACCTCGGTGTTCATCGTCTCGAGCTCGTCGTTGGTGGACTGGAGCTCCTCGTTCATGGTCTCGAGCTCCTCGTTGGTCGATTGGAGCTCCTCGTTGGTCGTCTCGAGCTCCTCGTTGGTCGACTGGAGCTCCTCGTTGGTCGTCTCGAGCTCCTCGACGGTCGATTGCAGCTCCTCATACGCGTTCTCGAGTTCGCGCTTCGAGCGGTCGTAGTCCTCCCTGAGATGCGCAAACGCGGTGACGTCTATGAATGCGACGGCGGCACCCAGGGGCTCCCCGTCGCCGCCAACCACCGGGGAGACGTCGATGTCCAGGATCCGCTCGCTCCCGTGTGAGTCCGTCCAGCGCACGTTTTCGAGCCGGATCGGGGCACGCTTCTCGTACACGCCGTCGATCGCGGACCGCAAGTCGGCTGGACGGTACGACAGCGTCGCGTCTTGGAACGGGCGCCCGACCTCGCTGTCGTTCACGCCGAACGCCTCGCGCGCGCGCCGGTTGACTTCGACGAGCACACCGTTGCGATCCACGACGATCTGGGGGACAGGAGACAGCGAGGCCGCCGCCGCACGCACGTTCGCGCCTTCCATGACGGGCTGGTCACGGCCCTCCTGGCCGACGAACGCCAGCCGGTCGCGGAGGTTGTTGCGCTGGACCTTGCGGAAGATTCGCGACCTGAGATTGTCCGGCGCGAACAGGTCCCCGTGCGTGATCAGCATCTCCGACTTCCCGAGGAACAGGAACCCGGCCGCAGTCAGCGCGAAGTTGAACCGCTCGAGGATGCGGGCCTGCGCCTCGGGCGTGAAATACATCAGCACGTTGCGGCAGAGGAGCAGGTCGATGCGCGAGATCGGAGCATCGGCCATCAGATCATTGCGGCCGAAGATGATCGCCCGCCGCAGGTCGGGCCGGAACGCTAACCCGCGAGTGTTCGCCTCGAAGTACTTGTCGACCAGGTCGGGTGGCACTGCCTTCAGCGCGTCGTTCGAGTAGACGCCGTGGCGCGCGGCGGCGAGCGCCTGGTCGTCCAGGTCGGTCGCATAGATCTTCACACGTGCCTTGAACGCGTCCACGCCCATCGTCTCAGCCAGGACCATCGCGACCGTGTAGGCCTCTTCGCCGGATGCGCAGCCCGCCGACCAAACACGCAACGGTTCATACGGCGCCAGGCTTCGTAGCAGGCGCGGTACTACGTCGTCCCTGAGGGACTCCCAGGCGGGCGCGTCCCGGAAGAAGCTCGTCACGTTGATGAGGATCGTGTTGAACAACTCGGTGAACTCGCGCGGGTTGACCTCGAGGTAGTCCTGATACTGGCCGAAGGTCTCGCAGTCGACGCTGGACATGCGCTTCTCGATCCTGCGGCTCAGGGTCGCCCTCTTGTAGTCGGAGAAGTCGAATCCCCGCGAGCGCTTCAGGTACTCGAGCAGCTCTGGCAGCTCCCGCGATTTCGTGTCTGCTTCGCTTGCCATCACGCCGATTCCGGCGCCGGTACCGCCAGTCGCCCGGCCTCGGCCAGAACCTGGCGCAGGCTGCGTGCGTGGGCCACTGAGTCGCTCGCGCGCTGCTCGTAGAGCTCGCGGCGCGATCCTGTGGTGCGACGCGCGAGCCGGCGGTGCATGTCTGCTCGCTCCTCGAGCGCACGCACGGCCGACCACAGGGTCGTCTCGAGGGCGCGTCCCTGCTCCTCGACGAGGCTCGCCACCGAGTAGGCGTGGCCCACGTGGCAGGCGAATCGAAGTGACGGGCCGTCCTGCTGCTCCCAGAGCGCGCCGCCGCATTCGGGACAGGTCAGGGCGGTCGGCGGCCCGTGAACCAACGTCGCGGTCTCCGCCGGGTCTTCGAGCTCAACACGGTCCATTCGCTCTAGCTCGAGCCTGTCCACAAGCTCGACCGGTTCTTCCACCAAGGCGCACAGCGCGGCCGCCAGACCACGCGCGGGAGCGGTGCGGTCGACGTCGTGCACCAATGCCATCGCCGCCTTCGGCATGCTGGGGAAGAGAGCGTCATCAGGGTCCTGAACGAGGGCGGTACCGCCGCACGCCTTGATGAAAGCCAATCCGGAGGCGCCGTCGTCGAGCAATCCCGACAGGACCACGCCGATGGTACGGGCGCCTCCGACACGTGCTGCGCTGCGGAACAACGGGTCGATGGCGGGCCGGTGCCCGTTCTCGCGCGGCCCCTGCGTGAGTTCGATGTGGCCGTCGTGGACGAGCATGTGGTGGTCAGCCGGCGCCACATAGATCTGACCGCGCCGGAGTGCCTCGCGATCGCGCGCGAAGGTCGCGGGGAGCGGACCCTGCCGAGCGAGGATCTGAGGTAGCACGCTCGTGCCGGTGGAAGCCACATGGAGTACGACGAGCACCGCGGCCGCAAACTCGGGCGGCAGGTCGCGAACCAGTTCCTGGAGCGCATCGACGCCGCCGGCGGATGCGCCGATCACGATCAGATCCCGCTGCTGGGTCTGCGCGCCGAGCTCTGCGTTGCCGGTTGCGGCCACAGGCCCAGCCTAAGCGACTGGACGGGTGCGCACATTCGCATTCATCACGAGCGCGACCAACCCATTTGCAATCTGACCGATATCGCCTACGCTATCGGTCATATGCGGGACGGCCGTATGCACCAGACCACAGTGCGGTTCGGGCCAGACCTCTGGGAGGCCGTGGAAGCGGAGTGCTCGCGCTTGGGTATCAGCGCCGCGCAGTACGTGCGCGAGGCCTCCGTTGCGCGACTGGCGTTCACCGCGGGACGAACGGCTGGATCCGAATACGAAGTCGCGCTCGCGGTCGCGGGTGCCGTCGAGCCGCCAGGCGCGACCTACGCGCTGCCGCACCGCGGGTGGCCGGTCGAGTCGGGGACCGCGGCCGCGCCGCTGCCGTTCGACACGGAGAGCTCCGTGCATTCACGTGCCGCGGAATCGATACAGGGGTCTTCGGAGCAACGGCTTGCTTCCAGCGCGCTCGGGGCGCAGAGCCAGCTCGTATTGCGCCGCGCGAAGGAGATCCGTGATCAGTCGCGCCGGCTGCGCGCTGCGGGTCGGGGGCGCCGCGGATGAGCGGTCACGCGACGACGGACGGACGCACTTGGCCGCTGCATCCGGCAGGCCGGATCGCCCTGCTTGACGTGGATCCGGACCTGGCGGGGCACGCGAGCTCGGCGGAGATCGCCGGGCTGCGCGACAAGCTGACTGCTTCCGTCTACCGGATCCCGTCAGGGACGCTGCCGGCGCCGCCCCGGCGCGAGCCTCATCTCGGCTACCTCGTGCTCAAGGGTCTCCTGCTCTACGAAGTCTCGGCTAACGGCCGGGCTACTGCTGAGCTACTGGGCGCGGGCGACCTCGTGCGTCCCTGGGGCCGCGAGATGACGGGCATGCTCCACACAGAGGCGAAGTGGATAGTGCTCGAGCAGGTGCTGCTGGCGGACCTGGGCCAGGTCGCGACGTCGAGGCTCTCGGACAGCCGTGAGATTGTCGAGTCGCTTGTCACCCGCTGCGCCGACCGCGCCGAGGCCGTGGCAATCCAGCGCTCGATCACCGCGCACGTGCGCGTCGATGTGCGCGTGCTCGCGTACTTGTGGCACCTGGCCGATCGCTTCGGCGTCGTGCTGCCGGGCGCCGTCAAGCTCGACATCCCGCTCACGCACGCCGTGCTTGCGCGTCTCGTCGGTGCCCGCCGCCCGACCGTCACGACCGCGCTGCAGCGGCTCATCCAGCTCGGCTATCTGCGCCGCGACGGCCGTGCGTTCGTCCTCATCGGGGACGCCTCCTCGGTGGAGGAACTCGACAGCCGCAGTCCGGCGCGCGATTTCGCACTGCCCGACTCGAATGGCGCGGCAGTCCTGACGGCCTGACTACTGCAGGCGCGCGAACAGCGCGGCGTACTGCTCGAGGTGGCGATCGGCGAGGAACTCCCCCGTCACACGCGTGCGCGCACTGCGGCCTAGATCGTCGGCGCGCGGACGATCGGCCAGCAAGCTGTTGATTGCTTCCCCGCATGCCGTCAGGTCGTGCGGGTCGTCCACCAGCAGCCCATGGACGCCGTCGACGATCTGGCTCGTGATGCCGCCGACCGCCGTCGCAACGACCGGCCGCGCCTTCCACATCGCCTCGGTGACGGTCAGGCCGAAGCCCTCGGCGATGCTCTTCTGGACGACGATGGCGGCGTGTCGCTGAAGCGCGTTGATGATCGACGCCTGCTCGTCGTTGTCGGCCATCGGCATGGCTGCGAGGTGCACGCGGTCGCGCGACTCCCGCGGCAGCTTGCTCCAGCGCGCGACGCAGTCGTCGAACACGAGCGCGGCCTCGGGGTCGTCGGCCACCCCCGTCACCGACGGCCCGGCCAGCACCAGGTGCGCCCCGTGCGCGGGGTCGACCTCCTGCGCGAACGCCTCCATGACGCCCGCCATGTCCTTCATCCAGTCCCAGCGCGACGCCTGCACGACGAGTGGCGCGTCGACGGGCGTGACCGGGCCGCTCCGGACGACGTCCGCGTGGCGCCGGATGTGGCCGGGCGAGCCGTCGCGCCGCCGGAAGGGCACGGGGGGTGGCGGACCGCCGCCGTCGAGCAGGCCCGCGTACTGAAGGGCTAGCCGCACGTTGCGCCGCGACATCGGCTCGTTCTTTGCGCCGAACGGATCGAGCGACGGCGGGATCACAACCGTCCCCTCTGGATCGGCCCACGAGGGGGCGAATTCGGCGCGGGAGAACACCATGCCATGCGCGCTCTCGAGGTAGGGGCGCAGGAAGTTCCAGCTGCGCTCGCTCCACTCGTTCGGCTCGTCGATTCCCACGTGGCAGCGCCACACGACGCGAGCGCCGGCTGAGGCGATTGCTGCCGACAGCCCGGCCGGCTGCGGGTCGTGAACGATGGCGATGTCGCCGCCGCCGACCTGCGTGACGAGCCGTTCGGCGTTGCGGCGCAGGACTGCCTCGTAGTGGGCGCGTTCCGCGTCGCCCAGTTCGCCCCCGTCACCCGGTGAGCCGTACAGGCCATTGTGGATGCGCTTGGTGATGACGAAGAACTCGGGATCGCCCTCGATCACGAGCCAGCGCGCGTCGACCCCGCCGCCGCGCGCGTATGCCAGCAGCGTCTGAAGCATCTCTGCCACGCCGCCACCGGCGGCGGTCGAGTTGATGTTGACGACTGCCCGTCCGGCGAGCGCGTCGGCGGCGGTCTCGGCGAGGTCCTCGAAGTGGGCCATCCGCTCGGTGCCGACGAGCGGCTCGAGGCGCGCGACGTCGATCGCCTCCACCTCGACCTCCTGCAGCCCGGCCGTTCCCGCCGGGGCGCCCATCGCCATGTCCGGGACCCTAGTGGGCGGCTAACCGCAGCACCAGTCGGCGACGGCCGGGAAGCGCGCCGCGCGCACGCCGGGGTCGAACTGGCGGGCGATGTCGCGGACGGCGCTGACGCCACTGACGCGGGCGGAGCGCAGGAACAGCCACTGATCGGCCGCGGGCCACGAGATCAGGACCCAGCGGTCATCGGGCGACCACTGCACCTGGGAGAAGCGGCCTGCGCCCGTGAACAGCTGTCGCGGGCGGCTGTTGCGCACGCCGAGGTCGACGGTGAGCGCGCGTGCGTGCCCGTTTGGGGAGGTCAACGCGATGGCCAGCTGGCGTCCGGTGTGCGCGAACGCGATCGCGGTTATGCGGAAGCCGTGAGGTACCAGAACCTGGCGGCGCGTCCTGCCAGAGGCGCCGTTGAGAATCGTGACCCTGGTGCGGCCCGCCGCAGCCAGCAGGCGCCCATCCGCGCTCCAGGCGAGCGAGTGGGTCCGCTGTGGCACGGCATGGCGCCAGGCAAGTGTGTGCGGGTCGGTCGCCACCACGTCCACGACGCGAGGCCGCGGCGCGAGCGCCAGCAGGTGCGGCGCGTTCGGCTTCCAGGCGGCCGCAACCGGCGCGACGCGCCGTCGCAGCTGCACGTCGCCGCTGCCGTCGCCCGCGACAACGCGCAGGCTACGGCCGGTCAGGTACGCGATTCGGTAGCCGTCGGGCGACCAATTCGCGGCACGAATCCGGCCGCCACGGGCGAGCGACCAGTGAACACGGCCGTCTGGCTCGATCGCGAACAGCTCGTGGCCCCGCCATGCGCCGACGTAGAGCCCGTGCGGCGACCAGGTCGCGCCGTCGTAGCCGCGCAGCAGCCGGCGGCTGCCGTCGGCATTGACCACCCAGACACCCTGCCTTGCCGCAACGAGCATCCGGCCGCGACCGGGCAGCCGGGTGAGTGCGGGCGCCGACTTCTGAATGCCTGGCGTGCCGGCGATGTGGTCGCGAACCCACTTCGCCACGGCGGCGCCCGGATCCGTGACGGCCAGTGCGGCTATGAGCGCCAGCACGGCGACGGCGGCGAACGCGAGCAGCGGGCGCGGCACCCGGCGCGGCGGCGGATCCGCGCGCCGCTGCACGAAAGCCTCGTGCACGACCGGCCAGGCCCGCTGTTCGGCGACTGCGCGGCCATCGTCGCCGGCGCGCTCGAGCAGCGGCTGGAGGCGATCGTCGCTCATCGAGCACCTTCCCCGAGTTCCGCCTTCAAGACATCGAGCCCGCGTCGCAGCCGCGAATTCACGGTGCCTCGCGGCAGCTCGAGCATCGCCGCGATCTCGCCGGGCGTGTACTCGAGCAGGTGCCGGAGCACGACCACCGCCCGCTGTTCCGGCGCCAGCGTCGCAAGGGCGGCTATCACCGGGTCTGACCAGCCGCGGCGCTCGTCGGGCGCGCAGTCGTCCGAAGCCTGGGATTCGAACACTTCGCTCCGCAGTGCACGCAGCCGCGCCCAGTCGATCGCGCGGTTCACGACGATGCGGTGCAGCCAAGGCCGCAGCGGCCGTCGTCGGTCGAAGCGGTCGAGGTTGCGAATCGCCGCTACCAACGCCTCCTGCGCGATGTCCTCGGCCGCGCTGTGGTCGTGGACGATCAGAAACGCGGCGCGATATGCAGCGGGCCACGAGACGCGGAACAGCTCCGCCACGGCCTCCTCCGAGCCACGGGCGGCCTCGCGGACAAGCGCTCGCTCACTGCGCGAGTGTGACCTCGGCACCGGTGCGACGCGCGAGCGATCCGTTCCCGCTACTGCCACCCTGACGCTCAACCTAACGTGCGCGCGTGGCGCGGGCACGCGGTCGTGCAGAAGCGGCGATCAACGCGATCAGGGCGACGAGCGCGATTCCGTACGGCCACAGCCCTCGCACATCGTGATGTGCGGGCGCGCTGACCGGCGCAGGCCGCGGCGCTACCGCCCGAGGACGGGAGACGCTGAAGTCGTGAGTGTCAACGAGCGTGACAGGCTTGTTCGCCTTCACGACTTGGAGCTCGTGTCCCGCCCGCGCCAGATGCAGCTTCATCTGGAACAGATCGTCGCGCTTCGTCAGCGCGTCGAGGTCGATGCAGCGCGCAGTGTTCCCGACGGTGTCGAGCGCGTGCACGAACGGGTGCTTCGAGCCGCTGTAGAGCGTGTACGCCCAGCGCCCATCGGCGCTCATCACACGCGTGACCGGCAGGCCGCCCATCTTCTCGCCCGGCTCGCGCGGATCGACGACCGGTCGTGGGTCGAGTCTGCCCGTCCTGGTGTCGAGGCTGCGCACCTTGTAGTCGGTCGGGTCGAAGTTGTTGCGCGAGAGTGCGAGGTAGTTGACGAGATAGAGCTTCGAGCCGTCCGGCGAGATGGCGTCGAAGCTGAAGTCGCCGCGCAGGACGAGCTGGCGCTTCACCCGCAGGCGAAGCGGGTCGACGAGCACGAGGTGCGTGCGCTTCTGGCCGAGGGCGGTGCGCGGCCGGATCAGCACGAGCGTGCGCCCGTTCGCCGAGAGGCCGCTCGCGGTGTTGTCGTACGCGACGGAGGGGACCACGAATCGCCCCGGTATCAGGCGGTAGAAGGCGACTTGACCGCCGGCGACGCGGATGCGGCTGATGACGGTGCCGCGCGCGCTCGGGAACGTGACGTAGCGCGAGCCGCCGTCGGGCGACACGACGCCGCTGTTGCCGTCGAGCCCGAGTACGGGAAGCCCGTCGGCTCTGGCTGCGGCAGGCAGGATGGCTGTGACGGCCACTAGGACTGCGAGCGCGCTCTTCATGCCACAGATACGAGTGGGAGCGCCGAAGAGGTCCCGGCGACCGGCGCTCAGGCGGTCAGGCCGCGCAGGCCCTCGACGCTCCGCACGGTCAGGCGCCGCCGCTGCGTTTCGATCAGGCCGATCTGCCTTAGGTCGTGGAGCGCCTTGCTCGTTGCCTCACGCGACGCGCCGGCCCAGCCGGCGAGCTCCTCCTGCGAGATCCGCAGGGAGATGCGGACGCCATCCTCGCACGGCTCGCCGAAGCGCTCCGCCAGCTCCACGAGCCGCCGCGCGATCCGGCCGAGCGTCTGGTACGCGGCGAACTCGAACTGCTGGCGGTCGGCCTCGCGCAGTCGCGCGATCACCACCTTCAAGAGCTCGAGCGCGACGCGCGGATGCTGCTCGAGCCAGGCCTCGAAGTCGCCGACGGCGACGGCGAGCGCGTCGATCGGCTCGATCGTGCGCACGGTCGCCGAGCGGGGGAGGGCCGTGAGCGCCGCCAGCTCCCCGACCACGTCGCCCGGGCCGCGGAACGCGAGCACGACCTCCTTGCCGTCCTCGGTCATGGCAGTCACCTTGGCGTAGCCGCGCTCGATCACCACGACCCGGCCCGGGACCTCGCCCTGGTGCACGATCGTCGCCCCGCGCTCGAAATGGCGGGCGACGCCGCGCGCGCGCAAAGCGGCCAGCTCCTCGGCGGTCAGGCGGGTGAGGAATGGCTCCTGCGGGCCTCTCTCCGGTTCGAGCATCCGTGCGCTACGGCAAGCATGACAGCGCGGCAGGCCCCCATCCGGACTGCGCAGAAATACGCGCTCCGAACGGGCACAACGGCGTGGAACCGCCGTCGGCAGAGACGTACGTTGCTCGGGTATCCCAGCGCTTCCGCCCACCGGCCGCCGGTAGACGGAAAACCCCAAGGAGGTTCCCATGAAGGCCCACCACAAGAGGATTCGATGGCTTCGCCGCCTGGCACTCGCCGGGTGCCTTGCCGGCCTCGCCGTTCCCGCAGGTGCCAACGCGATGCTGCCGAAGGACTACCCGGCGCCGACCCCGTCGGACCAGCAGCAGCCGTACACGCTGCCGGCGTCGTTCCACACCGAGGTCCAGACATCCGCGCAGTCGCAGCAGCCGTACACGCTCCCGGCCCGGTTCCATACCGAGACCCAGACGGGTCCGCAGCCGTCCGATGGGCTCCGGCCAGTCGTCGTCCATTTCCAGTCGCCTGACCACAACCCAGCGGATAAGGCGATCGCGCTGCGTCGTACCGCCAATCCGCAGCCGACCAGCAGTCCGACACCCACAGTGATCCGTCAGATCGAGACCGTCACCAATGACGGCGGTCGCACGCTCGCCATCGTGCTGGCGTCGATCGCCCTGGCCGTGGCGCTTTGCAGCCTGGCCTACGCGACGATCCGTATGACGCAGATCCAGCGTCGCGGGCTCGGGAGCGGCTCCCACTAGCTCCTGGGGTAAACAAGCCCGAAAGGGCTCACAAACGGAGCGCCGGGCATGTGCCCGGCGCTCCGCTTTTCTGGGCTGGGACCAGTTTTCAGCGCTCGCGGCGGAGATGGGCACGGACGAGCTGCTGCAGGCCCGGCGCCGGTCCCGAAGTGGCGGCGGGCGCCGCCACGGCCGCCGCAGGCGCTGCGGCCGGAGGAGTGCTCTTCCCGTTGTCGCTCGTGGAGATCGCGATGATCGTCACGGCCGCGATCACCACTACGAGCGCGGTGGCCGCCAGTGCGAGGAAACGCCCGGAGCGAAAGCGGGACGGCGGATGGGTGATGTTTTGGAGAGTGGACATGACCCGACTGTCGCCGAGGGCGGTTGCCGCGCAGTTCAACTCGGGTTGCAGAGCGGTAAAACGGGCCCGCAAGCCCGAATTCACGCTGGTACGGTCGGATCAGGACAGGACTCGCAGCGTGAACTTCCAGATCCTCGGACCACTACTCGTCACGGACGACGACCACCGGGAAATCGGCCTCGGCGGAGCCAAGCCGGCAGCCGTGCTCGCGATCCTCCTGCTGCACCCGAATCAGGTCGTCTCGAGCGACCGCTTGATCGACGAGCTGTGGGATGAGCACCCGCCGCCGACGGCGGCGAAGAGCCTTCAGGTCCACATCTCGAGACTGCGGCGCGCGCTCGGCAACGGCCACGGTCGGGACGGCGGACCGGTGCTCACGCGGAGCGGCGGCTACGTCCTGAACATCGATCCGGAGCAGATCGACAGCGCGCGCTTCGAGGCGCTCGTCGACGAGGGGGTTGCCGCGCTCCAAGAAGGCGCGCACGCGCGCGCATCGGCGCGGCTGCGATGTGCACTCGGCCTGTGGCGGGGCGGCGCGCTCGCGGACTTCATCTACGCCTCGTTCGCGCAGGACGCGATCGCGCGCCTCGACGGGTTGCGGATGGTGGCGTTCCAGCGAGTGGTCGACGCCGAGCTCGCGATGGGCCGTCACGCGGAGCTGATTCCCGAGCTCCGCTCGATGGTGCGGGCGAATCCCTTGAGCGAACGCCTGCGTGCTCAGCTCATGATCGCGCTCTACCGGTCCGGGCGCCAAGCCGAGGCGCTCGGCGTCTATCGCGCCGGTCGACGTGTCCTGGTCGACCAGCTCGGGATCGAGCCCGGGGCCGAGCTCAGGGACCTTGAACGCGCGATCCTGGCGCAGGATCCCGCGATCGCGGCTCCGGCGCCGGAACGGCATGCGCAGCGCATGCGTTCCGTCAAGGATGCCGGGCCGTTGCTGGTGGGATACGAGTCCGAGCTTGCTGCCCTCGAGGATCTGCTCGAGGAGACGCTTGCCGGTCAGGAACGGCTCGCTCTGATCTCCGGCGAGCCGGGCGTCGGCAAGACGCGGCTGGCGGACGAGCTCGCGTGCGTCGCCGAGACCCGTGGCGCCCGGGTCGTCTGGGGTCGCTGCTGGCAGGGTGGCGGGGCGCCCCCGTACTGGCCCTGGATCCAGGCGTTCGAGGCGCTCGGTCACGACCTTCTGGCCGACTCCGCGCAACCCGACGGGACGGACGCGCAGGAGGCCCGCTTCAGGCTGTTCACCGCGACCACGCGCGTCTTGCGGCGTGCCGCCACAGAGCAGCCGCTCGTCATCGTGGTCGACGACCTGCATGCCGCCGACCCTTCGACCTTGACGCTGCTTCAGTTCCTGGCGGCGACCGCGATCGACGCGCCGGTGCTGATCGTCGGGACCTACCGCGATACCGAGGTCGGGCTGGACCACCCGCTCGCCGCCGCCCTCGCCGAGCTGGGCCGTGCCGCCGAGCCGACCCAGCTCGTTCTCGGCGGGCTGACCCGCGACGACACCGCTCACTACGTCGAGGTCAGCGCGGGAACGACGCCGATGCCGGCGCTCGCCGCTGCGATCCACGAGACGAGCGCGGGCAACCCGCTGTTCGTCGGCGAGCTCGTCCGCCTCCTGCAGGCGGACGACCGCCTGCGAGAGCTCGAGCCGGGCGAGCGCTTGACACTGCCGCGCGGTGTCGAGCAGGTGATCACGACGCGCGTGCAGCAGTTGTCAGCGGACTGCAGGCGCGCGCTGGCCCTGGCGGCGGTCGTCGGCCGGGAGTTCGACACGCACGTTTTGGGGCGCGCCGGCGACGCGCGCGGCGAGCAGCTGCTCGAACTGATCGAGGAAGCGATCCCCGGTCGCGTGATCGAGCCGGTTGCGGACGTTCGCGATCGTTTCCGCTTCTCGCACGAGCTCGTCAGGCACGCCCTCTACCAGGGCATCCCGGCGGCGGAGCGCCGGCGTCTCCACCTCGGGGTCGCGCAAGCACTCGAGCAGCTGCAGGGCGCGGATCGCGACGCGGCGCTGCCGGAACTCGCGCATCACTTCAGCGAGGCGCTGCCGGTCGGCAGCGCCGAGCAGGCGACGCGCTACCTCGGCCTCGCAGGCGATCGCGCGGCGGAGATGGTGGCTTACGAAGAGGCGCTGTCGCTCTACGCGCGGGCGATCGGCGTGGGCAAGACCGCCGACCCAGCTCCCGCCGAGCTCCGCGAGCTGCGCGTCAAGCTCGCGGAGCAGCTCGTGCTGGCCGGCGACGTGCCTCGCACCGAGGCGGCGATCGCCGACGCGGATGCTGCGCTGCGCGCCGCGCCGGATCGCTCGCTCGAGGGTCGTCTCGACATCGTCCGGGCGCAGTACGACATGTTCGACGCGTGCACGCTCCCGGATGGGCGGATCCAGCAGGTGATCGCGATGTACCAGGAGATGGGCGACCCGTTCGGCGAGGCGCGCGCGTGGTGGGCGCTCAACGCGTGGCACCACGGACGCGCGGCGATGGTGTCTGCGGGAGACGCCGCGAGCCACATGCTGGCGTGCGCGAAGCAGGCGGGAAGCAAGGCCCTGGTCGACGAGGCGATCAGAGGGCTCGCCGCAGCGGCCGCGCACGGGCCCGGGTCCGCCTCGGCCGCTATTCCGCGCGTACGCGCGCTGCTCGCCGAGGCGACATACCCGGTCACGAAGGCGCGGCTTCTCGTTCTCCTCGCGGAGCTCGAGGGCGTCCGCGGCCGCTTCGACGAGGCGCGCGCTCTGTTCACGGAGGCCGAGTCGCTGCTGACGAAGGCGGACCTGGCAGAGATCGAAGCGTGCGCGGCGCCCAAGCGGGCGGAGATCGAGATGCTGGCCGGCAACGCGTTGCGGGCCGAGGAAATCGAGCGCCCGTCGTGCGCGCAGCTCGAGCACAAAGGGCAGTCGGCGATTCTCGCGAGCGAGCTCACGGTCCTGGTCGACGCGCTCACCTACCAGGGCCGCTTCGACGAGGCGGAGGCCGAGCTCGAACGAGCCGCCGGGATCCTCAGGCTCGACGACATCGACGCGATACACCGCCAGGCACGGTCACGCGCGCGGCTGCAGCTCGCGCGGGGCGATGTTGACGGCGCCGAGCAGGCCATGCAGACCGCGATCGAGTTCGTCTTCCGCCAGGACATGCTCGAGGAGCAGGCCCAGAATCTCGTGCTGCTCGCGCAGGTCAAACTCGCGGCGGGCCGTCCGGACGAGGCGCGCGCGGCGGCCGAGCAGGCGCTCGCGATCAGCGAAGAGCGCGGCCACGCGGTCTTCGCGGAGCGCTCGCGGGAGCTGCTAGGCGGGATCCGCAGCGCCCCAGATTCCAGGGCCGCGGCGGTGCTCGTAGATCAGTGACGTCTCGGCGTGGGCGACCGATGGATGCGTCGCCAGGTGATCGACCACGAACTCGCGCAGGTCCTGCGCGTCGGCGGCGGCGACCCAGACCAGGTAGTCGGTCACGCCGGTCAAGTGGAAGACCATCAGCACGCCCGGTACCTCGCGCACGGCATTCGTGAACGCGTCGATCTGCTCGCGCGCGTGGACGGCCAGGCGCACGGCGATCAGGGCCTGCAGCGGGCGGCCAAGCGCCGCCAGGTCCACCTCGGCGTGGAAGCCCTGAATCACGCCCCGCTCGCGCAGGGCGCGCAGGCGCGCGAGCGCCGTCGACGGTGCCACGCCCACACGTTCGGCCAGCGCCTGGTTCGTGATGCGTGCGTCGGCGGCGAGCGCCTCGAGCATTGCTCGGTCCACCTCGTCGAGCTGGGGCGATAGATCCTTCGGCATCAGGGTCTCCTCCGCGGGATTGGCGAACAATACGATAACGGAAGCGACTATCAGCGAAGGATCTGCGGTCGATTGACGAAATGCCGAATATCCCCCAGACTTTCTGCATGCAGACGCGCACCGTAGCTCCGGCTGCGATCAAAGACTCCATCCTCGGGGCGATCGGCGACACACCGCTCGTCCGCCTCTCGCGCATCGGCGCCGGGCTCCGCCCGCAGATCGTGGCCAAGGTCGAGTCGCTCAATCCCGGTGGCTCGATCAAGGACCGCATAGCGGTCGCCCTGATCGAAGCTGCCGAGCGGGGCGGCAAGCTGAAGCCCGGCGGCACGATCGTCGAGCCGACATCCGGCAACACCGGCACCGGCCTGGCGATCGCGGCGTGCCTGAAGGGCTATCGGGTGATCGCCGTCATGCCGGACAAGATGTCCAAGGAGAAGATCGACCTGCTGCGCGCATACGGCGCCGAGGTCGTAGTCGCGCCGACCGACGTGGCACCGGACTCGCCGCGCTCGTACTACAGCGTGGCGAACCGCCTGACCGAGGAGATCCCGGGCGCGTTCCAGCCGAACCAGTACTTCAACCACGCGAACCCGCAGGCGCACTACGAGTCGACCGGGCCCGAGATCTGGGAGCAGACCGAGGGTCGCATCACGCACCTGGTAGCCGGCGTCGGCACCGGCGGCACGATCTCGGGCACCACGCGCTACCTGCGCGAGCGCAACCCGGCCCTGGTGGTGATCGGCGCTGACCCGGAAGGCTCGATCTATTCGGGCCCGGAGTCGGATGTCCATCCGTACCTGGTCGAGGGCGTCGGCGAGGACTTCTGGCCCGAGACGTTCGACCGCAGCGTCGTGGACCGTTGGGTGACGGTGTCCGACCGCGACGCGTTCCTGACCACACGCAGGCTCGCGCAGATGGAGGGCATCCTCGCGGGGGGCTCGGGCGGCCTCGCACTCCATGCCGCGCTCGAGGTTGCAAAGGAGGTTGACGACCCGGATGCGCTGATGGTCGTCGTGCTTCCCGACGGCGGGCGCTCGTACCTGTCGAAGATCTACTCGGACAGTTGGATGCGCCAGTACGGCTTCCTCGAGCGGAGCGAGGAGCGGACGGTGGGCGACGTTCTGCGCCAGAAGAGCGACGCCGGCGAGATTCCGCCGATGGTCAGCGTCGGCACGCACCACAAGGTGCGCGACGCGATCGCGCTGCTCCACGAGCACCGCGTGTCGCAGCTTCCAGTGGTCAGCGCCAACGACCCGGCGACGGTCGTCGGCGCGATCGGCGAGCGCGGACTGCTGCGCCACGCGGCCGAGGATCCTGCGCTGCTCGATGCCGACGTGGTCGGCGTGATGGAGCCGCCGTTCCCGGCGGTCTCGACCGACGACCCGGTGCGCGAAGCGGTGGAGTTACTGACAGGCGACCTGCAGGCGCTGCTCGTCACCGACAGCGGCCGCGCGGCGGGCATCGTCACGCGCACCGACCTGCTGGAAGCCTTGGCCGCGTGAGCCAGGAGTACTCGTTCGCCACGAAGGCGGTGCACGCCGGGCTGGCGCCCGATCCGTCGTACGGGTCGGTCATCCCCGCCATCCACCAGACCTCGACCTACGCGCAGTCCGCGCCCGGTGAGTTCGTCGAGGACTTCGACTACGCGCGCTCGGCGAATCCCACGCGCGCCGCGCTCGAGACCGCGCTCGGCGAGCTCGAGTCGGGTCGGGCGGTGGCGTTCTCGTCGGGCCTTGCGGCCGAGCATGCCGTCATCACCGCGGTCTGCGAAGCGGGCTCACACGTGGTCCTGCCATCCGACCTTTACGGCGGCACCTACCGGCTCGTTGACAAGGTCCTTTCGCGCTGGGGCCTGGAGTACGACCTGGTCGACCAGACCGACCTGGCCGCGCTCGAGCGCGCGGTTCGTGACGAGACGCGCTTGATCTGGGTCGAGACGCCCACCAACCCGCTGCTGAACGTGGTCGACATAGCGGGCGTGGTCGCACGCCGCAAGCAGGCCCTCGTCGCTGTCGACAACACGTTCGCGACGCCCGCCGTGCAGCGGCCGCTCGAGATGGGCGCCGACTTCGTCGTGCACTCGACCACCAAATACCTCGGCGGCCACTCCGACGTCGTCGGCGGGGTGGCGATCACGCGCGACGACGAGCGCTACGAGCAGCTGCGCTTCGTGCAGAACGCGGTCGGCGCCGTGCCGGCGCCGTTCGACTGCTTCCTCGTGCACCGCGGGCTCCGCACGCTGCACTTGCGGATGGAGGCGCACGCCCGCAGCGCCGCCGCCGTGGTCGAGCTGCTGAAGGCCACGGCCGACGTCGAGGACGTGCGCTGGCCTGGCTTCAGCGGGATGGTCAGCTTCCGCCACCCGCGCGCGACCGAGATCGCCGCTCGGACGAAGCTCTTCACGCTCGCCGAGTCGCTCGGCGGCGTCGAGTCGCTGGTCGAGATTCCGCAGGCGATGACGCACCAATCCGTCGAGGGTTCCTCCGCCGCCGTGCCGCCCGATCTGGTGCGGCTGAGCTGCGGCATCGAGGAGCCCGTCGACCTGGTTGACGATTTGCGCCAGGCGCTGAGCGCGTAGTCGCTCATCTCTCCGTCGGCTCGCGCAGCAAGAGCCCATCGCCGTTAGCGTCCCGCCCGGAGCTTGGGTGGCGACGATCACGACGACGACTGAGGGACACGCGACCGCCAAGGCTGCGCTGACGCTCGGCGCGCTCGGCGTCGTGTTCGGGGACATCGGGACGAGCCCGCTGTACACGGTGCAGACGGTCTTCAACCCGCGCGACCCACACCCGGTTGGGGCAAGCGTCGACAACGTGTTCGGTGTGATCTCGCTGATCTTCTGGGCAGTGACGATCGTCGTGACCATCACCTACGTCCTGCTCGTCATGCGCGCGGACAACGAGGGGGAGGGCGGGATCATGGCGCTGATCACCCTCATCCGGCGGCGCGACATCGGAGCGTTCCGGACCCGATGGCTGCTCGCCGGGCTCGGCCTGTTCGGAGCCTCGCTTTTCCTCGGCGACAGCATGATCACGCCGGCGATCTCGGTGTTGTCGGCGGTCGAGGGCCTGAAGGTCGCCGCGCCTTCGCTGACGTCGCTCGTCGTCCCGATCACCGTCGGTGTCATCGTCGCGCTGTTCCTGCTCCAGCGGCTCGGCAGCTCGGTGGTCGGCCGGCTGTTCGGTCCGGTCATGGCGCTGTGGTTCACCGTTGTCGCGGCGTGTGGGCTGCGCGGCATCACCAAGCACCCCGAGATCCTCAAGGCGGTGTCGCCGACCTACGCGCTCGATTTCTTCTTCAACCACTTCTCGACGGCGTTCTTCGCTCTGGCCGCCGTTGTCCTCGCAGTCACCGGAGCTGAGGCGCTGTACGCGGACATGGGCCATTTCGGCCGCCCGGCGATCACGCGCGCGTGGGTCGCGCTCGTGCTGCCGGCGCTGGTCCTCAGCTACATGGGCCAGGGCGCGCTGGTCATCGACAACCCGAAGAACATCGCCAGCCCGTTCTTCCTACTGGCACCGCACTGGGCGCGCTGGCCGCTGCTCTTCCTGGCAGCGCTCGCCACGATCATCGCCTCGCAGGCGGTGATCACCGGTGCGTTCTCGGTCGCGCGGCAGGCGGTGCAGCTCGGCTACCTGCCGCGGCTGCACGTCATCCACACGTCCGAGGAGACGATGGGGCAGGTCTACGTTCCGTGGATCAACTGGCTGTTGCTGGTCTCGGTCGTGACGCTCGTTCTGACGTTCGAGTCGTCATCTGCCCTCGCTTTTGCGTATGGCATGGCGGTCACCGGCACGATCACGATCACCACCCTGTTGTTCTTCTACATCGTCCGTTACCACTGGGGCAAGCCGCTGTGGCTGGTGGCACTCGGCGCGGGTCCGTTGCTGACCGTCGACCTCTTCTTCCTGGCGGCAAACGCGACCAAGATCACGCACGGGGCGTGGCTGCCGCTCTTGATCGCCATCACCGCGTTCACCGTGCTGACGACTTGGCAGCGCGGGCGCCAGATCGTCACGCGCAAGCGCGAGGGCGAGGAGGGACCGCTGCGCGAGTTCATCGACGTGTTGCGGCGACCTGATCCGCGCGTGGAGCGCGTGCCCGGCACCGCCGTCTTCCTCAACCGCACGAAGGTCACGACACCGCTGGCGATGCGCGCCACCGTCAAGCACCTGCACGTGTTGAGCGAGAACGTCGTGATCCTGTCGATCGAGACGCAGCCGGTCCCGCATGTGCCGAGGGAGGAACGGCTCGTGACCGACGATCTCGGCTACACGGACGACGGCATCATGCATGCGACGGTGCGCTTCGGCTACATGGACGTTCCGAACGTGCCGAGCGTCCTCCGTCAGGTGGCCGAGGCCGACGTGGAATCGACGATCGACGTCTGGGAGGCGTCGTACTTCCTGTCGACGGTCGACCTCAGCCTCAGCGACAACCCGGGCATGGCCCGCTGGCGGAAGCGGCTGTTCCTGGCCCTGACGCGCATCTCGGCCGACGCGGCGGAATATTTCCGTCTGCCGCGCGACCGGACCGTGGTCATGGGCTCCCGGATCGAGGTCTAGACAAGCGGCGCGTCAGTCGTCCATGCGGCGGCTGCCGGGCGTGTCGCCCAGGTCGCGGCCGGCAGCCGGCACGTCTTCGTCGTCGACGTCCGGGTCAACCTGCGCCGCCTGGGACTCGTACTGGTTCGCCGTCTGACGCTGGCGATCCGCCTGCTCGCGAGTCTCCCGGGCCTGGCGCGCCATTTCCTCGGCATGGCGCTCCTGATCGGCCGCCGTCTGCTCGGCCTGCTGCGCCTCGGAGTGTCGTCTGGATGCGATCTCGCGCTGCTCGCCGGCAACCGCACGCCGCTGCTCGAGCTGCTCCTCGCGGCGCCGCCGGGCACGCAGCAGCAGGAAGACGATCACTGCCAGCACGATCAGGATCAGGATGATGATTAGGACCTTCACTGCTGGCTGAGTACCAAGTCGGCGCCACCGGCAAACGCGAATCGCTGTGTTTGTGCCGCTTTCGCTCGGGTAACGGCGGGCCACTGGACAACTCGGCCGCCGGACGCATCGCGCCGGCGAGGGGGGAGGTGGCGCCCATGCCACAGGCACAGGAAGTCGCCAGCTGGATTGGCTGGGAAGTCGTCGACGTATCCGGCGACAAGATCGGAAAGCTCGAGGCGATCTACCTCGACGCAGAGACCGACCAGCCCGAGTGGGCGTTGATCAAGACCGGGCTCTTCGGAGGGCGGTCGCCGCTGGTGCCGCTCGCGGGAGCGGAGTCTGAGGGCGAGACGGTGCGAGTGAACTTCCCGAAGGACCAGGTCAAGGATGCGCCGTCGATGAAGGCGAACGAAGAGTTGTCACAGCAGGAAGAGGCGCAGCTCTACCACCACTACGGCCTCGAGTACTCGTTCGTGCCATCGGGCTCCGGCCTCGGCGAGGGTGGAGCCGCCGGAGAGCCGGGCGCCGGATCCGATGCTTCGCAGGCGACTGGAGAGCCGGGCGATGCTTCGCAGGCCAGTGGATCGCAAGGCGCGGGAACGGAGGCCACCGCCGCAGGCATCGCGTCTGCGGGATCGGGCGGCGCTCCGACGCAGACGGGATCTGCCGGTGATGCGCCCGGTACGCCCGGATCTGCCGCGACGGAGCAAGGATCCACCGGCGATGCATCCGGATCCGGCGTATCGCAGCCCGGATCTGGCGGCGACGCTGCTGCGGCAGAAGGCGCCGCTAGCGGAGGCGCTGGAGGTGCATCGGCCGCCGGCCCATCCGGGCGCGTGCAGGAAGCCGCTGAGGGTCAGGCGAGCGAGGTCATTCGCCTGAAGAAGTACATCGTCACGGAGCACGTCCCGGTCCAGCACGAGGAGGTCCGGGTCGAACGCGAGCCCGTCGACGAATCGGACGAGGCGAGCTGATGGAACGCGCGGTTCCGGGTACCTGAACCACATCGGGTTCGGGGCGAACGGGCTCCGCGGTAATCGGGGAGGACAAAATGGGATTCAGGGGACGCAGGATTGCGATCGGAACGGCGATTGCGATGATCGCCATCGCGCTGTTCGCACCAGGAGCGTCGGCCGCCGACAAGCGCAACGCCGACCTCCAGCGATACGCCCGTGACACCTGGGCCTCGTTCGTCGCGATGACCGACGAGAACTCTGGGCTTCCCGCCGACAGCCTCGACGCGAACGGCGCGCGTAGCGTCCAGACCTCGACCACGAACATCGGCGCCTACATGTGGAGCGCGCTCGTCGCCGAGCGTCTCGGGATCATCAGCCACAGCGAGCTCGTTGATCGGCTGTCGAAGACGATCACCACACTCGACCACATGGAGCGCTACTCGCCGGGCGGCCAGTACTACAACTGGTACGACTACCGCAACGGCGAGAAGCTCACCTACTGGCCACCCACTGGCGCACCCCTCAAGCCGATCCTCTCGTCGGTGGACAACGGCTGGCTTGCGACCGGCCTACGTGTCGTCGCCAACAGCGTCCCCGAGCTCGGCGCCCGCGCCCGCGCCATCTACGACGGCATGGACTTCGGGTTCTACTACCGGCCGAGCGCGAATCGCATTGCGTTCTACTACGCGCCGTCTGACGGCGACTCGCCCTGCTGTTACGACACGGTCGTCAGCGAGAGCCGGATCGCCAGCTACATCGGCATCTCCAAGGGCGAGCTGCCGCCGAAGGAGTACTACGGAACCTGGCGCTCCTTCCCCGACACCTGCGACTGGAGCTGGCAGGAGACGAAGCCGCTCGGCGTCCACCGCACCTACTACGGCGTGGACGTCTTCGAGGGTGCCTACCCATATGCCGGGATGCGCGTGACGCCGTCGTGGGGCGGGAGCATGTTCGAGGCGCTGATGCCTGCGCTGTTCGTGCCCGAGGACACCTGGGCGCCGAATTCGTGGGGGGTGAACCACCCGGTCACGGTCCAGTCGCAGATCCACCACGGAATGGACGAGGCGAAGTACCACTACTGGGGCTTCTCGCCGTCGAACACGCCCGAGGGGGGCTACTCGGTCTATGGCGTCGACGGGATCGGCATGGACCCGAACGGCAACCCCTCGAATGAGGACAAGACGCTCGTGGACCATGGCTTCGCCGGCTGCCCCGGACGCCCCGCGCAGCCCGACCCGCCGGCCTCCGCGTACACGAACGGCGTCGTCACGCCGCACGCCGCGTTCCTGGCGCTGCGCTTCGCGCGCGGTGCGGCGCTGAACGACATCGCCCGCCTGGCGCAGAACTTCGCCGGCATGTACGGCAAGTGGGGCTTCCGCGACAGCGTCAACGTCCAGACCGGCCGGGTCTCCGACTCGTACCTGTCGCTGGACCAGGGGATGATCATGGCCGCGATTGGGAATGCGCTCGGGAGCGACTTCCTGCGCAAGGCGTTCGCGACGCCGGACTTCGAGCAGGTGGTCAGGCCGGTCATCAGTCCCGAGCAGTTCGGCGCCAGGCGCTGATCGCTGTTCGGTAGGGCCAAGAGCACACACCAGCTGGCTGCAGCGTCACACACCCGGTGCCGCCATTGGCGTTGGCGGCACCTGGACCGACGCTTGCGACGTGTCCGTTCGGCTGGCTTGCGCAGGTGATTGCGACGATCGTGATCGGCAGCGCGAGCGGAACCGTGATGATCACGAACGCCGCAGGACTGAGATCAGGCGTCGGCGAGGTACTGGTGCACGAGTCGCACCGCCATCGAGCCTTCCCCGACCGCCGACGCCACGCGCTTGACCGAGCCCGACCGCACGTCGCCGACGGCGAAGACGCCGGGCGCGCTCGTTTCCAGCGTCAGCGGCGCCGCCGCGGCATCCGCCATCAGCCCGTCGAGGTCGCGCCCGGTCAGGACGAAGCCCTTTTCGTCGAGGCTGACCTCCTCGGTGAGCCACTCGGTGTTCGGGTCGGCGCCGATGAAGACGAACAGCGCCGTCGCGTCGAGCCGGCTCAGCTCGCCCGTCTCGCGACTGCGAAGCATCATCGCCTCGACGCTGCGGTCGCCGATCAGCTCGACGACCTCGCTCTGCGGCATCAGCTGGATGTTGCCGATGCGCTCGATCTGGTCGATCAGGTAGCGCGACATCGTCTGCGCCAGTTCGGCGCGGCGGATGATCAGAGTCACCTGGCGCACCTTCCGCGACAGGAAGACCGCCGCCTGACCGGCCGAATTGCCGCCGCCGACGATCGCCACGTGCGAGCCGTCGCACATGTGGGCCTCCATCGGCGTCGCCGCGTAGTACACGCCGAGGCCGGTGAGCTCGTCGATCCGCGCGATGTCGAGGCGCCGGTAGCGGGCGCCGGACGCGACGACGACCGCGCGCGACTCGACCGACCCGCCACCGTCGAGGCGAACCCGGTAGTGGTCCTCGTGGCGGCAGAACCCGACAGCCTTCGACGGCACCCTCAGGCTGGCGCCGAACTTGCCGGCCTGGAGGATCGCGCGCTCGGCCAGCTCCATCCCGGAAATCCCGCCGGGGAAGCCGAGGTAGTTCTCGATGCGAGTGGACGTGCTGGCCTGACCGCCGGCGGCGACCTTGTCGATCATGGCCGTGTCGAGTCCCTCCGACGCTCCGTAGACCGCCGCCGCGAGCCCAGCGGGCCCGGCGCCGACCACCAGCAGGTCGCACGCGCCCGCGGCTGCGCTCGGCCGCCGTAGCCCGAGGACGCGGGCGGCCTCGTCGTTGCTCGGGTTGCGCAGCATCCGGCCGCCGTGCAGCAGGATCGGCGTCTCGCTCGGCTCTACGCCCAGCTTGTCGACGAGCGCGTCTGCGCCCTCGTCGTCCTCGAGGTCGAGGAAGCCGTGCGGGAAGCGGTTGCGCGTCAGGAACACACGCAGGCGGCGCGTGTCCTCGGAGAAGCGTGAGCCGATCAGCCGCGGGCCGACCCCGAGGCCGATCAGGAGCGCGCGCCGCGCGAGGTATGCGTGCAGGATCAGCTCGGCGATGCCCGTCTCGGTGTCGATGAACTCGCGCAGGCGGCGGCGCGGGACCTGCAGCACCTCACCCGCCTCGATCACGCGGGCGGTCAGGTAGACGGCCTCGCCGCTGAGCAGGTTCAACTCGCCCAGGAAGCGGCCTTCGCCATGGACGCCGATGACGCGCTCCTTCGGCGTGCCCGCGCTCTGGATGATCCCGACCCTCCCCGAGAGCACGACAAAGAAGTCGTAGGTTTTGTCGCCGTCCGCGAACAGGACCTCGCCCTCGCTCGTGCGGCGGTGCTCGCCGTAATCCTCGAGCGCCGCGATCGCGTCACTGCTGAGCCGCGGGAACGCTCCCTGCTGATCGCGCGTCTCCTCGAAGTCGGAAGCCAATGCGGATGCGTCCATGGGTGAAGGCTATTCGGCGCGACTTGTAACGCGGGTGCCGAAAGTAGGACGATGGCCCCATGCCACCGATCTCACGTGGCTTCCGCGGACGCCGCGCGGAGGTCGACTCGTCACGTCTGCCACCGGGCCAGTACGAGACGCGCGACTTCCCGGTGCTCTCCGCGGGGCCGACGCCCCATCGCTCGCTTGACCAGTGGACCTTCGACATCGTCGGCGCGGTTGGCCAGGAGCGCGGCTGGACCTGGGACGAGTTCCAGGCGCTGCCGCGCGAAACCGTGACCGTCGACATTCACTGTGTGACGAAGTGGTCGAAGTTCGACACGACGTGGACGGGGGTGAACGTCGACCGCTTGCTCGAGACCGTCAGCCCGGCGGGCGCGTACGTCGTCGCGTACAGCGATGGTGGCTACACCACGAACCTGCCACTCGCCGACCTGACGGGTGGCAAGGCGTGGGTGGCCTACGAGTACGGCGGCGAGCCGCTGGAGCCCGAGCACGGCGGCCCCGCTCGGCTGCTCGTGCCGCACCTCTACTTCTGGAAGAGCGCGAAGTGGGTGCGCGGGCTCAAGATCATCGAGACCGACGAACCTGGCTTCTGGGAGCACTACGGCTATCACAACTACGGCGACCCATGGAAAGAGCAGCGGTACTGGGGCGACTGAACTGGCGCGTCGTGACGATCACTGAGATCCGTCCCGAGACCGCCAATGCGAAGACGCTTGTTCTCGGCGTGCCCGATTGGCCGGGCCACCTGCCGGGGCAACACGTCGACATCCGGCTGACCGCCGAGGATGGCTACCAGGCGCAGCGCTCCTACTCGATCGCCTCGGCGCCGGAGAACGGGACGCTCGAGCTGACGATCGAGCGCATCGATGACGGCGAGGTCTCGCCATATCTCACCGAGGACGCACAGACGGGCGACGAGTTCGAGCTGCGCGGGCCGATCGGCGGCTACTTCGTCTGGGACTCGTCACGCGACGATCCGGTGCTGCTGGTCGCCGGTGGCTCCGGGCTGGTCCCGCTGATGGCGATGCTTCGGCACCACCGGGTGATCGGCAGCGGCGCCGATGCGCGCCTGCTGCTGTCGGCGCGCTCGCTCGACGACGTGCTCTACCGGAAAGAGCTCGAGGCCTTTGGGGACCCCGTCAGCGTGCACACGACGCTCACGCGCGGCCCGGTGCCCACCGGCTGGGGCGGGTTCACGGGCCGCATAAGCCAGCAGATGCTCGCCGGCGTCGGTCCCGTCCCGAGCCTGCGGCCCTCGGTCTACGTCTGCGGGCCCACGCCGTTCGTCGAGGAGGCCGCGCGGCTGCTGGTCGCCTTGGGACACGAGCCGGCGAATGTGCACACCGAACGCTTTGGACCGACTGGAGGTTGATATGGATTCGTCCGAGCTGCATACCGATGGCAACGGCGCCGCAGGAATGCTGCAGGAGATCTTCGCCGTCGAGATGACGTCGGTCAGGCGCGTCTGCGACGGCTGCGGCAGCGAGCATCCGATCGGCGAGCATCTCGCGTACCAAGGTGCGGGCACCGTGCTGCGGTGCCCGAGTTGCGGCGCCGAGGCGGCGTTCGTGTCGGCGCTGCCGGGGGAGTACGTGATCGGCCTGCGCGGCGCGTGGCGCGTCAGCAGGTCAGCGGGGTAGCGGCTGGCCCTTGTGCGACGGCGCATCCCCGTGGAAAACAGCCTCGATGTTGTTTCCGTTGGGGTCGAGTACGAACGCGGCGTAGTACGTGTCGCTATACGTGGGTCGCAAACCGGGTGGCCCGTTGTCGCGCGCGCCGGCGGCCACGGCCACGGCATGGAAGGCGTCGACCGCCTCCTGGTTCTCTGCGTCGAAGGCGACGTGCATGCGGCCGAGCGGTCGGCCTTCGTGGATCCAGAAGTCGTCCTGGCCGCCCGTTCCAAACCCAGCTGAGCGGTTGTCCTCGTCGATGAAGGCGACGCGCTCGAAGCCGAGTGGCGCCAACGCGCGCGTGTAGAACTCGAGGCTCTCCTCGAAGTCGCGGACTCCGATGCCGATGTGGTCGATGACCCGTGCCGGCGCTCCCATGGACGACGAGATTAAACGGCGCTCAGGGTCGGGGCTGGAAGCGTAGAGTCGCGTCCGTGGACTCTGCGGCGCAACGGCACGACCAAGCCGCGGAGCGCACGCAGCGGCCGCCGACCGCCACAGGGCTCCACATCGAGCTCGAGGCATGCCGCCTCGAGCGCGACCGCGCCGACGTCGAACGAAGGAGGGCTGCAGGTGACGGGCAAGGCTGACTTCACCGAGGACGAATGGGCCGTGCTGCTGCGCGCGCCGATCATCTCCGGCATGGCGATCACGTTTGCCGACCCCGGCGGCCCGATCGAGGTCGTGAAGGAGACCTCAGCGGTGCTCAAGGTCGTCCAGGGTTCCTCGGCTGAGGGACGCAACGATCTCGTCGGCGCGGTTGCCGGCGACGTTCTCACGCACGCGCAGGCGCGCAAGAACCCGGTCGGCGACTTCAAGCCGAAGGGCGCGCTGGCGGGGAAGGCGATCCTCGACGAGATCACGCGCGCGAACGAGATCGTGACGGCGAAGGCGAGTCCCGAGGAGGCGGAGGCGTTCCGCTCGTGGCTCATGGAGTGCGCTCAGCGTGCGGCCGAGGCCGCCAAGGAGGGCGGCTTCATGGGCTTCCACGCCGAGCGCATCAGCCAGGGGGAGAAGGACATGCTCGCCCAGCTGGGCTCGGCGCTCGGCGTGAGCGCCGCTGCTGACGCGTAGCGCGAGCGCTCACGCGTCGACGCCAGGGACCAGCCGGCCGTCCTCCAGATAGACGGTGTGGTCGCGGCCGGCGGCTTCCATCACGCGCCGTCGCACCGGTGCGCTCAACAGGAGCAATGCCTCGCCGAGCTCGGCGAACCGGTGCTCCTCGATCTCTTCCTCCTGCAGCCGGATCTCGCCGAGCACGTCGTCGCTGAACTTGCCGCAGTCGAACAGGAAGCGCACGCCGCCCGGACGCTGTCGCCCCGCCGGCCGGAAGTCGACGCAGGCGAGGCGTGCGCTCTCGAGCACGAGGCCGCACTCCTCCTCGGTCTCGCGCCGGCACGCCTCCCACGGCGACTCGCCGGGATCGATCTGGCCTCCGGGGATCGTCCAACCCTTCTTGTAGGTCGGCTTCAGGATCAGCAGCTGGTCGCGCGAGTCGTAGATCAACGCGCCTGCTGAGGCGGGTATGCGCGGGATCTCGTACGAGGGCTCCGCCATTGGCACGCGTCCCCTAGGACTCGAACACCTGGCCAGGCTCGATCAAGCCGGTCTCGTATGCCAGGACGACCGCCTGGATACGGTCGCGCAGGCCGAGCTTCATGAGGATGCGCGCCACATGGGTCTTGACGGTGCCCTGCGACAGCACGAGCCGCGCCGCGATCTCGGCGTTCGACATCCCGCGCGCCATCAGCAGCAGCACCTCCGCCTCGCGCTCCGTCAGCTCGTCGAGTGCCGCCGGGGGCGGGGCGGACCGGCCGGGTTTACGTGCGAACTCCTCGATGACCTTGCGCGTGACCGACGGCGACAGCAGCGAGTCCCCGGCGGCGAGCACGCGGATCGCGCGGATCAGCTCCTCCGGCGGCGCGTTTTTCAGCAGGAAGCCGCCCGCCCCGGCGCGGAGCGCCTCGTACACGTAGTCGTCGACGTCGAAGGTGGTGACGACGAGTACCCGCGGGGGCGGCGTGCCGCGCTCGATGATCGTGCGCGTCGCCTCGATGCCGCTCACAACCGGCATCTGGATGTCCATCACCACGACGTCGGGCATGAAACGCAGGGCCTGGGAGATGGCCAGCGCGCCGTCATCGGCTTCGGCGACGACCTCGATCCCATCCTCGGACTCCAGGATCATGCGGAAGCCGCCGCGCACCATCGCCTCGTCGTCGGCGATCAGCACGCGGATCGCCATCAAGGGGCCTCCAGCGGGATGCGCGCGCTCACGCTGTAGCCGCCTCCCGGGCGAGGTCCGGCTTCGAGCGTGCCTCGGTAGAGCGCAGCCCGTTCGCGCATGCCCACGACGCCGTGGCCGACGTGGGCGTCGGCCGGGGACGCCGGCGCCGCGCCGCGTCCGTCATCCACGACGTCGATCGCGAGCTCGTGCTGATCCCGGCGAATGTCCACGTCCACGTGCGACCCGGGAGCGTGCTTGAGAACGTTCGTGAGCGCCTCCTGGACGATGCGATAGCCCGCCAGGTCGACGCCCGGCGACAGCCCGTGGCTATCGCCGCTCATGCGCAGGTCGATCGCCAGTCCCGTGACGCGCATCTCCGCAACCAGCCGCTCGACCTGCCGCAGGGTCGGGCTGGGGCCGTCGAAACCGTCGACCTCGGTCCGCAGCAGCCCGATCAGGCGGCGCATCTCGGCGACGGCCTGGCGGCCGGTTCCCTCGATCGCGAGCAGCGCGTCGCGCTCGCGACCGTGCTCCTCGCCCAGGCTGCGTCGCACGGCTCCGGCTTGCACACCCATCACGCTGATCGAGTGGCCGATGACGTCGTGCAGCTCGCGCGCCATCCGGCTGCGCTCGTCCGCGATCGCCTCCTGGATGCGGGCGTCACGCTCGAGCTCGAGCTGCGAGGCCCGCTCCGCGAGCACGTCGGTCTCGAACGTCAGCACGCCCAGGGCGCGGCCGACGAGGAGCCCCGCCGCCGGCAGCGCGATCGCCAAGACCAGGTCGAAGCCCACGTCGTCGCGGATCACGAGCTGCGTGGCCAGACCGGCGGTCGCCACCGCGCCTCCGGCCCAGAAGCGCCAGCGCTGCGTGCGCGACCCGACGGCATAGAGGGCGAGCAGCAATGCGACCTCGGGCAGAATTGGCTCGCCCGACGTGACTCCGAGCGCTGTGAGCGCGACCCAGGCTGCGCAGACCGCGATCAGCGTCGGGAGCGGCCAGCGGAAGCGCACGGCCAGCGGCAGCGTCATGCACGCGGCAGCGACCGCCTGTGCGGGCGTCTCGAGCAGGTGGTGGCCGGCGAGTTCGAGCTCCACGCCTGCCGTGAGCACGAGTGCGAGTACGATCTCCAGCCGCTGTTGGGGCATCCTTTGCAGCCACCGCATCGGGCGTAGCTAAGCCTGCGCGCTGGTCGGATGCATCAGTCCGGAGAGGTATCCAGAATCTGTCCGCAGACAGACGCGCAGCCGTAGGCGCGCCCGTACGTTGACGCCATGATCACTCGTAAGTCACTCATAGCCCTCGCCGTCTTCGTCCTCGTCTGCTTCATCGTGGCCGGCGCCATTGGCAACCACCGGCACGGCTTCGTGATGGCGATCGGGGACATCGCCTGGTTCGGCCTGATCTTCGGCCTGCTGTTCCTCGTCATCGGCAGCGCCATGGCGATTGTTCGCAGCCGCCGGCAGCCGGATCACGGTTGATCACCCGGCGCGGGTGATGACCACGCGCGGGGGCCGGACCAGACTCGAGTCGATCGAGCGTGGCGGACGAGACTGTCAGCATCGGATCCGAGCAACGGGCGGCGAGCTTGCCGGCTCGGATCCGGTCGTTGATCCGTGCCATCGAGGAGAACGACGAGCGGAAGGTCGAGGAGGCGGTCCTCCGCCTCAGCCGCAGACACCGCGCGCTGGCGCCGCTGGGCCTGGCGATCGGGGCGTTCGCAATGCTCTTCGACGCGCTCAAGTTGCTGGTGTCGAACTGGCGGCTGACGCTCGTGACGGTCCTGCCTGCGATGTGGATCTGGGTCGCCATGTACGACCTCAAGGCGCATGTCCTGCACGGGAAGCAGTTCAACGTCCTTCGCGGCGCGGTTCTGATCCCGCTCAACCTGACGATCGTCGCCATAACCGTCGCCTGCTTCTTCCTCAACGCCGTGTTCGCCTACGCGATTGCCGAGCGGCCGGCCGAGGTGCGTCCGGCGCTCCGGCGAGCGCGAACGCGCTTGACGCCGATCGTCGTCTCGGGGGCGATCGTCGGGCTGCTGCTCGGGTTTGCGACGACGGTCGTCCCCCGCTGGGGACATCCCTGGTTCGCGCTCATCCTCGGGGTCGTCGTCGGCTTGATGATGCTCTCCTATGTCGCAGTGCCCGCGCGTCTGATCGGCGGCAAGCCGCAGCTGTCGCGCCGAGACAGCATCTCGGCGAGCGTGGCCGGGGGCGTGCTGAGCGCGACGGTGTGCACGCCGCCGTACCTGATGGGGCGGATCGGGGTGCTGCTCCTGGGCACGAAGGTGTTGTGGATAGTGGGGATCGTGCTCATCGCGGTGGGCGTGCCACTCCAAGCTGGCGCGACGGGCGCTGTGCGCGCGATCAAGATGAGCGTCAAGCTCACCGGTACGCGCTCCCCGCCTACTGAGCGAAGCGCTCCCTGAACATGCGGATGACATCGTCTTCACGCGGTCGACCAGCGAGCCGCGGCGGGCGTTCGCCACGGTCTCGGGCGAGCGGACGTCCGTTTAACACAAGCTTCAGTCGACCTTCACGCCGCGCTCAGGAACCCCTGAGGATGGCCCGTAAACGTTTCGAGCATGGGACCGATGCTCGTGAACACCAAGCAGAAAATCGCGGTGCTGGCCTCCGGGCTGGTGATCGCGACCACGGGCCTCGTCACCGACGGCCCGGCCGCTGCGAGCGCTGATCCCGAGCAGCACGCAGGCAACGCGCCATCGGCCGTATCCCCGGTGACGCCCTCCCCCAAACGTACGTAAGCGCTCGTTTGGGCACGTCCGTGCTGGGAACAAGCGGGGCGTACCTAACGCTGAAGAGGAGGGTCCCTGTGCCGGACAAGGACATAGATCGGGTGTCGATGGACGAGATCGAGGACGAGAGCGCTGTATCGCTCCCCAACAAGGAGGTGCTCTCGCTGCTCGACGTCAACGCGAACGTCGATCTCGGGCTCGACCTTGCAGCTCCCGTGGATCTGGCTGTGGCCGCGAACCTGAACGTGGCGGCGCCGATCGAGGCGGCCGCAGGCGCGAACGTGCTGAGTCCGGGTTCCGAGGCGATCGCCCTTGCGCATCAGCAGGGATCGATCGATCAGGGCATCAGCGGCAGCGCCGAGGCGACGGCCCCGCAGCACGCCCAGATTTCGCAGGACAGCTCGCCTGACGCCGGCGGCGCGACGGGCGCGCCGGCAGCGGGTGGCGGAACTGCAGGCGCAGTCGACGG
>DATBDN010000178.1:0-22284 GCA_036269895.1 Thermoleophilaceae bacterium
CATCGAGACACTCACCGAGCGCGAAGGCCAGGTCGCTCGCCTCCTCGTGGATCGCCGCACCAATCCCGAGATCGCCGCGGAACTCTTCCTCAGCGTCAAGACGGTCGAAACGCACCTGCGAAGCATCTTCCGCAAGCTCGACGTCTCCCGGCGCTACGACGTCGCGCGCGTGATGGAACGCGCATACCACGACGACGCCCGACAGCACTAAACCATCCTGCGAGCATCCTCCGGCGAGGCGGAATAGCGCCGTGCGGTCGCGAGCAAGCCCGCGGAGTGGCGCGAGAGCAATTCGAGCGCGGCGTGCCCGATCTGGTCGCGGCTGGGCCGCGTTTCGGTGGCGAGGGGGTCCTGCATGGCTGTCCCCTGAGGCTTTCGGCGGGTTCCGTCACGACGCGTAGTGCTCAGATGCGTGAACCGGCGGGCAGCGGCCGCTCGCGCGCGTCGTATTCACCTAAGTCCCGAGGCGGCCGTTTTCGCCCCCTCGGCCCCGGGGCGTTCAAGGTTGGAGATCCTCGCCCATGCCCTGGACGCGATCGCCCAACGCGGCGAAGCGGTCGCCCACCCAGGCGAATCGATCGAGCAGCCGCGCGAGGACGCCGGTCGCGCCCCCACCGCCGCCCGCAAGCGCGACCACGGGCGGCACGAGACCGGCCACCCGCCGTCTCGCGGTACTCGCGCAGCGTTGCCTGGCAGGCCAGGCAGCCCTTCAGGTGCGGACGCACGATCCGCATCTCCTCTGGCGACGCCTCGCCGTCCGCGACCTTCGAGATCAACGGCGTTAGCCGGTCGCACTCCGCGCCGACCTCGATGCCGGCGACGCGCTCGAGGAAGGCGCGGCGCCCTTCGGTCAGGCAGCGATTGACCTTCGTCGGTCGCTACGTCTAACCCGAGAGGTCTGGCAGCTGGCGCGTGCCGAGTGCCGTGACCGTGCCTTCGCCGTGCTTCACCGTGAGACGGGCGACATTGCAGTGGCCCGAGGACGTAGGAATCGTGACGACGTCCACCGAATCGGCGGTCGTGGATTCGGCAATGACTGGCACGCTCTTAATCGTGCAAGCTTTGCCCAACTTGCTGGTGTAGAGCGCCTTACCAGAAGGGCTTAGTGCCAAGATTGCTGCGACCGGCTCCTGGGGGAGAGCGGGACTTGACTCCTTCGGTGCTGCGACCTTGGCGGCAAAGATGGCCACGCCGACTGCAGTCAGGACGACTCCGACGAGTATCACGCTGCATGAGGCAAGAAAGATGCGCCGCAGATGCTCATAGCTCGCAACGTCCGTGAGGCGCTTCGAGATTGGCACGAGGATTTCTGCCTCCGTGCGTGCCTTCTCGAAAGCGGCTTGCTTCGCTGCGTCGTTGGGATGCTCTTGCGCGTCCTTCCATGTGCCGGTCCGCTGCGCCAACGAGTTATTGACTTTCTCGACGAGCTGTTGGACGTTGTCCCAGCCGGCGTAGAGGTCGGCCCGTTTGTTGAGCTTGTCGCCGAGCGAGAAGGGCCCGCGATCTCTCGCGAGTTGGTTCAACACGATGCGATTCGCGCTCAGGACGGCGGCCGCCGCCACGATCGAGATCACGACTCCGGCGATCGCGAGGCCGAATCCCAGATTTGCGGTGTGAAGGGCATCGCCGCTCAGGTCGCTGAGACCAGTCAACTGGAGGCCGGCGATCACCGCTGCACCGACCGCGCCGAACGTCACGATCAGCCACTTCGCCGTGTCGCGAATCCGCTGCGCTTGGGTGGTGAGATTCTCGGCAGGAGCTGCGCTGACCTCGTCTTTGGCGTCAGCCATCAGTCGCCCTGAACTCGGAATTCGACCCGCTTCCCGTTCGTGACGGCGTCCGCGATCGTCCCGGCATAGTCGTCGAGATCGAGCAGTCGCCCCGGAATCAGGATTACGTGTGGGGCGTCATCACCATCTCCCGACAACGCCGCTTCCAAGTTGTCCTGGGTAATGCTGGCGTGAACACTCACGCCGAGATCGTCAAGCGAACCAAGATCCGCGTCGTCGCGCGGATCGAATTTTGTGTCCGGCCCAAACCGGGCGGCGTCGACCAAGCCGATCACGTTCTCCGCGTCTGCCGGACGAATCGCCACTAGTTCGTCCGGCCAAGGCCAGGGCTTCTCAGGCGTGGTCGGTGAGGCCGGACCTGGCGGTTTGATCTGCCAGCACTCACCGCCCTGACAGACCTGAGTTACCCCGCTGGACGCCGGAGTTATCGTCACCCCTGTATCGCGGTACGGTGCCCCCATAAGTGAACTCTAACCCCTTGTTGTGGTATGTGTGGCCCTCGCGTCAACGAGGTCCCTCACGCGGCGGCGAGGCTCGGCACATCCGGGCGGTCGCCTGCTTCGCGCACCGAGCGCGCTGTTGAGTTCATTGAGTCCGGAGCCGGCGTTTGCCGCTCAGGCCGGCGCGGGGCGGCCGGTGAACTTGTCTGCGTCGCCAGCTATCCCTCGCTTCCGCGTTCACGGAATCGGCTCTGTCAGGGGCCAACTTGACGGGAGACATTCGTGTAGGTGAACCCAGTCGTCTCGCAGATCTCCTGGTACGAGAGACCTTCGGCCTTCAGCAGCAGGCAGCGGATCTCCTGGGGCTTAAGCCCGGTCATCGCCTCCGCGCCAACGCGCAGCTGCTCGTATCGCTCGGCGCGCTGATCGGTCCACGCGCTCTCGTCGGTCTGGAAGGCGAGCGATTCGTCCGATTGGACAGCGCGACCGCTCGCCTTGCTGACGGCGAAGGCTTCGTGTTTCACGACCGTCTTGAGCAAATCGAGGCTTTCTTTGCTCACGACTTCCGACGGACGCTGTTCGGCGGCGTTAGCCACAAGTGTCCGTGTCCCTGGCTGTGGACGATGGCGGCCGATCGGCTGGTTCGGTAACTGTCGCCGCTCGCTCGGTAGCGCGAATCGGATCCGAACGACGTGGCCGATTGCGCCGAGGCGACGGCACAGACCTCTGCAACACGGGCGCGGACGCGGACGACTACCCGGACTTTGTCCGAGCAGTCATGAGGGGCCGCGCTGGTGCCGGCCGCGCTGGTGCCGGCGACGCCGTCGCGGATGAACACCCGCACGAGCCGCGGCACCCGACGGGCTGGCAGTGCTGGAGACTTTGGCGCACTCGTAAACGACGGAGCGGATCTACGAAATCCTGGAGGAGTCAACATGACGGTAACCGCCCAAACCGATCCCAACTTCGCATTCGCGGGTCTCGAGACCCCTGCGAAGCCGGCCGAGGCTGCCGCGCTCACGGCCGGGACAGGGGACCCACTCGGGGCGCTAGCGGCACTCGAAGGCACGTGGAAGGGACACGGCTTCAACGCCATCTGGCGCCCGCAACTCAGCCGCCCAGGACCGCTTTCTCGAGCTGAATCTCACCAATGAGACGCTCGCCGTCACCAGAATCAACGGCCCGATTCGAAACCGCGGCTTGGCGATGGCGGACATGGACATGTTCGGTCTCACCTACATGCAGCAGATCAGCGAGACCAGCACCGGCGCCGGACTACACGTCGAGCCTGGGATCTGGGCGAGAGTGCCGCACACGACGGATCCCGCCGAGCCTCCGTCTGTCGTGCGGATGGCGTCAATCCCGCACGGGACTGTAGTTCTAGCCCAGGGCGTGGCGGAGGTTCACCAAGGCGGCCCTCACCTTATTCCCGACAACAACATCCTGCCGTTCTTCTTCGGCTCGCCGGGGCCGACGAACAGCGCCTTCAACGGCGTCGCGCAAACCACCGCGTTCTTGGCGGCCAGCGGCAACCCTCCCGGCGGCAACGCGAAGGCAACGCCGTTCCGACCGTGACGTGTGGCCAGTGGATCCCGTTGAAGTCGCGAGAGTGCTTGCGCCGCAAGGGTCCAAGCCATTCTCCGAACTACCGAGCGCAACCACTACGAGTGCAGCTCACCCCGGCGAGCTCGTCACGTCGCCATCAAACGCTCGGGCGGATCTCGCCGAACGTTCGAATCCCGCAGCCGGCTTTCTGGAGCGGTTTCGGGACCCGATCGCTCGGGTCCAATTTCTCGAAGGCGTGCGCGTACGTGCGCAGGCCCTGCTTGGGCGAGTGACCCGCAGCCAGGCTTTCCAGGCTTCGCGTACGAGCGCGAGGTTCTCCTGTGGCATCCCGTCGACTATTGCCGTAGCGGCATACACGGCGACGGATTCGCTCGGGCAGGCGGCGGCGGGCTATTTCCTCCGAACGCCGCATCCTGCTCCGCGGGCGGATGGCTGACCGGTGGGTCCTCGGCGCCGTTGCGGTGCCGAGGACGCGCGATGCAGCGATCGCTCGCGCCAGAAGCCCGCCGCCGCGAGGCGCACCCCCCGGGAGTCGCCGCCACAAGGGCCTCGCGAGGTCGTCCGCCGCCCGACCCTTGGCGGAGCGCGCCCGCTTTGCTTAGGGTTGCCCGTAGGCGATCAGGATGGCCACGACCGAGCCCCAGCCGCCGGCGCCCACCGCGGACCCGCCTCGGGCGCCGCCGTCGTCCACGCGACGCAGTTGGGCGCTCGGGCTGCTGCTTGGGGTCGCGGTCGTCCTGTTGGTGGGCTTCCCGATCGCCGCTCGTCTCGCCGCTGATGAGCAGCCGCTACGGCCGCCCACGCCGGTCGTGCTTTCGCCGTTGCCGGCCGGCAGGCCGGGCCCCGTGGTGCGCGAGCTGCCCGTGCTCGCGACGGTCAACGGCGTGCCCGGAGGTCCGGCGACGCCTGATCGCACCGCAGTAGGTCGGGACGCGATCGATCTGTTGGGACCGGCGCATGGCCGTCAGCTCGCGGCGCTGTTGCGGTCGCCCGCGGAGTCCGTCGGCGCGGTTGGGGACTTGGTCGGCGGTTATCCGTATCGCTATCGATCACTCGAGCGGATCCTCGGACCACTTCCGCAGCGGCTTTCATCGGCGCAGGTCGCACGGGCGACGGCGTTGGCGGCGCAGCTGCTCGTCGGGCCGGGTCACCGGCCCAACGATGCTCCGATCGCCTTCGCGCTGCTGGATCGCGCCCGGGCGGGCGGCGCCTGCGCGCCACAGCTCGACCTCCTGCTCGTCGTTGCGGCGCAGGACCCGCCGGTCGAGTCGCAGGCGCGGCGAGAGGCGCAGCGCGCGCAGCGGGCATGCCCGCGCGACCCGACGCCGAGTTGGCTGCTGGGACAGCTGCAACTCCAGCTCGACGATCCGGGCGCGCGGGCGACGTTCCGGCGCCTCGAGCGGGAGTTTCCGCGCTCGGCGGCGGGCTGGAGCGGTGATGCCGACCTGAAGCTCGTCCAGGCGGCGTTTGAGCCAAGCGGGCGCGTGTTCGTCGCGCGTCGGCTGGAGCTCGAGGCCCTACTGCGCCTGCGACGTGCCGCGCGCCTGGACGGCGATCCGGGCCTGCACGCCGGCATCGCGATCGCGCAGTTCGGGCTCGGGCTTCCGCGAGACGCCGCGACGAGCCAACGGCGCGCGATTGACGAGCGGCCGCGCTCGGCGGCCGTGGCCGCGGCGCTCGTCGAATACCTCGAGCAGGCGCACGACTTCGGCGCGGCGGCGGTGGCCGCCGACCGGCTGCGGGCCATGGCCGGTGGCTTTGCGCCCGGATCCGCGCTCTATCCGCTGGTGCCGACGCGCACGCTCGACGAGCCGCTCGGCACGCTCGCGGCCGGCGCGCCGCGCGGACCGCTTTCGCTCGGCGCGGGCCGGCTGGCGCCACTTACCGTGCAGCTCTATGCGACCGGACATGTCGCGCCCACCGCCAGCGTCGCCGACCTCTCGTTTATCCCTGAGTTCCGGCCCTGGCCGTCGGTGACCGGTTCCGAGCGCTGGTGTCCGCAGTGGGCCGCGCAGCGCGACCTGCTCCTGACCGGCCGGCGCGAGCGCGCACGTACCGCCCCGACGCCTAGTTCCGCGGGGCCTTGGGAGTGCAACGACGCTTCGCTGCTGGCCGGCATCGGCGACCTTGAGGCGGGTGACCGTGGTGCGCTGCGCCGGCGAAGAGACGAGCTCGGCGACGCGCTCCGGCTCGGCGAGGTGGAGGACGCGCGGCAAGACCTGTGGCGCTGGGCCCGGAAGCTCCCTCAGGCGGAGCACGCCGCACGCGACTGGGCGCGTCAGCTGCCCGGCGATCCCAAGCCGTGGCTGCGGCTCGGCGAGATCGAGTACCTGCGCCGCCACTACGACGGCGCTGTCGTGGACTTCGGCACCGCGATCCGCCGCGCCCGCGATCGGACCGGCACCTGGAGCGTCGCCGAGGCCGACGGCCTGCTGCACCGCGGCGCGGCGCTTGTCGCCGCCGGGCGGCGGGCGGAAGGGATCGCGACCTTCGGCCAGGCCGACGAGGTGGGCTCACGCGCGCTCGCGCTCGGCACCGACCCGAGCCTGAAAGGCGGCGACTTCGGTGAACTCCAAGCCGAGTCGATCGTCTATCACGCCCGCGCCTCCGCCGCCGACGCGCAGCTCGATGGCGGGAACGTCAACGAGGCGGCCGAGAGCTACGCCGCCGCACGCGAGTACGCCGACAAGCTCGCTGGGGACACGCCCGAGGACTCGGACATCCCCTTCGGGCGGCTCGACAACAACGAGGCGATCGCCGATCTGCGTCTCGGACATATCGTCGCCGCCCGCGAGCACGCGCGCGCCGCCGTGGCGATCGATCCGCTCGACCCCGCGTTCCTGATGACGGCCGCCTACGTCGAGGCGCGCGGCGGCCGCCTGCGCGAGGCCGCGCGCCTCAACCGGGCCGCGCTCGGCGCCGACCCGACCGCCTATCCCGCCGCCAACGACCTCGGCGTTCTGCTGGCCCGCCTCGGCGACAAGAAGGGCGCTGTCCGAGCGCTGCGCCGCGCGGTCGGCGGCAACCGCGACTACGCGCTCGCGTGGTTCAACCTCAGCGTCGTCTACGGCCGCATGGGACCCACCCACATACTCGCCTCGCAGGGCGCCCTCGCCCGCGCGATTAAGCTCGACGAGGAGTTCCGCGGCCGCAAGCCTCAGCCGACGCTGGACGCGAGCACCTACCGCACGGGGCTTGACCTCTCACGGCCGCTGCCGCCGGAGTGGACGTTCGCCGGCTCCCAAGGGGGACGTCCGGCCGCCGTCGCCGGTGGGGCGGCGATCCTGCTGCTCACGATTACGCTGGGTCGGTCGCTGGCGGCCCGCAGGAGCGGTCGCGCCATGGCGAACGAATGGCTCGAGCCGCTGGGCCGCGCGGTATCGCGTGTCCCGCTGCTCGGCCGGATGTCCACCCCGGCGCTCGGCGCCCTCGCCGCGTTCGCAATCCTGGCCTGGCAGCTGACCGGCGAGAGCGGTGGGGGCGCCACCGCCGCATTGACCCTCATCGCCGGGCTCGCGCTGCTGGTCGCCGTGGTGCTCCTGAGCCGCGTCCTGGTTGCCCGGCGAGCGAGGACGAAGCTCCGCCAGGCGACGTGGCCGCCCGCGCTCGTCTTCGCCGTCGGCGCAGCGGCTGCGGGCTTTGCGTGGGTCCCGCTTCCATTCGTCAGCGCCCCCGGGGAGGACATGCGGCTCCGGCGCGCCGCGCCCGCCGCTGCCGGGCTGCTCGGCATCGCGCTCGTCGGGCTTGCCGCGTGGCTCGACATCCCGATCACACGAGCGCTCGCCACTGCCGCGCTCGTCATGGCGGCGTCGCTGCTGACCCCGATCGCGCCGCTCGACGGCTCGATGATCGCCAAGGCAGGCGCTGCCGGGGCCAGCCTGGCGGCTCTGAGCCTGGGCGCACTGGCACTGATCGGGATCAGCTGAGCTCGCGTTGTTGTCGGCGGCCGGTGCCGGACTGGAGTTCGATCCACTCCGGAGCCGTGAAGCCGTATTTCAGGCCTCTGCATCGCTTAGCGGTTGGAGCCGGGACACGTTTTCGGGCCTCGCCTGATTCTCCGGCGGAGCCGTACTGACTCCTGACGTGTGCTGTCACAGCTACCGGCCGACCATGGCGAGTGGTGGGGTGACTACGAGGCCCGGCACGCCCTTCACCGGCGGCTGTGACCGAGAACTGAGACGAAGGACTGCGCGATTTTTCAGGGCCTCTTCAGAGCGGCTGATGGGACTCGAACCCACGACCTTCTGCATGGCAAGCAGACGCTGGGTTTTTCCATGATCCAGAAAAGCCCTGCAAATCGCCGGGTTTCAGCGGGGCCCACTCCAGAGTGGGATGCCCGGGGATTTACCGGCGATACATGGGGATTTAGCAAACCAATGGCAAACCGTTTCGCTGAGTTGCGCGCCGTCGCGGAATGACTCAGGCGGCGGCTTCTTGGCCGTCGCCCACCGAGGAGCAACGAGACACGCCATCGCGCTCGCGCCGCGCACGAACGATGCGATTTCCATTAGCGCCGTTTCCGGTCTCCCAAACCAGCTCGAGCGGGGGTGCGACAAGGCCGGCCACGTCCGAGCCGTCGACCGGCTGCGCTGCGCCCTTGGCCGAGCTGCTAGATGTGCGCGGCCACTTCATATTCCACAACGCTGACGATGCTGCCATCCGAGTCCCTGGCTGCGGTCCGCCTCAGCCGACTCGCTGCGTCGCGGCTGGTCTCGACGGCATATCGACTGTCCCAGACGGTCATCGTCAGCGCTCGGCCATCCTCTGAGTCGACCAGCACATATGCCTCTCTGAAGCCATCGATCTCCTGGATCTCCTCGACGGCTCCCTGAAACTTGCGCGCCGCGTCGGCAAGCCGATTCGCTGGTATCTCGTACGTCGAGACGCGAGCAAACATCGCATGACCTCCTCCACCGGAATCCCCAACGACCTTAGCGCCAAGTCGCGGGCTTCTCGGGCGAAAGCGACGTCAGTCGAGCGCCGCCTCGTCCGCGCGACGCTGTGCGTCGCCGGAGTTCGCCGGCTCGCTGCTGGCACTTTCAAGCGCGAGGATGTTGTTGCGGTGACGCTCGACGGTCTCCTCGGCGAGCACCAGGGTTTCGGCGATCTCGCGAGTCGTGCGCCTTCGGCTACGCGCTTGGGGATCTCGAGCCTGCTCTCCAGGCAGGCGGGTACTGACGGGCGGGATCGCGAATCACGCTTTAGATCGCGGCTCACTTCACGCTCTTGATGTAGGCGACGAGCGCCTTGGCGTCGGACTGCGAGATCGACCCGGGCGGGATCGTGCCGCTCATGATGCCCTTCCCGTAGCCGGCGACGATCTGCTTGTCGGGCTGCTCGATCGAGCTCGTCAGGTACTGGTCGTCGGCCGTGACTTTGGAGCCGTGCGCAAGCTTGACGTGCGAGCCGGCGAGCCCCTTCCAGGTCGGGCCGCTGCGTGGCGACCCATTGAGTGAGTGGCACGCGCTGCAGCCCTTTGAGGAGTAGAGCGTCCTGCCCTCCGCGACAAGCCCGGACCCGCCGGAGGTCGCGGCCCCGGCGCTCGAGGAGGTAGTTGCCTGTGAGCTGCCTCCGCCACCGCCACAACCGGCGAGCACCGCGACGGCGGCAACTCCGACGAGGGTCGCCGGACGAGCATGCAGCCAGGCCAGGCGGCAAGCGATTCTCCGCGATACTCCGCGAGGGCTCCGATCAGTCATCCCGCTCCTTACGTCTGGATGCCGAGGGGTATAGCGGCGACACCCGCGCCCGACGCTTCAGTTGTGCGCATGCTGACGGCGATGAAGGAGCGTCCACCCGCCGCTGCAGCGAGTTAGGTTTCGGGCGTGGAGGTCGTTCGTGCGAAGGGGCTCGAGATCACCTACCGACGTGTTGGCGAGGGATCTCCGCTCGTGTTCGTGCACGGCGCCGCGGAAGACAGTCGCGTGTGGGAGCCGCAAGTCGCTGCACTGTCGGATGAGTTCACGGTCGTCGCCTGGGACGAGCCCGGCGCTGGCGGCTCGTCCGATTTGCCCGAGGGCTTCGACCTGGCGGATTATGCACACTGCCTGGCGGCGGTCATCGAGGACGTCGGGCTCGGCCGGGCGCACGTCGCCGGGCTCTCGTGGGGCGGCACGGTGGTGCAGGACCTCTACCGCCGCCACCCCGATCTCGTCGCGACCCTGATCCTGATCGACACCTACGGGGGCTGGAAAGGATCGCTGCCCGAGGACGAGGTACGAGCTCGCGTCGCCGCCTGCGCGAGATGATGGCCGCGCCAGACTTCGATCCAACCCTCCCGGGACTGTTCGCGGGCGACCCGCCTGCCCACGTCGCGCAGCTGCTGGAGAAGGTCGCGGCGTCGGTACGACCCGGGAGCCTCAAGAGGCAGCTCGTGCTTGATGGCCGAGGCTGACCAGCGCGATCTGCTGCCACCGCTGAGCGCGTGACCGTCCAGCCTTTTATGGTTCGAAGGGCAGTGGCCCGCCAGGTGCGGAACACAGTCACCGAGCTTGAACGAGGCCGCGAGGCATACGCCACGCGGGCGTGGCTCGACGCGTACGAGTCGCTGACGGCTGCGGAGGGCCGGGGCGCGCTCGACGCGCCGGACGCGCGCCTCGTCTCGATCGCCGCGCTCATGCTGGGCCGCGACGACGAGTCGGTCGTGTGGCTCGAGCGCGCGCACCAGCGCTATCTCGATGGCGGGGAGACGCTGCGCGCCATCAACTGTGCGGCGTGGGTCGGGTTGAATCTTGCCGCCCGCGGCGAGATCGGTCCGGCCTCGGGCTGGCTCGGTCGCGCACAGCGGCTCCTCGGGAACGAGGGCGAGTGCGCCGAACGCGGCTACCTGCTACTGCCCGTGATGTTCCAGCACGAGGCCGCCGGCGACTACGCCGCGGCCGCCGTGGCCGCCGGCGAAGCCGTCCGCATCGGCGAGCGATTCGGGGATCGCGACCTCTTCGCGCTCGCGATCCACGCCCAGGGGCAGATGCTCATCAAGGGCGGGAGGGCACGTGAGGGCCTCGCCCTCCTCGACGAGGCAATGGTCGCGGTCACCGCGGAGGAGCTCCTGCCGTTTGTGAAGGGACTCGTCTACTGCGGCGTCATCCTCGCGTGCGGGGAGGTCTACGAGGTCCAACGCGCGCGCGAATGGACCAAGGCGCTCTCGGACTGGTGGGCGCTGCAGCCGGAGATGGTCGCGTTCACCGGTCGCTGTCTCGTGCACCGGGCGGAGATCCTTCAGCTGGACGGCTTGTGGCCGGATGCGCTGGAAGAAGTCGGGCGAGCAGTGGAGCGCTTCGTGGAGACGAAGAATCCGGCGGCCGGCCTCGCGCGGTACCGCCAAGGCGAGCTCCTTCGGCTGCAAGGCGATTTTGCTGCCGCCGAGGAGGCATACAGGGAAGCAAGCCGGCTTGGCTGGGAGCCGCAGCCGGGGCTCGCCCAGCTGCGGCTCGCACAGGGGCGCAGGGACGCCGCCGCGGCGACGATCCGCCGCGCGGAAGCGGCCACCACCTTGCCGGTCGAGCGGGCACGTCTGCTTCCCGCCTTCGTCGAGATCATGCTCGCCGCGGGCCAGACCGAGAGCGCCCGCGTTGCCTGCGCCGAACTACAGGACCTCGCGGGCGACTACGACAGCGCGATGCTGACAGCGCTCGTCGCCCACGCGCAGGCGGCGGTCCACTTGGCCGAGGGCGACGCCCGAGCGGCACTCGTGCCGCTGCGCAGGGCACGGGAGACGTGGCAGGCCCTCGACGCGCCCTACGAGATAGCCCGCACCCGCGTCCTCGCCGGCGAGACTTGCCGCGCGCTCGGCGACGAGGAGGCGGCGGCGCTCGAACTCGACGCGGCGCGGGAGATGTTTGAGCGCCTCGGTGCGAAGCCGGATCTGGAACGATTGGACGAGCAGCCGACGACCACCGGGCACGGCCTATCCGCCCGTGAACTCGAGGTCCTGCGGCTAGTCGCCTCGGGCAAGACGAACCGCGAGATTGCCGCTTCGCTCGTCATCAGTCAGCACACGGTGGCGCGCCATGTGCAGAACATCTTCACCAAGCTCAGGGTCAACTCTCGCGCGGCAGCGACGGCCTTCGCGTTCGAGCACGACCTCGTCTGACCTGGCGCTCGTAGTCAGTAATGACCATGCCGCGGTCCTCGCGCGATTGGTCGATTCACGCGATGCGCGCGGCTCCCGGCCGCCTTAGCGTCGTGCAACACGACGAGGAGGAAGAGATGCCGGCAGAACGCTTCGAGACGGTGATAGTGGGGGGCGGCCAGGGCGGACTAGCGACGGGCTACCACCTGGCGAAGGAAGGTCGATCGTTCGTGATCCTGGACGCCGGCGAGCGCATCGGAGATCCGTGGCGCACGCGCTGGGACTCACTGAGGCTGTACTCGCCCGCGGCGTACGACGGGCTTCCGGGCATGCGCTTCCCGAAGGCCCGAGCGTCGTTTCCGACGACACACGAGATGGCCGACTACCTCGAGTCATACACAGCGCGCTTCCAGCTGCCCGTGCGTTCGGGGACACCCGTGGAGGCGATCGCGCAGGACGAAGACGGCTACGTGCTCACGGCGGGCGACGAGATGTACGCGGCCGACAACGTGGTCGTCGCAACGGGCGTGATGCAGAAGCCCTACGTTCCTAGCTTCGCGCAGGAGCTTGACCCGCGCATCATTCAGCTCCACTCGAGCGATTACCGAAATCTCACGCACCTCCAGGAGGGCCCCGTGCTCGTGGTCGGCGCGAGCCACTCGGGCGCCGACATCGCGTACGAGGCGGCGGCCGAGCATGAGACGATCCTGTCGGGGCCGGACACGGGTCAGATCCCGGCGTCGGTCGAGACGAGGCGCGGGCGCATGGGCTTCCGTGTGCTGGCCTTCGTTGGGTCGCACATCCTGACCATGGACACGCCGCTGGGGCGCAAGATGCGTCCGCACATCCGACACGGCGGCGCGCCGCTCCTGCGCTACCGAAAGAAGGATCTGATCACCGCCGGAGTCGAGCGCGTACTCGCGCGGGCGGCTGGCGTGCAGGACGGTCTGCCCGTGCTCGACGACGGGCGCGTCCTCGACGTCCGGAACGTGATCTGGTGCACGGGCTTCCGGCGGGACTTCTCGTGGATTGAGGTCCCGTTCGAGGTGGACGAAGACGAATACCCGGTGCAGTATCGCGGCGTCGTCGCGTCGGCTCCGGGCCTCTACTTCGTGGGGCTGCTGTTCCTCCACTCGTTCACGTCGATGCTCATCTACGGCACCGGAAAGGATGCCGAGCGGGTCGCGCAGCACATCCTCGGCGAGAGGTCCAACGGGCGGCGGGCGGCGTCGGGGACAGGGCGAGCCGTGGAGCGGATCGCGTCGTGAGCGGGGATGCTCACGATCCGTGCCCGGCGGCGCGACCCGTCTTGAGCCCGATTCTCGTCTGGAACGGACTGGTGACGAGAATGCAACGGAGCGCCGGCGAGAAACAGGACGACAAGCTGACGGGCGAGAGCGCGGAGACGACCGGTCAGCCGGTTGAGCAGTCCAAGTGCTGATCTAAGACGCGACAGGCGCGTCATACGGACGAATACGGCCCCGGGCTCGGCTCCTACCGCTACCGCGATGAAAACGATTGGTTCGACCGGCTCACCCCTTGCGCCGGTAGAGATGCATGGTGAGGGGTGCGAAAACGCCGGTCAACGCCGCGCTTGCCACCAGCACCCAGACGACCTGCGACGCCACTGGGGTGCCGTTCATCAGCCCTCGTTCGGCCGTCACCAGGTGAGAGATCGGGTTGAGGTCGACGAACGAGCGACGCCACGCGAATGTCAACGAGGCTGACAACGGACTCGCGGACGCCGTGGCGCTCGTGATGCGCTCGCCGCGGGCGATCATGAGTATCGGGCTCACGATTGCAAAGAGCAGCTGCTCACCGACGCTGCGCTGCAGGTCTTCGAGCAGGCGTTCCCGATCGAGGAACTGCGTCAGCTCGAAGGCCTGCCGGACCTGGTCGCGCTGTTTGAGCCCTGGCTCGCGGCGGCCGGCGGGGTCGATCCGCTCGTTTCGCGAGTCGGCATCGAAGCGATGCTCGAGTCGGAGCGTAACGACCTTCTGCGCGAGCGCCTGGCCGACCTCCTGAGACCATTCCGCCAGGCGGTTGCTGACTTGGCGCGCGCGAGCCAAGAGCGCGGTACGACGCCTCGAACGGTTGAGCCCGAAGCGGTCGCGACGCTTCTCGGCGCGGTCGGCGACGGCCTCTTCCTCCACGCTCGGCTCGACCCCGAACTCGATGCTGCGGCGGCGCTGAAGGCGCTGCGGACACTGCTGACCGCCTGACGTGCGGTGAAGGGCACCGCGCGGCCGTGACCGCCGAGTGCGCAGGCACCGCCATCACAGCCCCGAGCGAGCGGGCGGCAGCCTGCTTGCTAGCTCTGCGTGCCGGGCCGAAGCCGGGCTACGTGCTCAGTGCTTCGGGTGGAGCCGTTCGTCGGCTGTTCTCGCGGCGGGTCCTCCGGCGGCGACCGGTTGGAGTTCACGCATGTCTAGTCCGCACATGTCGCAGACGAGCACGTCTGGATCCAGCAGCTGCATGCACCGCGGGCACGGCTTCGGCTCTGGCTTCGTTCGCCTGAACAGGCCCATACGAATCCGCTACCCGGATCTCGCGTGGCGGCTCTCCTCGTTGATCGCGTAATGACATCCGGCCACGAGAGCGAGGCCCGAGCTGCTTGGCGGATCGCTGCGGCGGCCCCCGTCGCCGCCCGGCCATACCGAGGAGGTTAATAGCCGGGCAGCTCTGGGGGCCGTTGCCGGTCGGATGTGGACGAATGTCAAGCAATCGCTTCATTGGCAACGCGCGGAGCCCTTCGCCGTTGCCGTGTGCGTGTTCCCGGCACCGTCTCGGAACACACTGACGGCGCGGCTTGGCAGTCGCTTGTGGCATCGCACGACTTGGAGGAAGCTCGCGCGGACCCGCCCCTGCCCGATCTTGATCGCGCGAGCCCGGCGACTGAGCGTGACGCGGAAATTGGTCAAGGAGATCGCTAGCCCCAGCTGATTCTGGAGGTCGGCCGGAACGTCAAAACGCACTCCAAAGCCGAACGGCCGACGCGCGCGAATCAGGCGTCCCGGGATCACCCGGTTTGCTGCGGCTGGATCATCTCGTATCGCCTTACCGTCCGGCTTCTCGGCCGGCATCAGTTCGGCAACCCACTCGAACACGTGACGCCACGTTCATGCCCGTTCGGATGGTGACGAGTTGGGCGCCGCAAGCCCACCGGACGGGAACCACCTTGGAAGGATGGTTTCCCCGCGAGTCATAGGTGCGTTCGCAGCGCTCGATGCTGCCCTCGTTGTGCAAGTCGCCGCCGCGCTTCGCGACTATCAGCAACGGCAGCGGCAGGATCAGCGTCCGCGCCAGGACGGGTCCGGATCCCACCGTTCGCACCCTGACGGCAGGCGTTGAGTCGCGTCCTCGCGCCAGCATCCGTTCACTTCGCCCCAGCGAGTCAGGAGCTTCCAAGGAGCGCAGTGCTGTCGAGCCTCCGATCGTCAGGCCCGTAGCGAAGGCGATCGCGATGTCGTCCGGCCGCTAGGGTCGTGCCAGCAGGAGGAGGACTGCGGTGGTGGAGGGGCCGCAACCCGTCAATCTCAACGCCAGAGCAGCTCGTGGAACGCGCTGAAGAGGGAACCGACGCGCGACTCGGTCTCGGCGCGTGAAATCCGCAGCGCCCTGCCGACCTCTGCCGCTGACGCGCCGTTGAGCATCATCTCGAGCATGGGGCGCGTGTCCGCTGGCATCCGGCTGATGGTCTCCTCGACGGCTTCCGGAGGAGGGAGGGCGATAGAGGATTGGCCGCGGCCCGCCTCCTTGATCGCAGCGATGACGTCTGCGAGCGGCGCCCCTTTCGCCACGACGCCGCTCGCGCCGGCGGCCTTGGCTCCGAGCGCGAGAGCCGGTTCGGCGAAAGCCGAGTAGAGGACGACTGCCGGAGGCTCTTCGAGGTTCCGCAGGCCTCGGATCAGATCCAGCCCGTCTTCCGATCCGAGCTGGAAGTCGACGAGCGCGCAGCGGGGCGTGCGCTCGATGGCCGTCGCCAGCGCGGCGCGTGTGTTCGCCACGGCGGCGATCGGGACGATTCCCGGCTCCCGCTGGAGGGCTGCCATGAGTCCCTGCCGGATGGCCGGATGATCGTCCACGATCAGCGTCGTGATCATCGCCACGCAGGCTGACTCGCGCACGCGCGCGCGGCATCGGGGCCAGCCCCCACTGAGGGGGCGGCACGTCCCGCTACGGCTCGATCAACCCCCGTCGGATCGCGTAGCGCGTCAGGTCGACCCGGTCGCGCATCCCCAGCTTGGCGAGGATGTTGCTGCGATGGCGCTCGACAGTTTTCTCGGCCAGAACGAAGGTCTCGGCGATCTCGCGGGTCGTCCGGCCCTCCGCGACGAGTTTCAGGATCTCGAGCTCGCGCAGCGAGAGCGCGTCGCCGCCTGCGGGATCCTCACCGCGCTCGAGGTAGTCGCGGATCAGCGCGTTGACGGCGCCGGCGTAGACGAATGACTCGCCACGCATCGTCGCGCGACAGGCCTCGACGAGGTCGCGGTCGGCGGCCGATTTCAGGACATACCCTGACGCGCCGGCACGCAGCGCCTCGAAGAAGTACTGCTCGTTGTCGTGCATCGAGAGCATCAGCAGCTTGAGCTCGGGCCGCTGGTTGTGGATGTGCTGGGCCGCCTGGATCCCTGTGAGACGCGGCATCGTGACGTCGAGGACGGCCAAGTCGATCCCGTCGGCCGCGGCCTTCTCGACCGCCTCGATCCCGTCCGAGGCCTCGTCGACGACCTCGAAGTCAGGCTCGCCGTCGATGATCAGCGAGAGGCCCTGCCGCACGACGGCATGATCGTCGGCAAGGAGTACTCGGGTTTTCAGCGGCACGGTCATTCGGCGGCCACCGCTAAGCGGACCCGTGTCCCGCCTCCGGGCTTCGGCTCTATCGCAAGATCGGCTCCGATCAGGATCGCCCGCTCGCGCATCCCCTTGATGCCCCCGTTCTCCTCGCCCCTGGGGCCGCAGCCGTCATCCTCGACCCGGAGGATCACGGATCCGTTGGCGACGCCGAGGTTGACGACGACGTGCTGCGCCTCGGCATGACGCAGCACATTCGTGAGCGCCTCCTGAGCCACTCGGTAGATCACCAGCTCCTTCTCCGGCTCGAGCGTCGGCAGGTGCCGGCTGATGTTGCGGCCGACCCGGACAGAAGAGCGATCGGCGATGCGCTCGGTGAGGTGCATCAACGCGCTCCTCAGGCCGAGATCGTCGAGGGCCTCCGGGCGTAGCCGCTGGGCGATGCGACGGACCTCCTCGAGGCTCGAGCGCGCGGTCTCGCGGATCGGGATCAGCGCCTCCGATGTCGCCGGCGGGGCGGTTCGCTGGGCGTGCTCGATCCCAAGCAGCACGGCCGTCAAACTCTGGCCGATCTCGTCATGCAGCTCACGTGCGATCCTCGCGCGTTCATCTTCCTGCGCCTCCAATGCTCGTCGCGCGCTCTCGCGACGCTCGTGCTCCAGACGGCCGAGCATGTCGTTGAACGCCCGTGTCAGTTCCACGATCTCCGCGTCGTGTGCATAGACGGGGATGCGCGGTCCCGGTCGCAGTGGATCGAACCTGCGCGCGACTGCGGTCAGGCGGTTAAGCGGGGCAAGCGCCCGCCGAAGGGCTGCGAAGTTGGCGAGAAGCAATAGGCCGAGGACCACGACACCGACGATTCCGCCGAGAACGAACGGCGGCTTGACGGTGGCAGGGGAGAACGCCAGGCCGGCCCACGCGACCACGAAAAGCAGCGCATTCGTGATGAATATGCGCCAAAGCAGCGACGGCGCGCGGCTCTGCCTCGGCTGACGATGCATGTCATAACCCTTGTACCACCGAACGTGAGTCGGCGACCGCGGCCACGGCGCACATGCGGGCTGCCCCAAGACCGTGCTGGGGGTTGTCCCCGATGTTGGCTACAGGGCAGAGTCCGACACTCCAGCCATGCTCGAGGTCGACGAAGACCGTCGCGACGATCGTCTGCCGGGGCTTCTAAGTCTCCCGCCGACCATCGTCTCGCTGCTCGACGAGGATCCCGACCTTGGACAGGGTCTCAACCCTGCCGAGTTCGAACATGCCAGGCACACGCTCGTTGCTCAAGTCGAGAACCTGGCCGCGGGGCCGTGGGAGCCCTGCGACAGGCCTGGCGCGCTGGGGCTGTTGGTGCTGTCGGGCCTGGTGGTCCGCGAGCTGCGGCTGGGCGCGGGCGCCCGGTACGCGGAGCTGTTGGGGCCGGGAGACGTGCTCAGGCCATGGCAGGACGAGGGCGAGCAGGCGCTCCTGCCGTGGTCCAGTGCGTGGAGGGTGCTCGAGCACGCACGCGTCGCGATGCTCGGCCGCCGGGTGGCGCGTCTGGCAGCGCGGTGGCCCCAGGTCACCGAAAACCTGACCGCCCGCGCGCTCGAACGAGCGCGGCGCCAGAGCCTCGCCGCATCGATCCCGAATGTCGTCAGGATCCAGGATCGGCTCGTAGTTCTCTTCTTGCACCTAGCCGAACGCTGGGGACACGTGACACGCGACGGCATTGTCGTGCGGCTCCCGCTGACCCACGAGATCCTCGGCCGGCTCACGGGTGCCCGGCGGCCGTCGGTGACGACGTCGCTCACGGCGCTCGGCCTGCGTGGCGTGATCGTGCGCAATGCAACCGACGAGTGGTTGCTCGGGCCCGCGATCCACGACGAGGCCGAGAGGATCCTGACCGGCCGCGTTGTGGAACTCGATCAGCGAGGTCCGGTCGCGATTGACGCCTGATGAGCTCCCGGCGCTCGCGCGGGCACTGATCGACCGGCACATCCACTCAGTCGAGCAGCTCGAGGTACTCCTGCTGTTGAGGGCGGCGCCGGACAAGGACTGGACGCCCGCCGAGGTCGCCCGCACGCTGGTGAGCCGCCCCGACACGGCCGAGCAGCGGCTCGTCGATCTGGCAAATCGCGGGCTTCTGCGCGCGAACGCGAGCAACTTTCGATATGCCCCTGACGGCGAAACCGACATTGCCGTCCGGCAGCTCGCGGCGGCCTATGCGACCAGGCGCACGCGGGTCATCGCACGAATCTTCTCAAAGCCGGAGGATGCCGCGCCCGGCGTCCGCGAAGCGTTTCGCATCAGTGAGGACTCCTGATTGCCCCCGCTGTCAAAGGGGCGCTCCGCGCGACTCAAGAGCGCTTCGAATCCTGGTTGAGCAGCCGCTCGCGCATGCGCGCGGCCCCGCCGCTCGCCGCCGCGCGCGCGGCGCGTGCGTCGGATAGTGCTACGCCGCGCTTCTCGGCGAGGTCGAGCAGCTCCTGGCGCTCCTCGTCCTGCCGGGCCGCGCGGCCGAACAACCAGGCGAGCAGCAGTGTCGTCAGGATGATCTGCTCGATCATCATGATCGCGCCGGCGACGTTCTGGTCGCTGAGCGGTTTGAGCCCGTAGCGGACGTCGCGGCCGTCGTAGTACGGGTAGAAGACGGTGCCGGCCCAGATGAACGCATTCGCGAGCACGGCGCCGGCGAAGCGGACGAGAGCGACATAGCCGAGCCGGGCCCAGTTGCCGAACCAGCCGGGTTTCGGCATTGGCCCGAGCAGCGCAAGCCACAGCAGCATCCCGAACCAGAAGTAAGAGGCGTGCTCGAGCGCATGCACGGCGTCGTGGCGGATCCCCGCCTGGTAGAGGGCCGGCAGATGCCAGACGTAGTAGTTGAGCGCCCAGAGCAGAAGCGCCGTGACCGGGTGCGCGAGCGGGCGCAGCCAGCGCGTTGCGCGCACGTGGAGGAGCGGCTGCAGGACGGGCCCAGTAACGCCGGCGACGACGAGGAACGAGGCGATGTCGCCGATCGCGATGTGTTGCACGACGTGCGCGATCAGCACGGTGTCGGCGAGCTCGTCGAGCGGCGGCAGCTGGACGAGCGTCAGGATGCAAACACCTGCCGCGAACGACGCGTAGCGCCAGCGCGCCACCGCGCGCCCCTGGCGGGCGAGTGTCCGCGCCCGCGCGCGGTAGGTGATGAGGTAGCCCGCGCAGACGAACAGCGGCGGCAGCGCCTCAGCGAGATGGAGCGGAGGACTCGCGAGCGGCGTCACCGCATCCCAATGGCTCGTCGTGACGACACGGCGTTCCAAAATAGGGAACCCGGGCCGTGCCCGAGCTATCCGTGCTCGACGGAGGGGAGGAGGTGTTCTCATGTTCGCTCGGGTAGCGATCTACGAAGTGCCGGAGGCCGGTGCGACGATGCCGTGTTGAACTTTCGTCGGGCTCTGTATCGCCTCGAAGAGCGCAGCGGTCTGGAGGAAGCGTTTGTGCTTGTGAGTCCAGAGGCAGATCGCGTTTTGACCATGACCGTCTGGGACGGCCGGGACGTGATGGAGCGGAGCGGCGTCAGCGCAAGTCGGCTGCGGAGCGAGGCAGCCAAGGCGAGTGGCGGGAACGTGCTCAGTGTCCAGGAGTCCGAAGTCGCGGTCCGCGACCACGGCGCGCACGGGGATGGGATGACGAACTGAGCGGCCTAGGACGACCCCGATCGCATCAGCTCAGCGGACGGCGCTCTCGCGGACGAACGCCGATGAGTTCAGCGCCGCGAGGCCGACGTCCGCCGCTGCGTGCGCGCGGCAACGACCGCGAGTTGGAGGCTCGCTCCGAGCAGGTACACGGCGGTAGCTGCGAACGACGCGAGCGGCCAGGCGGCCCAGCCGTGGAGCTCCGCCAAGAGCGCGGCGGCGCCGATCGCGGCGCCGACTGCGAACCAGTGCAGCATCCCGGTCAGGACGCGATCAGGGCCATGATCGAGTTGATCGCCGTGGCTGATTGCTCCATGCGCGAGCACTCCCAGCAGCGCGAAGCCGGCGAGCGCACCGGCCGCGAAGGCGAAGACGTCGTGGGTACGTGGCGTGCCGTGGTAGTGCATGAGCAGCCCGCCCGTGCTCCAGACGGAGACGGTGTAGCCGTAGGGCGCGGCGCTTGCCGCGACCATCGTGCCGAACGCCGGCCGCAGCGTCGAGCGGAGCCCGGACGGCGGGGCCTTGTCGTGCTGTGTGCTCATCGGCCGTGCCGATTGAAGCGGGGGTTGACTTAAAAAGCCCTTCAGGGTCGACAGTCGGTCGCGATCCGTCAACCAAGTGAAAGGACCTCACGATGAGCGCTCGGATCGCAGCCGCTGTCGCCGGGTGATGTGTTTCGCTGGACAGGCGAAGCTGATGAAGGGGTCGAAAACCGTCGGGAGCGCCGCGTTCATGGGCGTCGTGACGACCTTCCCGATGGCCGACTTCTTCGGCGCGTTCACGCTCCCCGGCGGGCATGTCTCGGTCGTCGATCTCGGCAGCTTCACCGCCAAGACGCAGACGCTCGCGATCGTCGGCGGAACCGGCCGCTTGGTAGAGCGGTTTGTGTCTGAATCCGATTACCGGGGATTCGGCAGTTATTGGCCCCCTCAGTGGCAACGCCCGGTGCGCCGGGCGGTGACGTCCGACCCGACCGGTGTGGTCCCGGGCTGGCGGCCGTCCGAGACTGCGAGCAACATCGCGACGTGGCGCCAGACTCGCCGACCATTGTCGTGTGGACCGATCACGCGCTCGTGAAGGCGGACTCGCTCGGCATCGCGCGCACGGATGTGGAAGACGCGGTGCTCAACGGCCATGAGAGCCGAACGTCCAATACCGGGGCGGCCGATTGGCTCGTGACCTCGGCGCGCCTGGCGACCGCATACAACCACCCGGATTCGGGAGATCAGACGACCGCACGCGTCGTAACCCTCTGGCGGCGGAGTTAACATCTTCAGGGATGAAGATCGACGGCCACTACGACGAGCAGGCTGACATCGCCTGGCTGCGCTTCGAGGGCTATGACCCGGCGAGTGTCATATCCGAGGAGCTCGATTTCGGGTTGCGCGAGACTGATCCGACCGACCGACACGTGGTCGGGCTCGAGTACTGGCACGCGAGCGAGCGCCTCCCCGCGGAACTGTTGCGCATGTTGCCGGCACCGCCGGTGGGCGTTGCTGGATAACTGACGGACGAGTCGGGTCGGTCCTCGACCAAGTCGAGTCGTAGGGGCTTCGATCCCCCCCGCCGCGAGCGCTTACCGCCGCCCGATCCCTCGCGACCAGGGCGCGAACAAAAGGTGCCACCTTGCATCCTCGTCGCGACACGTCGTTCTGCCTGCCGTACATCGTGAGATCACCACTCCGTAACGCGTGTGTGCCGTACCAACCAACCTGGCGCGCTTGGGGCGCTGCACCCTCCAAGTCAGCATCCGGCGCCGAGCGCTCCAGAATGCGCGGACGAACGAGACTCGATCCGTGGGGTGAGCGGCAGCCCAGCCGGCGACGCCGTCGCCAATAGTCGGCGTGCAGTCGTGCCCGAGCGGGCAGAACAGGTCGTGAGCGAGGACGCGGACGCGCCGCGCGCCGCGCCAAAGTGTCAGCGTCCGCGATGGATCCGGATAGCTTCCGCTCAAGCGCAACGTAAAC
>DATBDN010000179.1:0-4704 GCA_036269895.1 Thermoleophilaceae bacterium
TTGATGCTGCGCGGTATGTGGCGACGCTCGTCGCGATTGTCCACGTGACAAGCGACAGGATGGCCGGGAAGAACGCGTAGCCAAAAACGCTGCCGTTGCCTTTGTTGTTGATGACCGTCAGGGAGGTGGTGAGGAAGGAAACCGCGCCGATCAGCGCCACGATGCCGGTCCAGCGCGCGAAGCCTCCGCTCCGCAGCGTGAGCACTCCGATCGCGATCAGGAACGCGGCAAAGCCCATTGCGGCGACCAGGAAGGGTCCAGCCGAAGCAGTAAGCACCGCCCTACTCACCACCGGATTCGCATTGGCACCCTCGGAACTCGCATTGGCGATCGTGACGAACGCCATCGACATTCCGACGACGCCGGTCAAGGCACCCGCGAACGCGACGCGGACGAGTTGTGCGGAGCCGCGAACCCGAAACTCCGCACTTTCCAGAACGCTCCGAATCCCCGCGATGAAGTACAGGAAGACGAAGGCAGCGAGCAGCAGTGCAAAAGCACTGATGCGGCTCTTGTTCTGGTTGTCATGCGCCCAGTTCGTCCACGCCTGATCTGCAGCGGTGTAGTCGGGCGTATTGGCGCTGCTTGTTAACGAGCCGATGAGAAAGAGCACGCCGAACGCGACCCCCGACAGTGCGAGGAGCCGCCGGGACCGCCGGGTGGAAGCGTCGGTCGCGGCATCTGGGTCGTGCGGAATCGGCTCGGGTTGAGCCGTCATTGGGTGCTCCCGGAAAGGATCGGAGCTTCGCGCCTGAAACCCCAGATGGTGCAGTAGACGCCAAGGAAGAGTTCCCACAGGAACTCGGGAATCGTCGCGAGACTCTGGAAGGAGCCGCCCCCGTGATCGCCTCCGAACATCACGACCGTTCCGGAGATGATGATCAGCGGGCCACCCACAAGCCCGAGCCACGTCGCCCACCGGGGCACAAGCCCTGTTCGGTACATCATGTAGCCGAGAATCAACCCGTTCCCCAAGCCGACGACCCAACCCGGCCCGAGCAGAAACGTCCAGTCTTTGATGGCTGCAAGGGTGTACGCGACGGTGCCTTCGGCGACGCCCGCGTTCTCTTGTTGCAGCGTGGCGATCCCAAGCATCGCGACGATGCCGACAAGGATGAAGGTGCACTCGACGATCCTCGCCGTCACGTAACCGATCGACAGCTCCTCGAACTGCCGCCTCATGATCGGGACGATCACGACCGCGGTTCCGATGTTCGCGATGATGAGCAGCAACTCCAGCAGCGCGCCGAGGTAGATTTTGTTGACGTTCCCTTCGCCGGCGATGAAGGCAACCGGATGACGGAGCGCGGGCTCGTACAACAACAACGCCGGGATCGACGTGACGTACGTGATGAGGTAGAGCACGCCGAAGACTCGTGCTCGCTTCTGATCCAAACTCACCCTGTCTCCCCTTACTCCGTCGGTCGCAGGCCGATTGCCACGTCCCCGCGGACGTTATAGGGAACGAAGCCACACTCGACGATCACGGAATTATCGCTCCCTCCGGGCGATTCCGTGGCCGTGAAGTATGCAGCCGTCGCTACACAGCAGGCGAGCGGATGACCATCCGGCCGAAAACGCATCGTTCTCGTCCTCAACGATGGCAACATCTCGTGGAGCAGTTGTGGAGCAGAGCGGTCGCAGCCGAGCGCATCCCGCCGCAGACACTCAGACCCAAACACTGCCGAAAGAAAGCCGAAACCGTTGCGATGGTAAGGAGGAGGTCGACGGTTCGAGTCCGTCAGAGGGCTTTCACGAAAACCCTGCAAATCGGCTATTTCGCTTGTCCAGACGGCAAGCGCCTGTAACGCGCGGGCACGCGCGGGGTCGTTCCGATGTTCGCACGCCGTTCGCGGTCGCACGCTGACTTCGGCTTGAACAAACCGATCTGAACGCCATGTGAACCCTTCTCTCGCACAGAGGTTGCGCATGCCGCGCCACCTCGGCGCAGCCGAGTGCCCGAACCTTGATGCGCAGCGGCTGCAACGTGTCCTTCGCATCCATCTCGCGTATGGCGGATTCGGCCGCGTCGCGTTTCGACAGTCCTCGTTGCAGCTCGCAGAAACACGACTGCGGGCTACTGGAGCGCGCGGACGAGCGGCGCGACCTGAGACGCGAGTGCGAGCTCGACGGCTTGGTCCCACGTCATCGCTCGTCCTTCGTCGAAGACAGCGCTGGCTCGCGGCTCGCCGAGCCTGGCACGGGCTGCGCCAAGGTCGCGCTCGCGCCAGGCCCCGAAGAACGGTAGGAGGGCGAGGGAAGCGCCGAGCTCCTCGTATTTCGCGTCGAGGGCTCCCTCGAGGCGGACCGCGTCTTCGTCTCGTCGGAGGCCGGCGGCGGTGAGGGCGAGACCCAGGATCTCTATCGTCTGTTGCATCACGTTTTCACTTGCGAGCGCGGTTTCGAGGGCGCTCAGCCGGTGCTGCTCGGCGAGGGTGTAGTCCCGCCGGTGCATGGCGCAGTCAGCGAGGTAGTGATCCGCCGCGCACATGAACATGACGTCTTCGCTGTCGCGCATGGAGGCATGGAGCTCCAGTGCCAGTGGTTCCGCGCGTGCGAACTGCTTGGTCACCACGAGCATCTGGCAAACGCCGGCGAGCGAGCGGCTGACGAGCGCGTGGTGCCCGAGACGCCGCGCGCGCTCGAGGTTCTGCTGGAACAGGTCAACCGCCCGCGCCTCCTCCCCTCCCTCGTACAGAGCCCAGCCCAGCTCGTCGCGGGCCGCCGTCGACTCCGTCTCGTCCCCGGCGATCTGCCAGAGCGCGACCGCCCGCTCGAGTCGACTCAGCGCGGCCGCGAACCGCCCTCGCGTCGCGTCGATCGCCCCAAGGTAGGTCAGCGCTCGGGCCGTGAGCGGGCCGTCCACATTTGCTGTCGGCGCGGCTTCGAGTCTCCGCGAGCCCTCTGTGAAATGCGCTCGGGCCAGCCAGAACCAGCCGAGCGCGCCGGCGAGCTGGAGGTAGTGGAGGGGGTCGCGGTCTTGTAGGTGCTCGAGCGCGGCGCGGAGGTTGTCGTGCTCTTCCTCGAGCCTTCGGGCCCAGGTCAGGCCGCGCTCGAACCGGGCCGTGTAAGCGAGCTCGCTAAGGGCGAGGTAGTGGACGGCGTGCCGGCCGCGGATGGCGTCGGCTTCGTTGCTTCCCTCCAATAGCTCGTGGGCGTACTCGCGGATCGTCTCCAGCATCCAGAAGCGTTCCTCCGTGTGCCGGAGCAGGCTCTTGTCGACGAGCGACTGCAGGGCGTCGAGGTTTGCGTCCACGACCTCCTCGGCCGCCTCGAGCGTGCAGCCGCCGCGGAAAACGGCCATCCGGGCGAAGGGCGCCTGCTCGTCGGTCGTGAGCAGGTCGTACGACCAGGCGATCGTCGCTCGCAGCGTCTGCTGGCGAGGGTCGGTGTCGCGGCCGGCCCTGAACAAGTCCAGTCGCTGCGAGATCCGCTCCAGGATCTGCGCGGGTGTGAGCACGCGGACCCGGGCAGCGGCGAGCTCGAGCGCCAGCGGCAGGTTGTCGAGCCTGCCGCACAACGCGACAACCGCCTCGTCTGACTCGATGCGCGCCCGCGTGCAGAACAGCTCGACCGCTTCCGGTTCGGCGAGAGCCGGCACCGGGTAGACGACCTCGCCGGCGACCCGCAACAGCTCCCGGCTGGTGACGAGCAAGCGCAGGTTCGGACAGGCCTGCAGCAGCGCGACCAGCTCGACTGCCGACTCGACCACCTGCTCCAAGTTGTCGAGCACGAGCAAGAGCTGCTTGTCGGAGATGTGTCTCGCCAGCTCCTGCTTTGCACCCAGTGTCTGCGCGATCGTGTCGACGACCAACGCGGGGTCGCGCACCGGCGCGAGCCCGATCCAGAACACCCCGGCTCCGAACTCGCTCACCAGCTCCCCCGCCGCCTCGAGCGCCAGCCGCGTCTTCCCCGTCCCGCCCGGGCCGGCGAGCGTTACCAGGCGCGCCGCCTCGTCCCGAACGAGAGCGACAACCTCCGTCACCTCCTGCTCGCGCCCCACGAACGAGGAAAGCGGCAGCGGGAGGTTCGTGTTGGAGACCGTCCGCAGCGGCGGGAAGCGATCGGGTCCGAGCTGGAACAGCGAGACCGGCTCGGAGAAGTCCTTCAACCGGTGCCTGCCCAGATCGAGCACATCCTCGGCGAGCAGTTCGCGGGTCGCTCCCGAGAGCAGCACCTGGCCGCCGTGGGCCGCGCTCATGATCCTCGCCGCCTTGTGCACGTCCGGCCCGACGTACTTGGGCGGATCGAGCAGCGGCTCGCCCGTGTGCACACCGACCCGGATCCGCACCGGCCCGTCGGCAAGCGACGCCATCGCCTGCACCACCGCCGTCACCGCTGCCGACGCCGACGCGAAGGCGTAGAACAAACCGTCGCCCGCGTCATCGACCTCGTAGCCCGAGTGCGCACCGAAAGCCTCCCGCACCGCCCGCCGGTGGTCGGCCAGCGCCTCCTTGAAAGCCTCGGCGCCGAGCTCGTCGAGCAGCGCCGTCGAACCCTCGATGTCCGTGAACACGAGCGTCACCGTTCCCGACGGCTGCACCGTCACCGACGCATCATCCGCCGCGAACAACTGCCGCACAAGCCGACATCCAGATGCGTCGGCCCGTGCCAGGCCGGAGATCGTTGCCAATACAGCCAACGACCCACGCGAACGATATGCGAACATCAGGCGGTCCCCTCGCGTTCACGCGCGGGTCACGT
>DATBDN010000180.1:0-10109 GCA_036269895.1 Thermoleophilaceae bacterium
TACGACCCGTCGGTGTTGCTCACGACCGCCGGGATGCAGCCGTTCAAGCCGTATTTCCGGGGCGAGGAGACGCCGCCGCACCACCGCCTGACGTCGTGCCAGAAGTGCTTCCGGACCGTCGACATCGACGTCGTCGGCACCACGAAGCGGCATCTGACGTTCTTCGAGATGCTGGGCAACTTCTCGATCGGCGACTACTTCAAGAAGGGCGCCGTCGAGTACGCGATCGAGCTCTCGACACAGGGTTTCGGCCTCGACTTCGAAAGCATCTGGGTCACGGTCTTCGGCGGCGACGAGGAGCTCGGGCTCGGCCCCGACGACGAAGCGATCGCCTGCTGGAAGGCGGTCGGCGTGCCCGACGAGCGGATCGTCCAGCTCGGGCGCGAGGACAACTTCTGGCAGGCCGGTCCGACGGGCCCCTGCGGGCCGTGCTCCGAGCTCTACTACGACCGCGGGCCCGCGTTCGGCGGCGACGATGAGCGCCCAGGCGACGACACCGACCGGATCGTCGAGTTCTGGAACCTGGTGTTCATGCAGTACGAGCTGCACACCGACATGTCGCTGACACCGCTGCCGGCGAAGAACATCGACACCGGCCTCGGCGTGGAGCGGATGGCGGCGATCCTCCAGGACGTCCCGTCGGTGTTCGAGACCGACCAGTTCCGCCCCATGGTCGAGCTCGGCGAAGAGCTGTCGGGACACAAGTACGGCGAGAGCGACCGCGTGACCCGCGCGCTGCGCATCCTGGGCGACCACGGGCGCGGGATGACATTCCTCCTGAGCGACGGCGTCGTGCCGTCGAACGAGGAGCGCGGCTACGTGCTGCGCCGGATCATGAGGCGCGCCGTGCAGCAGGGTCAGGTGCTCGGCATCGACAAGCCGTTCCTGCCCGAGCTCGCGGAGCGCGTGATCGAGGCGATGGGCGACGCCTACCCAGACCTGAAGCAGAACGCCGACACGATCCGCCGCTGGGCAGCGTCGGAGGAAGAGAGCTTCCGGCGCACCCTCGACCAGGGCGAGCGGCTGCTGGCGGAGGTCATCCGTCAGGCGCGCGAGGCCGGCACCTCGTGGATCGACGCCGCCGACGCGTTCAAGCTCCATGACACGTATGGCTTCCCATACGAGCTGACAAAGGAGCTGCTGGCGGAGGAAGGCCTCGCGGTCGACGACCAGGGCTTCGAGGAGCTCATGGAGCAGGCTCGCGATGTCGCGCGCCGCGGCATGCGCCGCACCGGCGACCAAGGACACGAGCAGGTCATGGCCTTCGCCCGCACGGCCGGCTTCGCGACCCGCTTCGTTGGCTACGAGGCGCTCGAGTCCGAGACGACCGTGGGTGCGGTGGACGCCGTGAATGGCAAGGTACTTGCCAAGCTCCCCGAAAGCCCGTTTTACCCGGAGGGCGGCGGCCAGGTCTCTGACAGCGGCGTGCTCGAGACACCGTCGGCGGTCGCGCGTGTCGTCGACGTCTACCGGCTCGGTGACGACCAGGCGCTCTCGCTGGAGCTCGAGTCCGGCGCGTTGACGCCGGGTGAGCCGGCGACGGCGCTCGTCGACCGCGACCTGCGGCTCGCGACGATGTGCAACCACACCGCGACTCACCTGCTGCACGCAGCGCTCCGGCAGCGGCTGGGGACGCACGTTCGCCAGGCGGGCTCCTACGTCGGGCCCGACAAGCTGCGGTTCGACTTCACGCACGGCGAGCGCCTGTCGATAGCCGATGCCGCGGCCGTCGAGGAGCTCGTGAACGGCTGGATCGTCAACAACCACCCGGTGTTCGCGGTGCAGACAACGCGAGAGCAGGCCGAGACACTGGGCGCGATGGCGCTGTTCGGCGAGAAGTACGGCGACGTCGTCCGGATGGTCGAGATCGAAGAGGTCTCACGTGAGCTCTGTGGCGGGACACACGTCGACTCGACGGCGGAGGTGGGCCTCTTCCACATCACGACGGAGACCTCGAGCGCTGCCAACGTGCGCCGCATCGAGGCCGTTACCGGCCCAGCCGGTCTCGACCTGTTCCGTCGCCGCACCGAGGAGCTGCGTGAGATCGCTGCGCTCCTGCGCGTCCCCGAGGATCAGGTACAGACTGCTGTGCGCAAGCTTCAGGAGCAGGTAAAGGCCCAGCGCAAGGCCGACCAGGGCACGAGCCTGGACCCCGCCGTCGCGAACCGACTGGCGGACGCGGCGACGGACGTCGGCGGCATCAAGCTCGTGGTGGAGCCGGTCGAAGGCGTGGACCAGCGCGGGCTCTATGCGCTGGCGGATGGCGTGCGCCAGAAGCTGGGCGATGCCGCCGTCGTGCTCGGAGCTGCCGCGGACGGCCGCGTCTTTCTGGTGGCGAACTTCGCCCCATCAGCGGTGCAGCGCGGCCTCAAGGCCGGCGAGATCGTGAAAGCCGCCGCGCAGGTGGCCGGCGGCGGTGGGGGAGGCCGCGACAACCTTGCGCAGGCCGGCGGTCGCGACCCGGAGAAGCTGCCCGAGGCACTGGCGACAGCGCGTTTGGCGATCGAGCGCGCTCTGGCATGAGCCGCGTGATCGCGCTGGACCATGGCGAGGCGCGCTGCGGCGTTGCCGTGAGCGATCCCACCGGCACGCTGGTCACGCCGCTCGCGGTGATCGAGCGGCCGGACACGCGGCGCGGCCTGGCGCGGGTGGCCGATGTCGTCCGCGACCGCCAGGCCGAGCTGGTCGTGGTGGGTTTACCGCTGACGCTGGGCGGGGAGGAGGGAGAGCAGGCGCGCGCGGCGCGAGCCTTCGCCGAGCGACTCGCCCACACCGTCGCCGTCCCTGTAGAAATGCACGACGAACGTCTGACGACGCGCATGGCCGACCGCACCGGCGGCAGCGCAGATTCCGATTCCGTGGCGGCTGCACACCTTCTGGAGAGCTGGCTGCAGGTGCGATGAGCCCGCGCAGCGACAACGAGCGGGAGCGTGCACGGCTGGAGCGTGAGGCACGCCGTGCTGCCCGTGCCGACCGCGCAGCCTCGGCCGAGCGCCCGCATTCGCGCGAGCGCGTCGAGGCGGCGCTGGCGCGGTCGCGCGCCCGCCGCGATCCTCGGCCAGTGCCGCCGCCGACCAACGGCACGGGGGACGGTCCGCCGCGGCGGCGACGCCGCGGGCGCATCCTCGTGCCGCTGCTCGTCGTTATTGCGCTGCTCGCGGTCGCCGTTGGCTGGTCCCTCTACGAGCTGTACCAGCCGGGCAAGGGCGCTGGGACGGGCAGAGTCGCTGTCGTCGTGCCCCATGGCGGAACGCTCGGGGTGATCGCCGACCGTCTCGATGGCGCCGGTGTCATCGCCAACCCGTTCTTCTTCAAGCTGCGCACGCGCATGGCCGGGCACGCGAACGACCTGAAGCCCGGTCGCTACGTCTTGCAGAAGGACATGCCGTACGGAGACGTGATCACGAAGCTCACGGTGGGTCCAGCGCGCAACGTGATCAACGTGACGATCCCCGAGGGCCGTGCCCGTAGTGAGATCGCCCCGCTCGTGAAGCAGGCGGGCGTGAAGGGCAGCTACATGCGCGCGACCGTGAGGTCGGCGCACCTGAGGCCGCGCGACTACGGCGCTCCGCGCGGCGCCACGCTGGAGGGTTTCCTGTTCCCGTCGACCTACGAGCTCAAGCGGGGGGCGACCGTCCGGGCGCTGGTCGCCAGGCAGCTCGACGCCTTCAAGCAGAACTTCGCCAAGGTCGGAATGTCGTACGCGCGCAAGAAGAACCTGACGGCCTATGACGTCGTCACGATCGCGTCGATGGTCGAGCGTGAGGCGTCGCTGGATCGCGAGCGTCCCTTGATCGCGGCAGTCATCTACAACCGGCTGAAGCAGGGCATCCCGCTGGGGATCGACGCGACGATCCGCTACGCGACGCACAACTGGACCCGGCCGCTGCATGTCTCCGAACTGCAGATCAACTCCGGCTACAACACGCGCACGCACCAGGGCCTGCCGCCCGGGCCGATCGGCAATCCGGGCCTTGCCTCGCTCGAGGCGGCTGCGCATCCCGCGCGCGCGAAGTACCTCTTCTACGTCGTGAAGCCGTGCGGCGACGGCGCGCACGCGTTCTCCTCGACCGACGCCCAGTTCCAGCGCGACGTCGCGAAGTACAACGCCGCGCGTGCGAAGAAGGGTGGGAAGTCCCCCGCTCAGTGCTAGGACCGCGGGCCCTGACAGCCGTCGCGGGCTGGCCGGTGGCCCACAGCCGCTCGCCGGCGATGCACAACGCCGCGTTTGCCGCTCGCGGCATGGAGGACTGGCTCTATACGCGCCTGCCGCTGCCGCCGGCGGTCTTCGCCGAGGCGGTGCAGGCACTGCCCGCCTCGGGCTACCGCGGCGTCAACGTCACGATTCCGCACAAGGGAGACGCCCTCGCCGTTGCCGACGCGGCGTCGGAGGCCGCCGCCGCGATTGGGGCCGCCAACACGCTCACCTTCAACGGCGGCGCGATCGAGGCCGACAACACCGACGCCCAGGGCTTCCTCGACGCGCTCGGCGAGCCGCTTGCGGGCCGGAGCGTCCTGGTGCTGGGTGCCGGTGGTGCGGCGCGCGCAGTTATCTGGGCCGCTCGCGAGGCGGGGGCAAGCGAGGTGCTCGTGTGGAACCGCACCACCGAGCGCGCGCGTCTGCTCGCGGCCGACTTCGGCGTCGAGGCGGTCGGGCGCCCGCGGGCGGCGGACGTGCTCGTGAACACGACTTCGGTCGGGCTCAGCGGGTCGCTGGACGACTTGCCGCTTGCGGATGCCGGAGACCCGGGGCTCGTCGCCGATCTGGTCTACGGGCGGTCGGATCCTCCGGTTACCGCATGGGCCCGGGCGCGAGGCGCCCGCGTGACGGACGGGCTGGAGGTGCTCGTGCGGCAGGGTGCCCTCAGTTTCGTCCGCTGGACCGGCGAAGATCCGCCCCTGGCCCTCATGAGAGACGCTGTTCGCGCTTCTGGCGAGCCGTCTTTTGTGCGGGTACGCTTCCGGCACTAAGGCATCCTGGCCTAAGTGCCGAAAACGCAGTAACGCCTGCGTTTGACCCAGACCCTTGCCCACCGCCTCCCGGATAGAGCTCCCGCGCCCCGCGATCATCGCGTTGCTAGGCGTCGCCATTCTCGCGATCACGTTCCTCGTGACCAAGCCCGGCGACAACAGCGCGAACGTCTCTGCGCCCGCTCCGGCGGCCACGACGGCGAGCTCGACGGGGGCAAAGAGCACCACCAACACCGCGACGACGGCCGCTCCGGCGAAGCCCGCCAAGCCCACGCAGCCGCCCGTGGTCGCAGGGGCCGGGATGCCGCGTGATGTCGCGCGGGCGCTCAACGCCCACAAGATCGTCGTTCTCTTCTTCTATGAGCCGGCGGCGTCCGACGACCAGGCCACGCGCGCCGCAGTTCGCGCTGTGCGCCAGGCCGCTCGGCCCGGGACCGGCATTGTGGTCTCGTTGTTCCAGGACACGGTGGCCCACATCTCGGATTACCGTCGTGTCGTGGGTTCGCTTGGCATCTCACAGAGCCCCGCGATGGTCGTAATCGACCGCAGCAGGAAGGCGGAGCTCCTTCAGGGCTACCTCGACTCAGGGACGATTAGGCAAACGGTTCGGGACGCAGTCTGATGCCCGAAGAGCCGAGTCTCAGCGGCTCCACCGCTTCTCTCGACGCGCCTGACAACGCCACGCAAGCATTCGAGGCCGCGCACATGGGCGACGGCGAGCACCACCAAGAGGGCCCACCGGTTCCGGCGGCGCTGACGCCGCCGCGCCGGCGCGGCGGGGCCCGCAGGTCGCTGCCGGACGTGCTGGTCGAGCTCGGCTTCATCTCGCCCGAGCGCATGCAGGAGGTGCTGACCCAGGCCAGCCAGGCGGGACGGTCGGCCGAGGAAATTCTCCGCGACGAGAACGAGCTCTCGAGCGAGCAGCTTGCCCGGGCTACGGCCGAGCGGTTCGGGCTCGACTTCCTCGACATGAATCTCTTCAAGGCCGACCTGGCGGCGGTCAGCCTCGTCTCCTCCGCCGCCGCAAAGCGCTACCACGCCGTCCCAATCGGCCACGACGATGCTGGGGCGCTGCTGGTCGCGATGGCCGATCCCTCGAACATCCTCGCACTCGACGATCTCAGGCTGATGACGGGCCAGGACCGGCTGCGCCCGGTCGTCGCGGTTCCCGAGGACATCGCGGCGCTGATCAGCCGCGCGAAGAGCCTCGACGACGCGGTTGCGGATGCCAGCGCGGAGGAAGAGGAAGAGGGCCCGCTGATCAGCGACATCCGCGAGTCGGCCGACGACGCGCCGGTGATCAAGCTCGTGAACTCGATCATTGCCGAAGCGGTCGAGGAAGGCGCTTCGGACATCCACTTCGAGCCCGAGGGGCGCGACATGCGCGTGCGCTTCCGGGTCGACGGCGTGCTCGGCGAGGTGACGACGATCCCGCGCCGCATGGTCGCAGGCGTCATCTCGCGCGTGAAGATCATGGGCCAGCTGGACATCGCCGAGCGCCGGCTGCCGCAGGACGGTCGCATCGGCCTGACGGTTGACGGCCACCCGATCGACGTCCGCATCGTCACGCTGCCGACCGCCCTCGGCGAGGGCGTGATCATGCGCATCCTCGACAAGGAGCAGGTGCTCCTGACGCTTGACACGCTCGGGATGCGCGACGACGCGCTGGACCGCTACGAGCGCGCCATTCGCCAGTCCTACGGCGCCGTGCTGGTCACGGGACCGACCGGCTCGGGCAAGTCGACGACGCTCTACGCCGGCCTGAATGCGATCAACACGGTCGAGAAGAAGATCATCACTATCGAGGACCCGGTCGAGTACCAGCTTCCGGGCATCAACCAGATCAGCGTGAACCTGAAGGCCGGGCTCACGTTCGCGACCGGCCTCCGCTCGATGCTGCGTGCGGATCCCGACATCATCATGGTCGGCGAGATCCGCGACGGCGAGACCGCCCGCATCGCGGTTGAGTCCGCGCTCACCGGTCACCTGGTCCTGTCGACGCTGCACACGAACGACGCCCCGTCGGCGATCACGCGCCTGACCGAGATGGCCATCGAGCCGTTCCTGAGCTCGTCCGCCGTCGACTGCGTCGTCGCGCAGCGGCTGGCGCGCAAGCTATGCACCTACTGCAAGCGTCAGATCAGGCTCAGCGTGGACTCATTGCGGACCCAGGGCTTCCACGTCCACTTCGACATCGACGCCTACGAAGCCGTCGGATGCGCCCGCTGCAACTACTCCGGCTACCGCGGCCGAATCGGCCTCTACGAGGTGATGTTGAACTCGGACGACATCCGCGAGCTAACGATCAAGCGCTCTTCGTCCGATGAGATACGGAAGGTGGCGATCAACGAAGGTATGACGCCGCTTCGCGATGACGGGCTCGAAAAGGTCAAGCTCGGCATTACGTCCATCGAGGAAGTGCTGCGGGTCGCCTGACTTGGCCGCCTGCCGATAAGGGAAAAGGACCGTGGATTTCGATTTCGCAGACATCCTGATCAACGTGATGGAGCTCGGTGCTTCCGACCTCCACATCACTGCCGCGGCACCGCCGATGGTGCGCCTACGCGGCCGGCTGCAGCCGCTCGACTACCCGAAGCTCTCGCCGCAGGACACCCGCGAGATCGTCTATTCGATCCTCACCGAGGAGCAGCGCAAGCGCCTGGAGAACGACTGGCAGATCGACTTCTCGTACACGATCCCCGGCCGCGCTCGCTTCCGCGTCAACGCCTTCTACCAGCGCGCCACGGTCGGCGCCGCGTTCCGCCTGATCCCGACGCGGATGCCGCAGCTGAAGGACCTGGGCGTGCCGAACGTGCTCGAGGAGTTCACCAAGAAGCCGCGCGGCTTCGTGCTCGTCACCGGGCCGACCGGCTCTGGCAAGTCGACGACGCTTGCGGCGATGCTCGACCTGATCAACACGGAACGCCACGAGCACATCCTCACGATCGAGGACCCGATCGAGTTCCTGCACCCGCACAAGGGCTGCATCGTGAACCAGCGCGAGATTGGCTCGGATGCGCAGAGCTTCGGCCTCGGCCTCAAGGCCGCGCTTCGTGAGGACCCGGACGTGATCCTCGTGGGCGAGATGCGCGACCTGGAGACGATCTCGACGGCGCTGACGGCCGCCGAGACGGGCCACCTCGTGTTCGCCACCTTGCACACGCAGGACTGCGCGCAGACCGTCGACCGAATCATCGACGTGTTCCCGCCGTCTCAGCAGGACCAGGTCCGCGTACAGCTGTCAGTGGCGCTGCAGGGTATCGCCACCCAGCAGCTGCTTCCGACCGCGGACGGAAAGGGCCGTGTGCTCGCCGCCGAGGTGCTCGTGCCGACGCCGGCCGTGCGCAACCTCATCCGCGAGGGCAAGACCCACCAGATCTATTCGGCGATCCAGACGGGCGCCAGCTTCGGCATGCAGACCATGGACACGGCGCTGACCGAGCTTGTCCGGCGGAACGTCATCACGCGTGAGCTGGCCGAGGCGCGGTCCAGTTCGCCGGACGAGCTGCGGCGACTGCTCGGCGTTTCGCGCGCGGCCTAGCCAGGAGGACTCGGACCGATGTCGACATTCGCTTACAAGGCCCTCGACCCGACTGGCAGCACCGTCCAGGGCGAGATCGAGGCCGAGGACAAGGTCGCGGTCGCGTCGCAGCTGCGCTCGCGCGGGCTGATCGTCGTCGACATCGACGAGCAGTCCGGCAGCGGCGACATCTTCGAGCGGTTCAAGAAGGTCAAGGCCGACGAGCTGACCGTCATGACGCGGCAGTTCTCGACGATGGTGTCGTCGGGCATGTCGATGCTCCGCGCGCTGTACGTGCTCGAGGATCAGCAGGAGAACCCGAAGCTGAAGGACGCGATCTCGCAGGTTCGCAAGGACGTCGAGGCCGGTCTTGCGCTCTCCGATGCGCTCGCGCGCCACCCCGACATCTTCAACGAGCTCTACGTCGCCATGGTCGCGGCCGGTGAGACGGGTGGAATCCTGGAGGAGACGCTCAAGCGCGTCGCCGACCAGCTCGAGAAGGACGCGTCGCTGCGGCGCCAGATCAAGTCGGCGATGGTCTACCCGATCGTGATCATCTCGTTCGCGGGCCTCGTCGTGATCGCGCTTGTCGCGTTCCTGGTGCCGGTGTTCGAGGGAGTGTTCAAGGACTTCGGCGGGAAGCTTCCCGCGATCACGCAGGTCACCGTCACCGCGTCGCATCTGCTCACGCGCCAGCCCTACATCCCGATAGCGATCGTGGTCGGCGTCGTCTGGGGCTTCCGCCGCTGGAAGCACTCGAAGCGCGGCAAGGAGCAATGGGACCGCATCAAGCTGCGCTTCCCGTTCAAGATCGGCGACGTCGTTCAGAAGGTCGCCCTGGCGCGCTTTGCGCGCACCTACTCGGCGCTGATCGCGGCCGGCGTCCCGATGCTCGAGGCGATCGAGATCACGGGGCGCACGTCGGGCAACGTGGTCGTCGAGAACGCCATGCACGCCGTGCACGAGTCCGTGCGCAACGGCGGCACGATCGCGGCGCCGATGCGCACCGAGCCGGACGCGTTCCCGGGCATGGTCGTCCAGATGGTCGCGGTCGGCGAGGAGACCGGTGCGCTGGACTCGATGCTCTCGAAGATCGCGGACTTCTACGAGGACGAGGTCGAGGCCGCCGTCAAGGCGCTCACGTCGATCCTCGAGCCGATCATGATCATCATCGTCGGCGGCATCGTCGGCTTTGTCGTGGTCGCGATGTACCTCCCGCTGTTCAAGGTCTACGACCAGATCAAGTAGGTCGTTCGGCCAAGCTTGAGCGGGCCGGGGAGGATTCTGTCCACTCGGGCCTAAAGCTTCCGCCTGCAGTCGTCGAAGAAGCCTCAACAGGACGAACTGGGTAGTTGCCTAACCACTGATCCGGACCTAAAGTCGGATTTTGCGGGAGGCGATTTGCTCGTCGCCCGTACGACCAAAAACACTAGGAGGCCCCACCATGCTGCGGAAGATCCGTGAGCGCATTCATTCAGAGGAGAAGGGTTTCACCCTGATCGAGCTCCTCGTCGTCATCCTGATCATTGGCATCCTGGCCGCGATCGCCCTGCCGGCGTTCCTCGGCCAGCGTCAGAAGGGTCAGGACGCCTCGGCCAAGTCGGACGCCCGCAACATG